>CASBHZ010000008.1 GCA_949123685.1 uncultured Bacteroidales bacterium | reverse complement strand
GGCCCATTTTTTAATGAGCGAACGGCCCACTTTTCAGTGAGTATTTACAGTCTGAGACGGGAGCCCATGACGATCAAAGGCTGGGCGCGGAAGCATCGGCCTAAGCTTGACCGGGATGAGGAAATAGTGAGATTCGTGGATTATCTATAAACTAATCATATTATCTTATGGCACGGACAATCGCCGAGATAAAGGCTCAGATTGCCGAGACCTTTATCTCGCAGGACGCTATCCGCACCGGGTACGGACTGAAATCAAACCAATCATTCGACAAGGCATTCTCCCCGGTATCGTTGGAGAGTCTGATGTTCTACGTCGTCGCCTCGTGTATATGGGTGCTTGAAAAACTATTCGACCGCCACCGCGAGGAGATAGACGCGAGGATTGAGGAACTGCGCCCCCACACGCTCCGTTGGTATGTGTCTAAGACCCTCGACTATATGAGGGGCAAGGACTTGATAATGGCCGACGGCGTGGTTGTCGCTGACTTTTACGATACCACGGGAATGACCCCCGAGGATATAGAAAAGGCGCAGGTGGTGAAATATGCCGTCGCCACCGAGGACAATACGCAGGTATTTATCAAGGTAGCCGCCAGGGGCAACAACGGTCAGCCTAAGCAATTGGAGGCCGACGACCTCGCGGGGCTGAAATACTATCTCTCGCAAATCAAGGACGCGGGCGTGACAATCAAGGTTCTCAACGAACCCGCCGACAACATGCGCATTGAACTGATAGTTCTCTATGATCCGGCAGTTCTGACAGCCACCGCCATGGGCGCAGCTGACGCGGACGGCTATCAGACCCTGCGCCTCATGCGCGACGGCAAGGACGTTGTCACCGAGGCGGTGAGCGAGGTTATTTCCAAACTGCCGTTCAACGGCGAATACCGCAACTCCGACCTTATGGCCGCGCTCCAGTCTATCGAGGGGGTGCGTGTTGCCGACATCGTGAAAGTGGAGGCCGCTGCGGGCGGTTCTGACGCTTACACACAGGTGCGAGGCTACCGCCGCCCATATTCGGGTTATTACGCATTAAGCAAACTCACGGTCAAAGGCCGTGCCTATCAAGTAGCCGAATGATTTTTACCATAAATTTTGACAAGTGGATTGCGGAAATGCTCCCCACGTTCCTGCGCCGCCGCAGGGTGTTCGCATTCTGCCGTGCGCTCTGCTCCCCGGTTGTGTGGCTGTACGGTGAGTTTCTGAACGCCCGCACCGACCACATCTACCGACTGACACACAACGGGCAGGTGTGCTATCTGCGGGCGGCTCTCAACGACGCTTTCGGACTGACAAAAGGATTTGAGGTGGAGGATGCCGACGACTATGCGGGCGAGTGGATCTATGCCAAAGACCCGACCATGCCGCAGCAGCTCCTCGCGGTCGATGAAAAGCTCAATCCCCCTCGTGAAACTGACGACCCGCCCCCGGAACACCCCACACCATTGCTCGCGGACGAGGCGCGGTTAAATGCCCCTCACAACTCTTTCATCGTGCGAGTGCCTCACGACATCTATATTTCACAACTCGACAAGGTTAAGGCCATAGTCGAGAAATACAGAATCCTTTCCAAACAACCAATATACACCTCAACGACATCAACCAATGGACAAAGCACAATACTTATCAACGGCGGTTGGAAATGGTGGCAACGGCCTCTTTCCCCTATCGACGCAGGGCTTAAACTTTATACAGAGCCAAATAAATCTTCTTCAGGCATTCGCTAAGATCGGCGGCAAACGCTACATCTTGCAGCAATCCACCGCCACCGCAAGCGGATATGTGGTGATTGACGGAGAGGTTCTGCCGCTAATCGGCAATCCCCTCACGGCAACCGCTATCCGCGTGGAGGAGACCAAGGAAAATATCGTGGCCGACGGTACGACGTACAAGGAGGCTCGTGTGTTCCGTGTCGCAAGATATACCTCGCCATATCTTCCCAACGTGGCAAATCTCTATCCGGCGGCAGGGTTCTCGCTGATACAGACAAATGACGCGCTTGCGAAGAAATTCCAGGAATACACAGCCGTCAACAGCGAACTCGCCAAGAAACTGACGGTGATTTCCACCGACAACCTCACCCGTGTGCAGCTTGACGCGCAGAAAGACAACGTGCGTATCAACTGCCGCAAGGGGTGTGTCGCGCTCAATGGTGCGGACGAATACACTATCAACGTATATCACCATAGTGCGAACAATATCACGCAGGAGCAGATTCTGCCGGATCTGCGCCGCTATGTCCGATATTGGGACAGCAACAAAAAGACATGGGGCGGTTTCTTCCCGGTCACTGAGAACTTCCATATCGACGTTAAGGTGGTGAAAGGCTCGACGGTCTATATCCGCCACGGGTTTATTCCCGAAGGAGTGCAGCTCGTCCTCCTGCGCAAGAAGAAACGCAACCGCAAACGCCGTTCCGGTGGCACTACGGGCACAAACCCGCTGTGGAAAGGTAAGAGTATGCTCCGACAGCCAAAGAACCAATATGCGCACTATAAAGGCGTAATTTTATCCACCTCGTCGCCGAATAAATGGTATGTGCCAAAATGTATCGGCGTGTCTGACCCCGAGGATAACAACCTTATCGGCAAGGAACTCGGCTCTATCTGCGAGCCTATGATTGTGGTGTGCGGCGGCTCAGTGCAGGAGATTGCAGCCGGGCACGGCCTCTACAAGGTTATCGGCACTCGCGTGAAAGCCTCCAAGAAAGGTCAGCGCGTCAAAACACAAGCCTGCTGCTATGCGCGTATTGCGTTGCAGTTTGCTGCCGCCGGAAAGACGTTCAAGAGCGCGGGCGGTGAAATGGTGAGAATGAAATATCGCTTATGGTTTCACCTCGACAAAAAGACCAACAAGACAATCGTGCGCCGTGGTTTTTCAGCCGATTAGGCACGAAAAAAGAGGGGCGGTTGAAAAACTGCTCCTCTAAAAACCCCGGCGGTCGTAACTCAATATATGCTCTGTTGTGGAATCTTGTAGGTTGTCGCTGGGTCATCTTACCCGGTGCTTCGTTCAAATCCATCTCAACGGGGTCGTTAAGTCGCTCAATCCCGGCTGTAGGACGTGGAACTTTCCACGATAACTTTTCAGAAAGCGGGAATCGCATATAATCCGCACTCACCATTCACTAACTTGTAATCGAAATCGCAAGTCTGTCGAGGGTGAAATTACATGCCACAAAGATAGCGGTTAATACTTTAACCCCAATACATTAGCCAATGAAAATAACATAAAACCCGAAAACATACGTCGGAGGGCAATAAAAAAACAGCCCCCGACTTGATAGTAAAGGCGCCAACCACATACTATCACGAAACGCGAGACACCGCGCAGTCGAGGGCTGTAAAGCCTTTTGACCGCTGTGTCTCGCGTTTCGGTATATGTGGTTGGCACTGCAAAATTACGCAAAAGGGGCGAGATAAACAACCATTTCATCAACTATCAAACCCCAACACACATGCTGAATGCATGAAAACAGACAAAATCCTGCGGAGATAATCAAGGAGACCTCCGCACTCGGGCGACTCTTGATTAAGCCCGTTGACAAACCTCTCGCCAAAGAGATGATCGTAAAGAACCATTACTCCCACAAATGGAATGACGGCGGTTTCGGCGTGTTCAATTTCGGAATATTCCGAGCCGACGAACCCGACCGCTGCCTGGGAGTGGCCGTCTATGGATTTATGAAGAATCCAAAGGCTAAAATCTTCACACACCCCAACCCGAAAGCGTGGATGTGCGAACTCAACCGAATGTGGATTGATGATGAACTCGGTCACAACGCCGAAAGCATCCTCATTGCCGCGTCAATCAAATTGCTGCGCCGCCTCGACCCGAATTGCGTAGCAGTTCAGAGTTTCGCCGATGGTCGCCTCGGTTGCGGAACAATCTACAAAGCCGCGAACTTTCAGTATTACGGCTTTCATCTGACAAAGTTCTTGAAGAACACGCGCAGCGGCGAGTTCGTCCACGAGCAGATTTTCACCAACTCTCATTCGCCGTCGGGTTTTCTCCGCGCCAACGTCGGAATGTTGCTCGGCGACTTTGAGGTTTACGAGGTGAAAACGTATCGTTACATTTACCCGCTCGACAAGCGTTTCCGCTTTGCCAAACCGCAGAAACCTTATCCTGCATACGACAAGGGAATGGAACTCTCGGAATGGAAACGCGACCGCGAGAAGATGATTGAACGCTGCGTTGGCATACTGCAAAACATGTCAGCAACCCCGAAATAACAGCGCGATACAAGGCGAAAAGAAACCCTCAGACCGCAAAGGTTTGAGGGTTTTATAATAGTGTTCAAACGCTGATTAAACGGCGGTCAAACGGCAAAATTGCGAGGGTTGGAAAATTCCCGAAAATTGTACTTTTCGTTTTTCAAAATTGCACTTTTGGTTTTGCCGATTATACTTGAGCAAGAAAACTGTCCATGACATTATCGCCGTGCTTAAATCCGTCGGACGTTTCGGGGCAAAGAGAGGAATGTTTGAGATGCCTTCGTGGGACATCGAATATCCCTCGGATACAGCTGCACGCATCTTGCCCGTGCTGTCATTACCCGACCACAAAAAATTGCTGAACGCGATTGCAACCGCCCCGACACTACAGAATATAGGGATAATGATTGCTCTGTGCTGCGGCTTGCGCATAGGCGAAGTGTGTGCCCTTCAATGGAAGGATGTGGATATGGCACGCCGTATTATTACAGTAGCGGGCACTGCGGGACGAATTTACAATTGCGACCTGATGGCAACAGAACAATACGTTTCTACCCCCAAGACCCGGAATTCAAATCGTGAAATCCCTATATCTCCGCTTCTCTTCAAAGCCTTGAATGTGGTTAAAAAACAGCAGAGAGTAGAAAAGTATGTGGTCGGCGAAGGATCTAAGGCTAAAGAGCCTCGCACATACCGAGAGACTTTCAACCGTATTCTCAAACGACTTGGAATCCCGTCAATAGTATTCCACGGATTGCGCCACACATTCGCCACCAGATGCATTGAAAGCGGGTGCGACTATAAAACTGTAAGTGTAATACTCGGACACTCGAATGTTGCGACAACACTCAACCTGTATGTACATCCAAATCTCGATCAGAAAAAACGCTGCATATCCCGGATGAACAAATTTCTTCGGCTCGAATCCGATTAGCAACACGAATATTTATGAAAATCATCGCAACTAAAAATACTTATCAACCTTTAACTATTTATAAAATGGCTGTGTCCATTTTCCATTAATTACCCATGCAGTGCTAATTTAGTACAATTAACATTGAACTAATAAGTGATTTGTATATAGTTAGAATATATGATAGAAAACCCCGGAACTTTTCCGCCCAACTGGGATGTGGAAAAGATGAAGTCCGAGCATGAATCCAAACCGCAAAATCCGTTATTGGCAAATGCCTTATATAAACGGAAGGTCTTGGAAAGCTTGGGACGCGGCATAGGACTGATGATGTCCGAGTGTCGCAAAGCCGGATTGCCAGAACCGGAATACAGAATATGGAGTGACAGTGTAACTCTGATATTCAAATGTGAGGTGACAAACCGACCAAGTACCGATCAAGTACCGACCAGGCACCGACCAAGTATTCGCCTTGGTGAAAATATTGAATGAACGCGAGTTGTCCGTAAAAGAAATAATGGAGACATTGGAACTGAACCATCGCCCTACATTCAGAACAAACTACCTGCATCCTGCATTGGATGAAGGCTATGTCATTCCATTATATCCGGAACAACCGAGCCATCCGAAACAGAAATACCGCCTTACGGAGAAAGGCTTGGAATTGTTGAAACAGCAATAGGCATGGTAAAATCATTTCAAACGGATTTGGCAACAGCTACAAAAGGACACCGGGGATATCCCCGATGTCCGACTACTAATTCAAACGCTACTTTGTTGGATGTGCTTATGGCTTCCTATTTGCGTTGATCAATGACATGAGGATATTTCTCTGTCATATTGATGCTTTATGCTGTGTTAGCAATACATGTTTACGATTGTCTCATATAGTTCCTGTTTGCCGGATACGGGAGTTGGTTCAGGTTTGGTTTTGGCATATGCGACGATGTCTTCGAGTGTCATCTTGCCGTCTTCAAATTCTTTACCTTTGCCATTATCGAAGCTTGCATAGCGTTGCGACAGCATCTTCTTATATGGAGACTTGGTGAGAATGTCTGCTGCTGATAATAGGGCGCGCGCCATGGCATCCATACCGGCTATGTGGGCGATGAATATGTCTTCGGGGTCAGTGCTGTTGCGACGGGTCTTGGCATCGAAGTTTGTTCCTCCGTTACCGAGACCGCCATTACGTATGATCTGCATCATTGCCTGTGTAAGCTCATAGTTGTCTATGGGAAACTGATCAGTGTCCCACCCATTCTGATAATCGCCCCGGTTGGCATCGATTGAGCCAAGCATCCCGTTGTCTACGGCAACGGCAAGTTCATGCTCGAAAGTGTGTCCTGCGAGTGTGGCATGGTTAACCTCTATATTTACCTTGAAATCCTTATCAAGGTTGTGTGCCTTCAGAAAACCGATTACAGTTTCCGTGTCAACATCATATTGATGTTTGGACGGCTCCATGGGTTTCGGCTCAATCAGGAATGTTCCTTTGAATCCTTTTGACCGGGCGTAATCACGGGCAATTGTCAGCATGGTGGCAAGGTGTTCTTTCTCTCTTTTCTGGTCGGTGTTGAGAATGCTCATATAACCTTCACGACCGCCCCAGAATACATAATTCTGTCCTCCGAGGGCTATTGTGGCGTCTATTGCGTTCTTGATCTGGACGGCTGCGCGTGCAACTACGTCAAATTCCGGATTTGTTGCTGCCCCGTTCATGTAGCGGGTATTGCCGAATACGTTTGCCGTGCCCCAAAGGTTCTTTATGCCTGTCTCGTCCATCAGTTTTCTGAGATATTCTGTAATCTCTTTCATTCGCGATTCGTAATCTTCTATGTCCTCGCCCATGTCTCCGATCAGGTCGGTGTCATGGAAGCAGAAATATTCGATTCCGAGTTTTTGCATAATCTCGAAGCCTGCGTCGGCACGCTGTTTAGCGGCGGTCATCATATCGGGGGCTTCGTTCCATGGAAATGTTTTTGTTCCACCACCAAATTGATCGGCGCCTTCTGCGCAAAGCGTGTGCCACCAAGCCATGGCGAATTTGAGCCACTCCTTCATGGTTTTGCCAAGAACCATGCGTTCGGGGTCATAATACCTGTATGCAAGAGGGTTATAACTCTCTGTTCCTTCAAATTTGATTTTCCCGATAGAAGGGAAATATTCTTTTTTAGTCATATAAGCTACTTATTTATTGTATGTTTTCTTTATTGGAGTTGTTGAAGAAGCCTTGATTTCCAAAGTGTATATGCCTCGTTGGTAGCATCATAAGCTTTCAGGTCCGGTTCTATTTCTCTTATTTGAGTAAGTGATGCAAACGCCTCTTTATTGTCAGTGTATATTCCCGCTCCTATCCCTGCAGCCCTTGCAGCCCCAGCCGCTCCGTCTGTGTCGAATAGTTTTATTGCCGCTCCGGTCACGTTTGCAAGCGTTTTCCTGAATACAGGGCTGAGAAACATGTTTGCATTTCCCGCATGTATATTGTCCACGCTCATGCCTGCATTCTTCATTATCTCTATTCCGTACATGAATGAAAACACGATGCCCTCCTGCGCTGCACGTATAATATGTCTCTGATCATGTCTGTTAAAATCAATGCCAAGCATTGAACAGCATATCTGCCTATTCCGGATAATACGCTCGGATCCATTCCCGAATGGCAGGATGGAGATCCCCTCTGAGCCGACGTTGACTTCTGAAGCCAAATCGTTCATCATCGGGTAACTGATTCCTTTGGAGACGATATTCTTACGAAGCCACGCATTGAGTATGCCTGTTCCGTTAATACAAGTCATTATCCCTATTCTGGGATTTTCATTTGTATGGTTCACATGGGCAAAACAGTTTACACGTGATTGAGGATCGCAAATGATATTGCTTTTTATGCCGTAGACAACTCCTGAAGTTCCTGCCGTGGAAGCGATCTCTCCCGGATTGAATACATTTAGAGAGACTGCGTTGTTCGGTTGGTCTCCGGCTTTGTATGTTACCGGTGTCCCGGGTGCAAGTCCTAATGTTTTTGCGGCATTGGCTGATAGTTTACCTTGTTCTGAGAAACAATGACATACATCAGGAAAAATATCCTGATTATATCCGAAATAATCCATCAGAAATCGAGCCGGAGAATTTTCCTTGAAATCCCATAGCATATATTCGGATAATCCCCCCGGGGTCGTGCATATGTCGCCGGTCATTAACATCGCTATGTAGTCAGCCGGAAGCATAACTTTGTATATCCTTTCGAAAATTCCGGGTTCATGATCTTTCACCCATGCCAACTTGGTTGCAGTGAAGTTTCCCGGCAAGTTTAGGAGATGATCCAGACATTTGCCCTCACCAACATCCTTTGATGCCTTTTCACCATATGGGACACCGCGCGAGTCGCACCATATTATCGCATCGCGGAGCACATTCCTGTTCTTGTCAATACACACGAGACCGTGCATCTGATAAGATAGGCCTATAGCCTTGATGTCGGCAGGGTTGATGCCGGACTTTTTATTCAGCAGCAAGGTCACGTCTTTAATATATTCCCACCAGCTATGTGGCGATTGCTCCGCCCAGCCGGGTTGCAATGATTTTATCGGAGCCTCAGAGTCGGGTGCCGATGCAGAGGCTATGCATTCTCCGGTCAAGGCATCCACTAATGATGCTTTAACAGAAGATGTGCCTATGTCATATCCGAGCAAATACATAATGGTTTTATAAACGGGATAAACGTATTGTATCACGGAGTGTGTCACACTCCGTGATACAATACGTTTATCCAAATTAATACACTTAATCGAGATTGCAGTATCCTGTGCGCTCAATCTCGTCTACAACCTTGAGGAGGTAACGTCCGTATTCATTCTTAGCCATGGGGGCGGCAACTTCTTTCAAACGTTCTGCCGAGATCCAGCCTTGACGGTAAGCTATGCCTTCAAGACATCCGATTTTGAGACCTTGTCGCTTTTCAAGCACTTCTACATATATGGAAGCTTCGGCAAGGGAGTCATGCGTGCCTGTGTCAAGCCATGCGAAACCTCTTGGAAGAGTCTTTACTTTCAGTTTATTCTTTTTTAGAAACTCCTGGTTCACTGTAGTTATTTCCAACTCTCCGCGAGCGGATGGTTTGATATTCGCCGCTATGTCTACAACATCGTTGGGGTAGAAGTAAAGTCCTACCACAGCATAGTTGCTTTTCGGATTCACCGGTTTTTCTTCTATGGAAAGACAATTGCCGTCTTTGTCAAATTCCGCAACACCGTAACGTTCAGGGTCATCTACCCAATATCCGAAAACGGTTGCTTCCCCCTTTTTTTCAGCTGTCTCTACAGCATCTTTCAGAATGCGAGAAAAGCCGGCTCCATGGAAGATATTGTCTCCGAGCACAAGGCATGCGCTGTCGTTTCCTATGAAATCACGTCCGATTATGAATGCCTGGGCAAGTCCGTCGGGAGACGGTTGCTCTGCATATTCAAGGTTGACCCCAAAATCAGAACCGTCACAGAGAAGACGTTTGAATCCGGGTAGATCCTGAGGCGTGGATATTATCAGGATGTCGCGTATGCCCGCCATCATCAATGTAGAGATGGGGTAATAAACCATAGGCTTGTCATAGATAGGTAACATCTGCTTGCTTACACCTTTGGTGATTGGATATAAACGGGTGCCGGACCCTCCTGCCAAGACAATTCCTTTCATAACTATGTCAAAATATAAGTTGTTTTTGCAAATATAATCAAAAAATTTAGAAACTATTTAAATTAAATCATTTGTGTGATTGAAATGTGACTTTCTGCGGAGAAGCCTTGCCTGATCACGTTTATCTGGACGGGAATGCGTTCGCGCAGTTCTTCCACATGACTGATGATGCCCACTTTCCGTCCCGCCTTCGAATGCAGTATCTGCAGTGTGTTTATTGCATTATGCAACACGTCTCCGCTTAGTGCCCCGAAACCTTCGTCAATAAAGAGGGTGTCTACAGAAAATGAACTGCCCATGTCGCTGAGGGCAAGGGCGAGGGATAGCGACACCAGAAAACTTTCTCCACCGGAAATGGTAGATGCCGAACGCCTGGCGAATCCCTGCCATGCGTCTTCTACCAGAATTACAAATGTTCCGGGTTCTACATGAAGCCGATAACGCTCGGAAAGGGTTTTCATGTAATGATTTGCGGTGCGAATTAATTCTGACAGTATATAGCTTTGTGCTATCTTACGGAATTTCTTGCCTTCGCTGTCTCCGAACATGTCGTTGAGAATATGCCATTTTTCAAGAATTTTGCTTTGTTTATCATATTCCTTGATCATAGACTCGAGTCTCATTTTTTGATCCTCGTCCAATTTTAGTTCGGCTGTTATTGCACCTGATCTTATATCGTTTTCCCGTATTGCATCGTTAATTCTTGAAATTCTGGCAGCAGTAGTGATTTCAGAAATTATTTCTTCTTCCGATGAAGTTTCAGTTTCCTTACTTTTTGCAATCTTTTCCAAATTATCGCGTGTTGAATCAAGTTTCTTTTTGTTATTGTTCAACAGCTCAAACGTGGATACTATTTCTGCCGACAGGTCTGTTGCATATTTCTGTAAATTATCCGTCTTTAGGGGATGAATATCCGTTTCTTCAGTTATCAGCGGCATTCTTGATTCAATTAGTTCAATTGTATTATTGAGTGTATCCAATGCCGACCTTCTGCTAACGAGTGCTTTCTCAAGTCTATCGTTTTCGCGGATCAGTTCTGAATATCGCCGGGCATCCTTTTCAAGTATTTTACAGAAATCAGCTATATCTTTCAGAAACCCTGTTTCATACTTGGAACCATTCAGATTGCGCGATATCCTGTCAATTAGGATTGCGCATTCTTTATCGAATCTTTTTATGTTTTCTTCGGAGCCGATATTTTGTGTCTTTAGTGTTTCGACTCTCAGGTCTATCTTTTTTAAAGAGTCTTTTTCATTTTGAAGCGAGTCTGACAGTTTTCTAAGTTCTTTCTCAAGACTTCTTACACTCTTTTCAATCTCTTCTCCTGAGGAAATTTTTTCTGTTATGACGTTCATGCGCGCCGATAATTCATCGGCTCTTGTCTGTATCAGGTAATCTATATTGTCCGTTATTTCCTGAATGCCGAGTTTTGAACACTTTTCTATAACCTTGTCATATGCCTTGGATAAGGAATCATCTTCCGTTATTTTTTTATGGGCAAGCTCAATGACATGAGTTAATGTTTTAATTTCGGCTATAGTGTCTTTCATTTTGTTGTCAAGCACATTCCTTTCATTCTCGGCTTTATCAAGATCTTGCTTGTGCTCGATTATTATCGATCTGATAGCGGAGTCCGATGGAATTGCAGATGTTATTTCTTTTCTACATACCGGACAAATGTCTCCTACATTCAATGAATTGCGAATGGAGCCAAGAATTTTTTCACTCGAAGCGAACAGCTTGTCATATATGTTCTTACAAATGCGTAATTTCTCCTCTGCAAAAGTCAGAGGCTCCTTAAGCTGTTTTTTCTTATTATGTAGTTCTTCTAAGTGTTTTGTCTGTTTTTCAAGATTCTCTTTTTCTTGGTTTACGCGTTTGGCTATGTCTCGATAGTTTTGGATTATGATCATAAGGTTTTGAAGCTCAATGCGCTCAGACATCAAACGTTCCTTGCTTGTTCGCAAATCCGGGAGAGTTAGGGCTTCAAGTTCTCTATATTTTGTCTCATGCTCTTTTTCAGAATCTTTTATTTTTAAAGCGATCTCGTTTATACTATTCTCTATTGCCGATTTCTTAGGTGTTATTACATTGATTATCTCTTTATTTCTTGCAGATATGTAGTTTTTTTCTGTTGTAATATTGTCCTTTAATGATAAAATCCGCTTTGCATTAATGATTATTTGAGGGGAATCGTTGAATATTTCCTTGCAATCGGATTCTTTTTCTATAGATAGGAGGATGTTTGCCATCTCCTTCTCAATATCAGATATTTCTATTGCTGCCTTATGTCGCGAGGCAAGCAAGGATAAGGCTTTATCCTTCAGATCCAGAATCCTGTGGTCAAGTGATTTTATTTCATTTTCAGTTTCTTTTGCAGATTTCAGGAGATTCAGCAGTTCGGATTCTGATTTCAACAGGTTATGTAAATCTCCGTTCTCTTTTTCTATTTCGCTTAAAATGGTCTTTTTTCGGGATATCTCCTCATTTGACAATATTGTAACACCTTCGATACGGGTCTTTAAAGTGTTGAAAATGTTTTCTTCAGATTTGTAACGTTCGAAAATTTTTACACCGATTTTCGAATATATTCCGGTTCCGGTTATCTTGCTTAAGATTTCACTCTTGTCATTATCGTTACTATTGAGGAAACGTGTGAACTCTCCTTGAGCGAGCATGACGGTCCTGCAGAACTGATTGAAATCCAAGCCTACGGCAGTTGCTATCTCCTGTTGTATTTCCGCGTCTTTCGACAATACAAATCCTTTGTCAATATTTTCGAGGGTCCATATCTTTTTTTGTAGTTTTCCATCAATTTTTTTGCGAGAGCGTTGCACACCCCATTTAGCGCGATAATTCACGCCGTTATTGCCTTTAAATTCAAGTTCCGCAAAGCCTTCGCCTGTATTGCGGCGTAATATCTGCCTGGGATCGCTGACATTTATATTGTCGTTTCCCTTGCCATCGGTTGTTGAACCTGTTATGTGGGTATTCTTGAATCTTGGAGCCGTGGAATATAATGGAAGGCATATACAGTCGAGTATGGTGGATTTTCCGGCGCCTGTTTTCCCGGAAATGAGAAACACTTCGCTCTCAGCAAGCGGGTCAGCGCAGAAATCTATTGTGGCATCACCGATCGATGCCATGTTATGAATGGTGAGTTTGCGTAGTTTCATTCTCTTTCCTCTTCTTTAACAGAGATATAAATTTCGGATAGCAATTCTTTAAGCTCATTATCGAGTATTCCCCCTTTTTCTTCTGCAAACATGCTGGCGATCTCTAATGGGGACAGCTCTTTGAACTCGCCCACCGACATGTTGCAAAGCTGTTCATTATTTTCAACTGCGGTTTTCCTGACAACGTTTATATGGCAGAACCTGCATTTTTTATCGCGTGTTGCGGCTTCAGCGTTTTCTCGCGCCATATGTGGCAGAAAATCTGTAATCTCCACATTGAGCCTTATATATGCCTCTATGTCATCCGGAAAACCTTTTAATAATTCCAATGTTTCCTCAAACGATGCATACCCTTCGGAGGGAAGAGTTATCAGTGGGTGACGGTTTGCAATGGGTATCTCCCTTATTATCGGTTCTTCACCGCATTCCGACAGCTCTACCATTGAGATGCTGTGAGGATAATCCTCGTCAAAAGACACCGGCAATGGCGTTCCTGAATACCTTATCCGTCCACTGCTTCCACGTAGTGTTTGGGCACGGTGGATATGTCCCAATGCGAGATAGTCATATTTCTCTCCTCCCTCTCCGAAATCTCGGATTGCCATGCAGTCTATGCCACCTACGTTTATTTCCGTGGTTTGATCGTGCCCTTTGAAATCGCTTCCTGTCACGGCGGTATGTGCGGTCATTATTACCGGCAGTCTGTCTTTGTTCAGTTCTGCGGTCCTGTCTGTGAGCTTTATGAAAAGATCGTCAGGCATATTTCGCTCATGGCAATACGGGACAGCTATGACATAACATTTTCCGGGAACCTCGAATATCATGGAATCAAGGTCGCCGGCATCCACAGCACCCACCGTTGTTACATTGAGCGCTCGCCAAGGACGGTTGAAGATGTCATGGCGGGAGGCGCTGTCATGGTTGCCGGCGGTGATAAATATTTTCATCTCCGGGCATGCGAGATGTAGGTCGGCGATAGTGTCGGCAAAGAGTCGCTGAGTGGCGGCGGGTGGTTGTGCCGTGTGATATATGTCGCCACAGAGGAGGAATATGTCCGGCTGCTCATTGCTGACTATTTTGACAATCTGTCTGAGCATATCTTCCTGTTCCTCCTGCCTGTCATAATTATATAGGGAATGTCCGAGATGCCAGTCGGAAGTATGTATGAATTTCATTAGAGGTAGAAAATTTTAGGAACTTCTAAGTGCGGAGTCCGGCGAGATATATCGGACGGTAGGTAATGTTTCGCAGGTTTCGCAGGGATGATGGAGCGACATGGGGAGAGGGCGCGGAACCGCCGACACCGGTGTGTTTAAGGTGCATCATTAGTTCTCTCGTCGACGAAAACTCAAGACATATATTTTCTGAGAAAATCTTGACAGATGAGAAAATATCTTTAAACCAGCTTTCATACTCCTCTTGCGCATGGTAATGAATCGGGGACGGGCGTAATGCATCAAGTTCACCGAGGTTGCCCGGAAGGAAACTTGAGATAAGGATTATTCCACCTGGACGCAGAGCCTTGAAACAATTGCGAAGGAACTCCGGTATATTGGCAAACCATTGTATCGTTGATGATGAAAAAATGCAATCATATTTGTCATGATTGTTAAGAATCCATTTCTCCGCATCTTCACAGTGGTAACGTTCCGTTTCAGATATTCCGAACTGTCGAAGGGGCGTTATGTCAACGAAATCAATTTCAGATGGTTTAATTTTTTTGGAATAGAGTCTTGAAAACATGCCCGTTCCGGGTCCTATTTCGAGGATTTTTGGATCGGATGGGATGGAGAAGTTGTCAAGCAGAGTGAGAAGTTTTTCGGCGATACGTTTCTGTGCGATGGCGTTGTTGTCGTATGTTCCTGCTGCCTGACAGAATTTGTGTGCAATTATCTCACAATTAGGTACGGTGGATCTGACTATATCCGAGATTGGGATATAATGGGCGGCTTGCATCTTTACGATCTCTATGCCCGCTTTATCCCAACTGTGTTCCATGTTTGCTGACGGAAATATTCTGTCTTCGATTCCGATATAAGCACGTCTCCAAGGCAGGGACCGGTTTTCAGTGTCTATATCCCGTATTGCATATAGCTGGTTCTTTAGGGAGATAATCTCTTCAGAGCTTGGTTCGTTGTCAAAAAGACGTTTATATGTCTCTGAATCCGGAACCATGCGTCTTTGGAATTTCTTTAGGTTTCTTGAGTCAAGGTTATCTGCTGTGCCATTGTAGATTGCTAAAGGTATTCCTTCCTTGTCATCAACAGGATTGAGAGTGCCGTTTATGGCGTATGCTGCCGTTATCTTTTCCGGAGGAAGGGTTGCGGCAGCTACTTTCACGCCTAATGACCATGCGAATAGCCATACTGTCGTGTATTTGTTTAAAAAAGTCAGGTCAATGGAGAGATCGGAATAATCATATACCACAGCCACGTCCCAACCTTTCATGCTGACATCATTATATAGCGAAGGACCGGTGCTCCATCCTGCAAAAATGAGGATGAGTGACCTGCAATCCGGATCGTGGCTGATATATTCAAATTTCATCACTTATGATTTTTAGTATGTGTCTTATCTTATCCTCAGTCATGTCTGCGGATAAGGAAAAACGGATTCTTTCACCACCCTGCGGCACGGTGGGTCGACGTATGGGTAGGGCATCGATACCTTTTAAGGATAGCCTTGAGGCAAGATGAAGAGCCCTTGTGGCATCACCCAAGACCAACGGGACTATATGAGATCCTGACTGATTGGCAGTTCCGGAAATTTTTTCTATCCCTTTGCGAAACAGGTTTGAAATTTTTAATAAATGCTCACGTTCCCGGGTCATTATAAGCATCTTGATGATCATTAGTTCAGACCATGCCGCATTCACGGGAGGTAGGGCTGTTGAGAAAATGAAGCTTCGCGAACAGTTGACAAAGTAATCCTTGAGAGTAGGGTGCGTGGCTACAAATGCGCCTGAAGATGCCGCCGCTTTTCCGAGAGTGCCCACAAGAATATCAATATGCTCAATGACGTCAAGTTCTTCTGCAAGTCCGAGTCCTCGGATTCCACGGGTTCCGAATGCGTGTGCTTCATCCACATATAGGATCATGTTGGGATATTCCTTTTTTAACTCCGAGATTTGCTTAAGGGGAGCGAGATCTCCATCCATGCTGTAGATTGATTCAAGTGCCACTATACACCTTGTATACTCTTTATATTTTTGCAGAAGTTTATGAAGGGATTCAATATCGTTATGTCGCCAGCGTTGATAATCTGCTTTTGCAAGCATGATGCCGTCGATCATTGAAGCATGGATCAACTTGTCGCAAAGGAAAACTGTTCCCGGAATATTAAGGGCTTGTATTATGCCTACATTCGCGTGATAACCGGAGTTGAAAAGTAGCACCTCCTTGCCATAAAGACCCGAAAGCAGGTTCTCAAGACGGGAATGGTGGTCCTGCCGTCTGGAAAGAAGGCGGGATGCAGATGATGAGAATGATGCATCAGGATATCTTTGAAAAAACTCAGGCATGAAGTCTTTCCATCTTGTTCCGAGACCCATATAATCGTTTGATGTCATATCTATCCGGAGTGAATCCTGACGGTCATCAGGAATCTCTCTGAATCGGCTTTGGCTATCAAACTTTTCGAGTGTTCTTGCGTAATCGGTTAGTGGCATTTCGGTTTTCGGTTTTCGGTTTTCAGTTTTCAGTTTTCAGTTTTAAGAATCAAGTCTGACAACTGAAAACTGACAACTGAAAACTATCTTCAATAGCGCATCGCATAGTTTTTCTACTTGGTCATCGCTTACGGCAAGATAGGGGGGCATGATATATGCATTCTTGCCGAATGGACGGATCCATACGCCTTCTCTGATGCAAAGTTTTTGAAACTCTCCAAGATTTATATCCTCTTTTAACTGGATCACTCCGATTCCTCCCAACACTCTGACATCGTCTACACATTCCCATTCTTTCGCCTCCGACAGACGTCGCCGCATAATACTTTCGATCTCATGGACACGTTGTTGCCACGGGGAATTTAGCAGAAGGCGTGTTGATGCCAGTGCCACGGCACAAGCCAACGGGTTGCCCATGAATGTTGGTCCATGCATCATGCACCCGGACTGTGACGAAGAAATGCGGTCAGCGATTGCTGCGGATGTGGCTACTGCGGAGAATGTCATGTAACCTCCGGTGATAGCCTTGCCGAGAAGCATTATGTCCGGTTCCGTTCCCGCATGTTCCCAGGCAAAAAGTTTGCCGGTGCGTCCGAATCCGGTGGCAATTTCATCGAATATGAGGATTATTCCGAGACGGTCGCAAGCTTTACGCAATTCCCGTAGATATTGAGGATGATAGAAACGCATGCCACCTGCGCCTTGCACGATGGGTTCCAATATCACTCCCGCTAAAGTTTCAGAGTTCTTTTCGAGCATTTCTTGCATCGGCAGGAAATCATTGGGATCCCATTCCTCTCCGAAACGGCATTGGGGCGCGGGTGCGAAATGACGTATGGGCAGGGACGGACCGAATGCTCCGTGCATCCCTGTGACCGGATCGCAGACAGACATTGCATTCCATGTGTCTCCGTGGTAACCGGACCTTATTGTGGCGAAATTGGTTTTCTTCGGATTGTCGCATGCCTGCACAGCCATCTTCATTGCCACTTCCGTAGCTACTGACCCCGAATCTGCATAAAAAATATGTTTCATTGACGGGGGCAGGATGGAGAGCAGGAGTTTTCCCAAGTCTATGGCGGGTTGATGCGTGAATCCCCCGAACATTACATGCGACATCTTTTCGATCTGCATTCTTGCAGCTTCGTTTAGCACGGGATGGTTGTATCCGTGAATCACGCACCACCAGGAAGACATGCCGTCGATGAGTTCTGTGCCGTCGGCAAGGGTGATCACCGCTCCTTTTGCGTGATCCACTTTATATGTAGGCAGCGGATCATGAGTGGAAGTGTAGGGATGCCATAGATGTTGGCGGTCAAAACTGTCGTGGATTATTTCTGTGTCTGTCATCGTTTAGATTTAGAAACTGTTTAAAATGTGTCATAACCCCAAGGGTAGGCACGTTTTTTTGAACTATGCAAAATTAGCAAAAAATATCAAACGGGATCTACATCGTAGTATATAACCGATGATTTTATTTGCGGTAGATTCGCTATTCTTGCGTGAACGGAGCGTAAAATGTCTTTTACTTTTTTCATTGAAGCGCCTGCCTCTATTTTTAGCATTATCGATTGGATATACCACAGGGCTACCCGGCTTACAAACGGTTTCTCAGGACCGAGGACACGGTCTCCGAATATTTCCCGTAAAGACTTTGTCAGTATGACGGCTCCCATGTCGGCAGATGAAGCGTCTTTATTTTTGAGGTATATGTTGATTATTCTGGTGAATGGAGGATATGCGTATTTGCGACGTTCCTCCAGCTCTTCATTATAGTATGAGATATAATCGTGGGCACGAACATGCGTCAGCACTTGTGCTTCCGGTTGTGAGGTCTGGATGAACACTTTACCTATATCCTGGCGGCGTCCCGCCCTTCCGGCAACCTGCTCGAGCATATTGAATGCCCTTTCACTGCTCCTGAAATCGGGGAAGTTCAGCAGGGTGTCGGCGTTTATTACGCCCACCACTTTCACTTTTTCAAAGTCGAGCCCTTTGGAAACCATCTGTGTCCCGACAAGTATATCGGTTTCATGATTCGCAAATTCCTCTATTATCTCTTGGTATGCGTCTTTATTGCGGGTTGTGTCAAGATCCATGCGTGCCACCCGGTAACCGGAAAACTCCCGGTGCATCTCTTCCGCGATGCGCTCCGTTCCGTATCCATATACTTCAATAGAGTTTTGTCCGCATGCCGGACATAACTTAGGTATCGGCTGACAATATCCGCAGTAGTGACATTTTAGCAGTCCTGAATTTTTATGATAGACCAACGACACGTCGCAGTTGTGACATTTGGGAGTCCAGCCACATTGTTGGCATACCACCACCGGGGCGAATCCCCGCCTGTTTTGAAACATTATTGCCTGTGCGCCCTCGCTCAGAGCCTCTTTTGTGGCAAGCCGTAGAGGTTGAGACAATATGCCTTTATTAAGTTTCTTTTTCCTTTGCGCACGCATGTCGATAATTTCCACATCCGGCAGTCTGGAACCTTCGAACCGCTCCGTAAGTCTGACTAATCCGTACTTCCCTTGATTGGCTTTGAAATAAGTCTCTACGGAAGGTGTCGCAGAGCCCAACAGGGTGTTCGCGCCATGCATGGAGGCAAGCATTATGGCTGCGTCGCGTGCATTATATCTTGGTGCCGGGTCATACTGTTTGAATGAAGCTTCATGCTCTTCGTCAACTATGACCAGCCCTAATCTGGCGAACGGAAGGAATACGGAAGAGCGTACACCCAAAATGATGAGCGGTTCCGTGGAAGTCAGAAGGCGTTTCCATACGTCTACCCGCTCATTATCCGAAAATTTGGAGTGATATATCAGCAATGTGTTTCCGAATACTTTTCTGAGACGGTCAGTCAATTGAGTGGTCAAGGAGATTTCCGGAACGAGATACAGCACCTGGTTGCCGGTGGAGAGTGCCGATGAAATCAGGTGTGTATAAATCTCCGTTTTTCCGGATCCTGTCACGCCATGCAGGAGTGATACCCGATGATCCCTGAAAGACTCTTTGAGCTTTTCGAGAGCCTTTGCCTGGATATCCGAAAGAGGGGAAAGGGTGGGCTTGTGGGATGATGGTGTCAAATTAAAGCGGCTTAAGGTCTTTTTTACGGTCCTTAAGATACCTTTGTCTGTCAACCCTCTCAGCACTGCAGGAGAAACCCCGGAAACTTCGAGCAGTTTGTCTCTTGTGACATCTTGCAATGTTTCTTTGTGTCGCATCCATCCCGAAAGGTCAAGATAAGCGATAAGAGCCTTTTCCTGCTGGCGGGAGCGGGATGTCAGGTCAAAAAAATCGTGGAGGCGGTCATTATCGTTCCGGGCAATGGTCAGCTCTACGAATGTCATTTTTTTCGGACGGTATTTCTCAACTATCCGTTCGTCAATCTCGACAATGCCGTTTTCCATCAATCCGTTGACAACCCTTGCCGTATTCTTTATTCCGGTTGAGGATTCGATTTCAGATATTTTCAGACGTTTCTTTTCTTGAAGTGTCTGGATGATCATGGCTTGGTTTTCGGTGAGCTTGAATCCTTCCGGCATCTCAAAATCATTGTTGAGACTTATATACGTTTCGCTTTCCGGTTTGAGTCCTGTCGGGACGGCAGCTTTGTATACCTCGCCCGGCGAGCAAAGATAATACTCGGCAATCCAGTGCCATAGCTTTAATTGAGGATACCTCACTATTGGAGCCGGGTCAAGGAGCGCCATGATCTCCTTCACGTCATATCCCTCGGGTGCCAGGGAATGGATATGCTCCACGATGCCGGTGTAATATTTCTTTTTGCCGAATTGCACGAGCACACGCGATCCCTTTTGAAGATCACGCTCCATCTCTTCCGGAATAGCGTAGGTAAACGTGGAATAGAGGGGGAGGGGCAATATTATTTCAGCAAACATAATGCAAAGTTAATATAATACCCACTTAACAGAAACGTTTTTTTGCAAATTCATGTTAAAACACAACTTATTGTGAGATTATTTTGTTAAATTTGCACGCTAATAAGTAAGTAATAAAAAATTAATGCACATATAAAACGCTGTTATTTTAGAGATGTTTTAGCCGCGTAATGAAGGATCATATAGGCATATGCGACTGAATTACAAGGTAAAAACAGCCAAAAAGAACAAGTTTTTATAGTGCAAGATTTCATTACTTACATATATCAGTTAATTTTTATTACTTACTTAATAAATAAATTTCACTTATGAAAAATGTTAAACATCTGATTATAGTCGCCATGTTGGCGATTTTTGCGTGCGGTCAGGCAAATGCAGAATTTAGGTTTGGTGTAAAAGCCGGTCTCAATATCAATAAGCTGCATCTTACTGAAATAGAGAAAAACATATCTTCCGACAACCAGTGTGGCTTCACGGCAGGTGTCATGACTGAGTTTATTGCCCCTGTTCTTGGTCTCGGATTCGATCTTTCCGTGATGTATACTCATATGAATAATGAGATAAATGAAGGACCGGCAGAAGGGACGGTAGGCAAAAACTTCCTTGAGATTCCATTGAATCTTAAATATAAATTCAAACTACCTGTAGTTTCTTCGTTCCTCAGCCCTATGTTGTACACCGGTCCGACAATGGCACTCAAACTTGACAAGAGCACGTTCAAGGATCTTCAGACCAAAACCGTGCAGATGGGTTGGAATATAGGTGTAGGTGTTGAGCTTTTCAAGCATCTTCAGGTTAGCGGAGGATATACATTCGGTATGAACAACGTGGCTAAAAGGATCCCTGTTATTGACGATAATCTGAACATCGGTAATATTAAGGTTAAAAATAACTATTGGACTATTACCGCTGCATATCTGTTTTAAAGATGAGAAAATTCTTGATTACTCTGCTGTTGGCGCTTGTTACTTTGGGTGCATCCGCAGAATTTCGTTGGGGACCAACAGCCGGTATAAATATTTCCGAGTTATATTGGAAACAGGATCTTGTTGAAAATAAGCTTCTTGTCGGTCCGAATGTCGGTATTATGGGAGAAGTGATGATTCCGGGTATCGGTTTTGGTGTAGATATGGCTATTAAATATAGCATGCATGGCTCCAATGTGAATTTTGGACAGCAATATATATGGAGTTCAGAGGGTTATGGGAAAGAGAATCTGTGGTTTCATACTCTCCAGATTCCTTTGAACCTCCGGTTCAAATGGACTCGTATGAACGGGTTCGAGCATTATGCGGCTCCGTTCGTATATGGAGGACCGGTGTTTAATTTCAATCTTTCAACCTCTGATCTTCCGATAATAGAGCATCCTGCAGGTTCATTCGGACTTCAATGCGGCATCGGAGGTGAATTTTTTGAACGTTATCAGCTTTCCGCCGGTTATTATTGGGGTATATCATATGATTGCCGCACGCTGAAACTTGACAATTTCAGTGCCCGTGCCCGTGGCTGGCAGGTTAATGTTGCTGTTCTTTTTTAAGCACATTCCAAATTATCAAGAATAATATGGAAAATGAAGAGAAAGAGAATCTGAATGTAGCTCCCCATGTGCAGACAGACGAAGAATTGCGCATCACAGAGAGGGCTGTTGAATTGCTCAAGACAGTTTACGATCCCGAGATTCCTGTTAACGTGTATGATCTTGGTCTTATTTATCGGATTGAATATGATCCAACCGACAAGACTCTTCATGTTGACATGACGCTAACGGCTCCTTCCTGTCCGGCAGCGGATTTCATTATGGAGGATGTCCGCCAGAAGTTAGTGAGTATAGAAGGACCTGAGAAGGTTGATTTGCGTTTGGTTTTTGAACCGGAATGGAATAACGACATGATGACCGAGGAGGCAAAGCTTGAACTCGGATTTTTATGAAAGCATATTTTCTGAGTGATCTCCATCTTGGAGCTCCATATTTTCAGGATTCCCGTGCAGCCGAAAAGAGAGTTGTCTCTTTCCTTGACACAATCAAGGATGACGCCGAAGTTATTTATCTTCTTGGCGACATCCTTGATTATTGGTATGAATACAGATATGTAGTGCCGAGGGGTTTTGTGCGCTTTTTCGGTAAGCTTGCCGAATTGGTAGACAGGGGAGTAAGGGTAGTATGGTTCATAGGTAATCATGATATATGGATTTATGATTACCTTCCTAAGGAATTGGGAGTTGAGGTTGTGGATGGCTCTCTTGTAGAGAATATCGATGGCAAATATTTCTTCATGACGCATGGCGACGGTATCGGCAAACTCAAACCTGCCTTCAAAGTGTTGCGCAAATTGTTTCGCAACAAGATGTGCCAGAAAGCATTTTCAGCCATTCATCCACGCTGGACTGTTCCTTTTGCTTACAATTGGAGTCGTCATAGCCGAAAGGTTGAGGGACCTTCACAGAGCGATGCCGAGCGGATGATGAACAATATAACCTCGTTCAGCAAGGAGTATCTGAAAGATCATCCGGAGATAAACTACTTCGTTTTCGGGCATCTTCATTTGCTTGAAGAGTTCCCGATATCCGGCAATTGTGATATTGTGGTATTGGGAGAATGGATTTCCAAATTCAGTTATGGCATGTGGGATGGAAATAGATTTGTATTAAAGAAATTTCGTTTGTAAAAAAAGTTCATAGGATTTTTAATACAAATTAGGCAAATATTCCAAAAATTATATGTTCTACAACACGTTTGTAACATTTTGCTAAAAAATCTTTGGTGGAAGAATATAAAATGGCTAACTTTGCAGTGACCTAAAACAATCTTTTTTTACCTTAAGATTTTTTACCTGTAGAAACTTATAAAGGGTGCGACCGCTGAGGTTATCACCCTTTTATTTTTATATTCTTTTCCATCGGATTCCGCTCTTGAATCCCCGTTCACCTCTCTATCCAAACCAACCCTATTCTCCAACCATTCACAACCGCGTAACAACCACTTTTAGATATACACTCAAACGGTTTTGCATCTTAATATGGTTGTTACATGGTTGTGGGTGGTTGGAGTTTTTATAAGCCGGTTGGCTTGAAGTTGGCAGCAAAATCAGAATCTATGCGTCTATGTCATCATTTTTGCGTATCTTTGCGCAAAACAACGCAAATAATGGGCATTCTTATGTCATATTCTGAATCATTAAAGCATGTAATTCATATAATGTTAATATTGGGATTTAGTGCATTAATCCTGTCTTCTTGCCAATCTCAATCTACAGATACGAAATATCTTCTATCAATAGAGGGATTAAATGATTCCGTTCCTGAAAAAGTGTTGACCTTGCTTGATTCGATAAACCCGGAAGAATATAAGGATAATGAATCAAAAGCGTTATACGCTTTGATAAAGTCGCAGGCTTTAGACAAAACTTTAGTTGATGTCACCAACGATTCCTTGATTTCCATCGCTAAAAACTATTATGAAGACTCATCAGATAAATATCATCTGATGAAAAGTGAGTATTATCATGGTCTCGTCAATATAAATGCAGGCAATTATGATAATGCAATAAAATCGCTCCTTAAAGCTTACGACCTTGGAGAAGAGACCAAAGACTATTACTGGCAAGGAATGGCTGCATCCAAAATAGCAGACATATTTATAAAGAATTATGATGGTTATGAATCACTCGCTTTTTCAAAAATTGCTTTAGCTTGTTTGGAAAAGACTGGAAAAAGACGTTACATTGATTATGCGTTATTGGATTTAGCTACGGCATATAATAACGTAGATTTTAGCGATTCCTGTATTATGACTGTCAATAAGATACATAGAGATAATGATAATTGGTTGAACTATGAAATTAATTTATTATTGGGAAATGCTTATATCCGGGAAGATAATTTTAAACAAGCAATAAATGTCTTAAAAGATAATGTCATTCCGTCAGGAAAGAATACAGAGAATATGGCATATCTTGCTCTTGCCTATCTCAGGAAGGGTGAGATAAACAAAGGGAAACAACTTATAGATTCAATCGGAGAAGATGAGAATTTGCTTTCTCATTATGTAAGATATGAATTGAGTGAAGAATTAAATAATGAAAATGAGGCATATTCATTGCTTAAAAATCTATTTGACAAATCTGATGATGATTTTAAAAAACATTTGGATTCTAAACTCTCTGTTGCGCTTCTGAATTATCATGAAACAGAACAGGAATTAGCAAAATTGATTAAAGCCAAGACCAAATTGCAGGTTATATTTATAATTACAGTCATTATCTTAATATTCTGCATTATAATCCTTATTATACTAAATAAATTCCAAAAGCAGAAGATAAAAATTAGAGATCTAAATGCCGCTGCAAAAGATCTAAACAATAAAATTCATTCAACAGACCAAAATAATTCTAAACTTGCAAAATCGGTTCAGTCCCTTCTTGCGTCCCAATTTGTAGGCTTAAATGAGATGTGTCAGGCATTATATGAAACTGAGAATGAAGAAAAAGGGAAAAAGCAAATCGCAAAAATGATGATGAACTTCATAGATTCTTTGTCAGTAAATAATGAATTGATACAGGAATTGGAAAGATTGGTGAATCATCATTATGATAATATATATGATTCTTTTAAATCTGATTTTAATGATCTAAAAGAGATTGATTATCGGTTGTTTTTATATTCCATACTTGGTTTTGAAAATACTACTATCGCTCTTATATTTAATACTGAAATAAGATCAATTTACTCAAGAAGAGATAGATTAAAAATAAGAATCATCAACTCATCATCTGCGAATAAAAATAAATACATAGCCTTTCTTTATCCGGATGGATTAAAAAAGGCTATGACAGGTGATGTGGGCAAGCCTCAAAATCTATATAAGCCTAATATTAAATTCAAATGATTGATTATTGTATAATCAATTGTTCGGTTTTTTATTGATTTTAAATATAAATTCCGATTTCTTTATGCGTCAAGCCAACACACATAGAAAGCTCCAACCATTCACAACCACGTAACAACCACATTAAAGATGTAAATATAAAAGTGATTGTTGCGAGGTTGTCGTGAGTGGTTAGAGTATAAATAAAACATGATTGGTTTGGAAAGAGTGATAACCGGGGATTTTCATTTTGTCTTGAATTGGAACATTAAACATAATACGCTTTATCATATATGCTGTGACAGAATGGTTCAAAAATTAATCAAATGTAACAGTTTTTATAAAAATGAAATTAATGTAAATGTGTGTACTAATATATTGATAACTTGATATTTATATTATTTAAAAGTGTAATTAAAATCAATAAAAAGTGAGACGTTATAGATTATTCAAGCTAACTTTGCATTAAAATTTTAAAGAAAAATGAAACAAAAAATTATGGCTATTATAGCCGCCTTAATCACCATGATGTGCTTTCAGATATATGCTGGAAGCAAGCCTTCTTCTAATAAAAATGAAGGTCAGCAGCAATTGATTAGAATATTCACTTCTAATCCGAACCGTCCTCGTTGTCCTGGTAGGCATCTCACGTGTATGTATGCGGGCGATCATGTTACGATTGATTTGCCGGAGAGTATCAGTTTTGCTGAAATTGATATCAAGGATAATGAAACTTCAGTCGTAACTGGCGTAATTACTTATTCAGATCCCACCATGTATTTTGAGCCATTATCAGGATCTTACGACATCTTTGTCATTACTCATTCCTTGGATGGAACCGAACAACAATACACGGCAACTTTAAATTTTTAAATGACCCATTTTTAACTACATAACAAAAATTAAAAATATTAAATCACACTATAAATGATTCAATTAAATTTCAATATCAATAAAAATTTTAAACAAAACCTAATGAAAAAATTTTTTGCATTAATTAGCTTTTGCATATTAATTGCTATGCAAAGCTGTTCTTCGGAAGAAGACTTAATGTTTAATGAATCGAATAGTTCAGATGCATCTCTGTCACATTTAGTAATTAAATTCGAAAATCAAATCTATGAGACAGATGTTATAACTATTGGTGATTCTGTAAAATATTTGAATGAAGAATATGAGGAGGTTTATCGTTCAAAAATTGTTAACATTCCCAATATTGTAGCTGTAGTAAGCACTAATGAATCAGGGACAAGTTTTGTTGAATATTTCTACTCTGAGAAAAACCTTCTGGATAAATATAACTTTATTCAATTGGAAAATAAATCAGAACAGATGACAGGTAAATCAACAAGAAGTGGAGTAATTGACATGATGGTGCCCAATAATACCTCTCCGATTCTTGCAGTTGCAGAACTGTATGATGATAGGAATTTTAAGGATACAAAACTTATTTCTTATGCTACGGCTTCGTGGGCAACAGGTATTCCAAAATTAAAGGATTTAGGGTTTAATGACAAAACATCTTCTATAAAAGTGTTTAACAAAATGAGCCCTAACTCTTCATATACAATTCAATATACTAATGTAGGTCTTCCACATCAAAAAACATACAGCGGATCAGGAATACGCCCCGTTCTTACGTGCTTTGAAGACTCAAATTATTCTGGATCCGTAATTTATTGTATTGCATCACCAACAGGAAGTTCGACAGACCATATTGACACAAACCTAAAGAATATCGGTTGGAATGATAAAGTTTCCGCAATTGGATGGACATTGGTTGTTGATTTTTCAGCTTTTAATGGAGAAAATCCCCAGATTCCAGCACACCCAGCTTGTTAATAGAAATATGAAAACAAAATTTATTATCATTATATTCTCATTGCTATTGGTATTGGGAATAAATAGCTGTTCAAAGAATGAATATGATCCTGAAGATTATATTACATCGCTACTTTCAGGAGAATATAAGAAAGATGGAATGTGGAAACTATATGTCACAATCAATGGCTCGGCTATTGAAAATTATGGCTATGTAAGATTTGATTCCAAGTATTTGAAAGAGGCTGATTTCAAATTCGTTGACATCATTCCCGATGAACATGTTAAGGAATATAAGAATATTTCTCTTTTGGATACAGAGGAAGGATGTACTTTTACAATAGAAGATATTATAAATGAAAAGGTTATTGTTATCACGGGTGTGGTATCATTGGGAGAAATGAAAATAAATCTTAACATATAAATCATTTCTTAAGTATGACTCGCAAATTAGTTAATGCATACTTTTAGTGGATTTTTGAGGGATTTAAGCGAGTTCAAGAAGGAGCAATGCGTGCTTTGTAACTGATTGAACTCACTTAAAGCACCGGAAAGACGCAAAAAGATGCGTTGACTAATCAATACATTAAATAATTTTGATGTCATACTATTGTCGCCTTACATAGGTAATTTCGTATGAAAATGTTTACATCAATCAAGAGAGTGTCAGCGTTAGGAGGCATTCTCTTGATTTCATATTCATTATATCCCCAATCGGCTGATAATAAGAAGGTATTATCTGACTCTTTGATACAATCTCGAGAACTTGACGAAGTGATTGTCAAAGGGGTAAGAGTAATAGGGAAGGATAGAATCGGAGCAATGTCAATATCAGGTATTGAAATAAATAAACAACCTGTATTGTTTGGTGAACATGATGTCATAAAAGCATTACAGACTACAGCTGGCGTTGTGTCTGGGACGGAGGGTTTTGCCGGTCTGTATGTCAGAGGAGGTGAAACTGACCAAAATCTTTATCTTCTTGATGGTTTACCCTTATTAAATGTATATCATTTCGGAGGATTGTTTTCAACATTCAGCACGTATTCCATAGATAACGTTGATTTCTATAAAGGAGCTTTCCCTTCCCTATTCGGGGAAAGGGTATCAAGCATCGTTAATATAGGGCTAAAAAGACCGGACTATAATAAAACTACCGGCACATTTTCAATAGGTTTGATCAGTGGTCAGTTATACTTCTCAACGCCAATAAAAAAAGGTAAATCTGCCCTGTCGGTTGCTTTGCGCCGTACTTGGTTTGATGTGTTATCAGCTCCTGTGCTTGCAATAATAAACTCTTCGAAAAAATCGGAGGGTAAGAAAAGTATCTTTCAATATAATTTCACCGATATGTTGATAAAGTTTAGTGCGATGGACAGACGAGGAAATGACATGTCCTTGTTGTTATTCTATGGAAAAGATAATTTTAAATTGGGAGATGAGCGGTTTGACCCTGATAATAGCAAGCTTGTATATCAGAAAGATATCAATAAAATGTCTTGGGGAAATTGGGGTGCGGCTTTCACATATAGGCTTTCAACACCGATAGGTGACATAAAAATTCAGCCATTTGTATCAAAAGCTTTTTCTACAGATTCTCAAGAAAATATGGATGATAGCGATTATACAGGTGGCTTAACTGCAATAACTAAAATAAATCCATCTGTATTACAAATAGGAATGAGAGAAATGTTAAGTTTCCCTATTATAAATGGACTGGAAGGAGAGGCCGGACTGCAACAGATATGGTATGATTATAATTTAGGTAATCCATCGGTCAGCTGTAGTGAAGATAGGTTGGGAACAACTACATCCTCATTACCTAACCATTCGAAGAATGTTCTTTTATTAGGTTTTGGAGAGTTTTACTGGAATATTGCCAATTGCGTGCAAGGTGCTGTTGGATTGAGAGTGAATCATTATATAAGCAGGTATATAAAACATTGGAATTTGGATCCGAGATTAAATATTAAAATCAATTTGCCATATAAATCGAGTCTCAGTATTGGATACTCACGCATGACGCAATATGCACAGCAAGTGTCTTCAAATTATATGTATCTCCCATCAGATGCCTGGTTTCCAACTGCGAGTTATAATAAACCTTTGCTTTGTGATATATATTCTATAGGATATTTCAAGAGGTTTAAACATGCATTCAATATTAAGGCGGAATTATGGTGGAAGAATATGCGAAACTTGACTGAATATAAAACCAATACACGCATAACAACTACAATGTTGCCATGGTATGAAAAAATGACTTTTGGCAAAGGATGTGCCTACGGACTTGATTTGGAGATGGTTGGTAGCTTCAAATCACTACATTGGAATGTTGCCTACGGACTTATGTGGAACTGGAGACAATTTAATGATATAAATTCAGGGAAACGTTATCCTGCAAAATTTGACAATCGTAATAAATTTGATATCACTATAGGATGGAATATTAATGATAAAATCGAACTTACCGGACAATGGGAGTATATGACCGGTAACCGGGCTACTCTGTCTTTATATAATGTGGCACCTCCTGACGTAGCGTTCCCTGATGCACCTTTTGTAAGTCCTTTGGACCCGGATGGTGGACGTCAAGACGGAATTGATTATTATGAAGGCCGCAATAATGTGCAGCTTCCGGCTTTTCACAGGCTTAATCTTAATTTGAGTTTTAAAGGACGTATCAATAATAGACTGACATATCAATGGGATTTCGGATTATATAATGCCTACTGTCGCATGAATCCCTTTACTGTGATTAAAAGCTATGTTAACACAGAATGGGATAATAATGGAGAATATCGAAAATTTAAAACACTTAGCTTGATACCTATACTTCCCTCTGTTTCCTATACTTTAAATTTCTGAATCTGCCATGACTAATCTTAGGTATATCATTCTTCTAACAGCGACGTTAGTTATATTGCTTTTTTCCGGGTGTGAACAAGATTTGAATCTAAATGATTATAGAAATTCAGATATTGAAAATATGTTAGTTGTAAATTCTATCTTGAACCCGGATTCTTTAATAGGGGTTTCAGTTACTCATCCATATTTTTTTTCAGATAAACATGTTACTTTTAAACCTATTACAAATCTTAATGTTCAGGTTGCCGGGAAAAGTGGTGAATGGGAGAAACTGTTGTACAATGGAGACTCTGGGCTGTATCTTTCTAAACAGAAACCCGTTGAAGGTGAGTTATATAAAATTAATATTATCGAAAGTTCGGATACAGTTTATTCATATGATGTTATTCCTCGTAAAGTGGCAATAGAAAAAGTGGAAGCAACAGGAGAGGGACCGATGCACATATTCTGGGATACAGACTACCGTTTTACATACAAAATAACATTTCAGGATACGCCAGATACGGAAAATTTCTATTTTCTTGCAATTGAAGATGATGCATTGGTAGATGAGTTTTCACAGATGGGACAGGTAGATTATACGGCAGATTATGTTTTTCAAGTATTGGCAAATACAATTAATCAAGATATACAAGGTTGGCAACCTGATGGCGTATTCGGGTATCCGTTTTCAGATAAAGGAATAGAGGGAGAACTATATACAATCACCGTAAGTGAGGTTTTACAGACCCCCTTGGTTGGAATGATAAAACGGTTGCCTCGGAAGATTAAACTATACTCAATTTCAAAGTCGTATTTCGAGTATATGGTAAGTGTATTATCAATGGACTATGATGAAAGTGCGTTCAAAGGCAATCTGTTATCATTGGGACTTATGGAACCGACAAAAATCTATTCCAACATAGATGGTGGAACAGGTTTGATGGGGAGCTACAACCTAAGCACTGTAAACATAGATCTTTTACAATTGGCAGGCGGTTGGCCATCAAAATAGAGATTCCCGGAATCTTCTGTAAAATAGAAAATAACGGAGAGAACTTAACTCTTCGCACCCTCTTTGACATTGTGAAAAGAGGTTTAGAGGGAAATTACACCACGGCATTGGTGTATTCGGGTGTTATACCCTCTCTCATAAACAGCTTGAAGTCCTTCTGCTTGTCTTTCATGAGGATTGACGTTGACGTAAGCAAAATTCCGATTTAGCTGCCAATTTCAAACCCACCAGCTTATAAAAACTCCAACCACATACAACCACGTAACAACCACATAAAGATGCAAAAGCCGTTTGAGTGCATATCTAAAAGTGGTTGTCACATGGTTGTATGTGGTTGGAGTATAAATAAAATATGATTGGTTTGGACAGAGGTTAAATTTCAAATGCAGAATTGGGACATCGAACAATATGATTATGTTTAGAAACAGGAGTCAAGATGACTTCTGTTTCTTAGTAAATGTTGGAATTGAGAAAAACTTTTGAATTTTCTGAACTTTTTTTCTGTGCGTTATGTTATAAGAGTAAAGAAAATCGTTTCATGATGTTAGGTTAGTTCGAAAAAGTATTATGGAAAACACTTGAATGCGGCTGGTTGTGAAACCGGCCGCATTCAAGTTATATCACACCTTAGAGTGTGTTTACTTTTAACACGAATTAAAGCTAAATACGTTTCTTGAAATTCTTTAAGTCATCATAAAGTGTCTTTTTGGTGCTTTCAGCCAAGTTTCGGCAGTCGCAATGTGGAAATTGCTCCTTTCTCAACTCGCTGAAATCTCTCAAAAATCCATCTTTATGCTAACCTAAGTTAAAAGTAAACACACTCTTAAATTCTTGCGTTATTTATTCACCGAAGTATAATGTCTTACAAAGCTGGTTTGATGCCTGTAAATTATTAAACATCAGTGTTATTAATAAAAGAATCGGCAGCTTGAAAAAGCTGCCGATTCAATTTTAAAAGCATTTATACCTTCAGATACTCTTTTAAAAAGAATATCTTATACCCAACGATAGGGTTATTGTTTCACCCATCCAGTTCTCTTTAGCAAATGGATAATTCACCCTGAACATATAGGAGAAATGGTTGCCTGTCTCTACTGCCGCTTCTCCTTGAATCCCGACATTAAAGCGGTTCTGGAAACTCCCGTGCAAGCTTTCTTTCTCTTCAGTGCTTCTTAAATATTTGTATTTTCTTCCTGCTAAAGACTCCTGTAGATAAGGTCCTACGCCGAAACGAATACCGAGATTGTCACTGACAGGAAATCTGAAACTTGCAATCACCGGAATGTTCAGATTCCAGAAGTCACCCCATGCGTCATAATATTTCTCGTTGGTTGTTTTATCCTTAACAACGTTTCCGTTGTTAATGTAATTTATTTCGATCTGAGGATTCAGGCTCCAATTAGAAGTGAAATTTATTTCGTATCCGCCACCGATGAATGCGCCGCCTCCCCAGCCGCTGGAATATCCGTCAAACATCTTGCTTGTATTGTGGGAGATGCTACCGCCTGCAGAAATGTTCCATCTGTTTTGTGCGGCAGTCGAAAACGCGCAGCATATCATTGCAATTGCAATGATAGAATAAATCAACTTTTTCATATTCACTATGTTTTTAATATTTTACAAAATTATACAATATTATTCAAATGACAAAGACTAACATGCTTTATTTGCATGTTAGTCTACTATGGTTGATCTATTAATTATTAACTCCTTGCTCTATGCATGGAACTATTGTAGCATGATTTGCGGAATAAGGGGTTTTTGCATATGCGCCCCCCATAATCCAATTATATGTCAGAGCTTGTGCCACACCTCGGTATAGTACGGTTGCATTGCACGTAAGTTCAGGACAAGTGTATACCCAATATCCGTTGCTGACAGTGATGAATACCGGAATCTCATAATCGTAATCGTGTGATGATGTGCCGCTGTGTGACGAATTTAATTGGAGATCATGTGTCCCTGGTATCTTAACAGTGCCGGATATACTTGAGGTTGAATCTGAGTTTGACCATCCAAAAATTGTTTTTTTCCTAAAACAGAATTCTGTATGAAATAAACTTTTACTTCCATTAAATCCGGGGGCAGGGGAAAAAGATACAAATCTGCGACGTGCTTTCAATTTAACTTTTCGTTTGTCATATTGTACCCATCCAGAGTCGTATTCAGGTCCGACGGAGTTTATATCAGTACTTGACAGGCTGAACTCTACCATTGTACCGGTTAACATTGGTTGTGGCATTTCATAATATGCTCTCCCTGTTGACATAAGTTCATTATAATTATCTATGTCTTTTAGGCAGATATCATTTCCGCCAATATTTACCATATAATTCTCGTTTACGAGATAGGCAGCATCAAGATCAGACATAGGTATATAAAAACCTGCGTCTTCTCCATACATAGGGAAGTATAAAGTGTTGAATTTTTCCTTAAAATTTAAGTAAGATTCCTTTGTTTCATCTACTTCATTTTCCATCTCAATCATGGCGGAATTATAAATATCCTGAACTGAATTAAATTCCGGATATGTACTATGTACCCATTCAATTTTTTCTTTAGAAGAATTTAAAGATCTTATTCGGGTTAGTGCATTGTTAAACTCCAACATATCAGTGAAATGTAAAATAGGAGTTTCTTCAGATCCTCTTGTGTTTTTTGTTGTGGGAACATTTGATTCCATTGATAAATTTGACATCGTTGGATCATCGCTTGAACACGATGCAACACAAAGAATCAGACTGATAGCTGCTGAAAATGTAGTTTTTTTCATGTTGTTTAAATTATTATTTATGAAGTTGTTTTAGAATATTAATTCTCCTATATAAGTAATTATGGTTGAATCGTCAGAGTGTGTATTCAGAACTATAGTATAGTTGCCCGTTAATTCTGCAAAATTGAGAGTTGGATAATCTTGCGTTATATCGCCGGATATTATAATATTATTATCGGATGATATTTCAATTTCGGCAAATATTACATCTGGTGGCAGTTCGATAGTTACAAAGTTTGAGCCATACAAGCACATGACGTGTTTTGACGGACATCTTGGCTTGGATGGATTGCAAATTTTATCCCGTATCAGAATTGTTTTGGTGTGTTGCGTTGTATTGGTATTATCATTCGCATACGCTACACTTACTGCACTTCCTAACAATACTATAATGAAGAAGGAAATGCTTAAAAAAGGTTGTCTCATAATCATTAAATTTTTTTACAAAATTAAGAGTATTATATGTGTTATCCTTTCTTTCTATTCTATTTTGTTTTCCCTTTTTAATTTAATATTAAATTGGTTATCAGTAATATATATATAATGATTAATTTTTTATTTCCCTAATGTCTCTTCTTGTTACTTGGAGTATCTAAAGATGTTGTATTTATGTGAATTTAGAGATCGTTTAAGATAAAGATTTAGAAGCTGTTTAAAAAATATAGGTTAATTGAGGGTAGCATGCTTGGTGCGGATCTCTTGTTGAGGAGACAGAGCATAGCCGCACCGAAGATCGGCTTCCACAGATGCTCCTTTGCCTTAAATGAATTTTAACTCGAAGATAGTTGTCTCAAATTTAACTTCTATTTTAACAGCTTCCTCGTATTATAGGCATGAAGCTTATTTATTCTTGGAGAGAAGAAACAAGGGTTATCAATATTTAATTTTTATGTTTGGTTTATATAGGTTCTGATTTTTACCGATTGTACCATCTGTTTTGAGTTTAAGTCCTTGAGGGTACAGGATTGCTATATAATGGTCTTTATCCTTTTCTTTAATCTCAGAGTTTAAAACTCTATTTTTTATTTTGTCACGTCTGTTATAAATACCTTTTACCGTTGTATTGAAGAATCTGGATATAGCAACATTGTCAAACCCTAAAGCACTATAAAGTAATAACCTGTGATCATCCGTTTTCAGATCTGAAAAGTCTGATTTGAATTTGCTTAATATATTATCACAATGATGATCAATAAGTTTCTCTAATTCTATGATTGTTGACTCATCTTCTGAAATTGATTGTATAAGCTTAAGCATGTTTGAAGCTATTTGCTTTTTTGCTTTATCTTCGTTTTCTGATTCAAATAAGGTTTGGCATGCCTCGTTTATTCCAATAAACTGTGTTGAAAGTAGAGAGAAGATTGATTTAGCTAATTTCTTGTTACTTTCGTTTATTGTTAATAATCTATCATTTAAATTTTTTGCACTTGTTGCTAATTCTTGATTCTTAAATTTTTGTTTTTGTGAATAATATAGAAAAGTAAGAATTATTATTGTTATGAGTAAAACAGATGCAATTGCTATGAATATTACTCTTGATTTATATCGAACAACATTTGCCTTATCAAGTAGCTGTTGTGTCCTATGATATTTTAATATAGAAAGCGATAGCTTGGATGTGACATGAGAATCAAATTTATCGTCAATTTTGCCATATGCTTCCTCTAATGCTGTTAATGCTTTATCTTTATCATTAAGTTTCCTATATAAATCGTATTTCAAATAGTCTGAAATTAATGTGCTATCATTTTCAAGTTTAAGTATTAAATGTTTTCCTTCTTCAAAATTTCCAAGTCCTAAATGTGCTATTGCCATATAGGCTATTATAAGTGGTGATACATTTTCATGTCGTGAATTGTTTTGTAATATGTCTAACACAGATTGATATTTATTACATTTTAGGTAGGCCGCACCCAATAGCTCTTGAGCTGCAGACTCAAGTGCATGATCTTGATTTCGTCTGCTCGTTTCAAGTAAATTTTTTATTATAAGTATACAAGAGTCTGTATAATTAACATTGTGATAAGCCGTTCCCAAATCTAATATTGCATAATTTATGTATTGTTCTTTATGTGTTTTATTTAAACAATTTAAAGCAATTTTTGAGAATTCGAGTTCTTGTTGTCCATCTTTATTATTATTGAATATTTCCGCAATCCGGGATGCTGCCATTCCTTGCCAGAAATAATCCTTGATTTCTTCACCAAGGTCATATGCCTTCAGGAAAGCTAAAAGTGCGGTGTCAAGTTTTTCACTGTTTAGATTGATCATTCCATAATAATATTCAGATTTCATCCTGTGGTACTTATCGGGTGAATCTTCATAATATTGACGAGCGACGGAAATTATGGAGTCGCTGTTAAGTAGAATTAAATTCTTGTCTAAAGCTTGTGATTTTACAAGGCTATATAATGCCTTTAATTTAGGAGTGTTGTATTTTTCCGGTTGGATTGAATCGATAAGCTCTAATGCCGCCTTTGGATCGCTTTCGTTGAGTTTTTCAATTTTTAGCAATTCATTTATCTCTTTAGAGTCATGTTTGCAGGCAGGCATTATTGTAATGGCAATGATGCTCGTAAGTGTGAGCAGCAATTTTCTGTTAAACGTAAGCATAGTTAGTAGTCACATTTTAGGCAATATTACTTCTGTTGCAAATATACGGATTTTTATTGTAAATAAGTAACAAAAAATTAATTATCCATTAAGTATGACATCGAGATTATTTAATGCATTAACTAATTTGCGAGTCATACTTATTAGAAGTGATTTATATTGTGAGCGGCAGACTATGCAAGAGTGTAAACTACCTTTGTGCAGATATAATACTTCGGCGAATAAATAACGCAAGAATTTAAGAGTGTGTTTACTTTTAACTTAGGTTAGCATAAAGATGGATTTTTGAGAGATTTCAGCGAGTTGAGAAAGGAGCAATTTCCACATTGCGACTGCCGAAACTTGGCTGAAAGCACCAAAAAGACACTTTATGATGACTTAAAGAATTTCAAGAAACGTATTTAGCTTTAATTCGTGTTAAAAGTAAACACACTCTAAGGTGTGATATAACTTGAATGCGGCCGGTTTCACAACCAGCCGCATTCAAGTGTTTTCCATAATACTTTTTCGAACTAACCTAACATCATGAAACGATTTTCTTTATATCTATATAACGTTGTTCATGGAAAAAAGTTTTCAGTTTTCGGTTTTCAGTTTTCGGATTTGATTATGAAAGTAGGTTTTAAGTTATCAGTTTTCGGTTTTAAGTTATCTGAATTAGATAAGATAACTGAAAACGTGAATGCCCAATAGTTCAAACAGCTTCTAAGTTGCCGACTTTGCCTACCGAAAACTGAAAACCGAAAACTGAAAACTATTTATCTACTTAAAACGTGAATGCCCAATAGTTCAAACAGCTTCTAAGTTGCCGGCTTTGCCTACTGAAAACTGAAAACTGAAAACTATTTATCTACTGAAAACGTGAATGCCCAATAGTTCAAACAGCTTCTAAGTTGCTGGCTTTGCCTACTGAAAACTGAAAACCGAAAACTGAAAACTATTGTGTTGTCAATTCCTTTGGATTTTAACTAAAATAATCGTATTATTCCTTTGGATTTTGTATATAATTTGCTGTTTATTCCTTTGGATTTTTACAAAGCAATGACTATCTTTGTATTCCAAAACAATTAATAGGTCATGGCATATCTTGTAAGAAACATAGATGCAGAGCTCTTGAAATGGAAAGAATCTCCTCGTCGAAAGCCACTTCTGAAGTGGAGTATGTCATAGCCAAGAACGCAAGGTGTCTGCCCATTGAGGTGAAGGCGGGAACATCGGGTAAGATGAAGAGTCTACGGCTTTTCATGAATAAAAAAGCTCTTGCGATCGGCATACGCTGTTCGCTGGAAAATTTTGGACAGCTGGAGGTATCGGATACAGATAAAACCGGACATCATGTCAGTCGTACTATTGGCATATTGCCTCTTTATGCGGTTTGGAGACTCCCGGATCTACTACTTCCTGATTAGCGTTGAAGCTTGGAAGCGTCTCTACGGAGTTAATATGTCTTTGTACTGGTCGTATAAGCTCGTTGTTAAAGTGAAAAAAGTTTTCGGTTTTAAGTTTTCAGTTTTCAGATAAGATAACTGAAAACTATTTAGCTACAGAAAACCTGAATGCCCAATAGTTTAAAGAGCTTCTAAGTTGCTGGGCTTTGCCTACTGAAAACCGAAAACTGAAAACTATTTATCTACTGAAAATCCCAATAGTTTAAACAGCTTCTAAGTTGCTGGCTTTGCCTACTGAAAACCGAAAACTGGAAACTTAAAACTAATAATCAAAAATTATTTCGTTCGCGATGTTTGTAGAAGAAATGGCAGGCTATGATTATAACGACCTCAATCACGGAGACTGTAATGAAACGGGTGCTCTCCCCGTTGCGGATTAGTTCCGGACCGAAGAATATTGCCATGCAGATAAAATACAATGCAAGCATAGCAGGCAACCAAACTGATTTCTTTATTTTTTTGCGTTTTTCCATTTTTAATGTGTTTCCGGTTCGGGAGCGTCTTTAAGATGACGTGATGTCAAAGGGTTGAATTTACCGGAGTTCAAATGGTTGTATATCCGGATGCATGCCAATGCGTCTAATGCTGCATAGGCTTGCTGGTGTTCAGAAAGTTCATCAGCTTCCCAGTTGGTCAGTCGTTGCCCTTTGGATATACGCTGGTCAAAAAGAATGCCGTATATGCGGGAAAGGCTGTTGTCGACTATCATGTAATCTTTCACATATTGTTGGAGGTCAATGAATCCACATGGTGAAAGTTCACATATCTTGTTGAGATTGTGGAAATCATCGTGGATAGACAATCCTACTTTTATTATGCTGTCATTTTCAAGTAGTTGCCTTATCGGTTCTGTCAGACCTGTGCGGTTAATCCGGAACAGATAGCATGTAGTGTCAGATGCTAATTGAAGGAGGGCTACCTTATTTGACTGACCTCTTCTGAAGCTTGGCTTAGTTTCTGTATCAAAGCCGATAATTCTCTCTTTCGACAATGTTTCTATAGCCTTGGATACATCTTCTTCCGAGTCAACCAATATGATATTGCCCTGATAGGAAGCAGCCGGAAGAGTGGCAAGCTCCTCTTTTGATATGCTGACTATTTTTTTTGTCTCTTCCATGTTGTATTGCAATTGGTAATTCAGAGAGAGGGCATTTCAAGATATAAGGCATCGGGAAAATGCCTGTCAAGCCATTGCCTTATATAATTACGTGTGTCTTCGCAAATTATTTTGTCTTTATCGAAATGTGAGTTATAAATAACGGCAAACAGCCGTATCCCCGCGTTGCGTAATGCCGACAAAGCCAAGAGGGTATGGTTGATGGAGCCGAGTCTGCCGTTTGTCACGAGGATTGCCGGAAGGTTGTGTTCGCACATGTAGTCAATAGTGAGGTATTCCCCCTTGAGCGGCACCATAAGTCCGCCGGCACCTTCTATAAGGACGTTGCCGTATTTCTCTTCAAGAGCATCGGTGGCATCGGAGATAGCATTCAGATCCAGTTCCCTGCCGTCAATTCGGGCTGCGAGATCAGGGGATGCCGGATATGTGAATATTTCAGGGGCAGTGGTGTGAAGCCTGTCTTCCGGAAGCATACCTGTGCCCATAAGTTTACGGTGTATGTCAATATCCTCACTTAAATCCGTGTTTCCTGTCTGCACGAATTTTTGTGTGATCACATTGATTCCGGCATCAATCATGCCACGGGCAATCCAGCCCGTGGCATAACTTTTGCCTGCATCCGTGTCTATTCCCGTAATGAATATGCGGGAAGGAAATTTTATGTCTTTAAAATTCATTAATTGAGGACTTCTAAACTACCATGCGAACATGGGATAGTCATTCATCATGTCGTTCACTTTCTGACGAACCTCTGTGATGACATTCTCATCATCTGCATTGCAGAGGACGGTGTCTATCAGTTCGGCGATAGTCTCCATCAGCTCCTCTTTGGCACCACGGGTGGTGATTGCTGCCGTGCCGAAGCGTAGACCGCTGGTGAGGAAAGGACTGCGTGAATCGTAAGGCACCATATTCTTGTTTGCCGTGATGTCTGCTTCCACGAGCACGCGTTCCGCCTTCTTGCCGCTCATCTCCGGGAATTTCGGGCGCAGGTCAACGAGCATGCAGTGGTTGTCTGTTCCGTCGGAAATAATCTTGTAGCCACGTTTGATAAGTGCCGCAGCGAGTGCCTGTGCGTTTTTCTTTACCTGAAGGGCGTATTCTTTCCATTCCGGTTGGAGAGCTTCACCGAAAGCCACAGCCTTTGCTGCGATCACATGCTCCAATGGACCGCCTTGCACGCCGGGGAACACGGCGGAATCCAGAAGGGCAGACATCTTTTTGATTTCACCCTTGGGAGTCTTCTTGCCCCATGGATTGTCGAAATCCTTACCCATCAAGATGAGTCCGCCACGTGGACCGCGGAGGGTCTTGTGGGTGGTAGTTGTCACAACATGTGCATGCTTCACCGGATTTTCAAGTAGTCCGGCAGCAATAAGTCCGGCGGGGTGAGCCATGTCAACCATAAATATCGCACCGATCTCGTCAGCGATCTTGCGTATGCGGGCATAATCCCATTCGCGGCTATAGGCGCTGGCACCGGCAATGATGAGTTTAGGACGCTCCGCGCGAGCTTTCTCTTCCATCTCTTCGTAGTTGACTCTGCCGTCTTCAACGCGTACAGTATAGCTGATCGGCTCGAACATAAGTCCTGAGAAGTTTACGGGGCTTCCGTGGCTCAGGTGACCGCCATGGCTGAGGTCCATACCCATGAACTTGTCACCGGGTTTGAGGCAAGCCATGAATACGGCCATGTTTGCCTGCGCTCCGCTATGCGGCTGAACATTTGCCCATTCAGCATCGAAAAGCTTCTTTGCGCGTTCGATAGCCAAGTTTTCGGCTTCGTCAACAACCTGACAGCCGCCGTAGTAGCGGTGTGCGGGATATCCTTCCGCATATTTGTTTGTGAGACACGAACCCATGGCGCGCATCACTTCATCACTTACAAAATTCTCGCTTGCGATAAGTTCGATGCCACGGCGCTGACGCAGGTGCTCACGATCGATAATTTCAAAAATTGCGTTGTCTCTTTTCATGATAAATTATTTTTTTGTTAATATTTAAGGTCTACCCTCCGAAATTGTCATAGTGTATGCTTTCAGGCTCGACACCGAGATTATAGAGCATATTATTCACCGCATTGCTCATCGGGCCGGGACCACACATGTAATACTGAATATCCTCCGGAGCCTCATGATCCTTAAGATAGGTTTCATACATCACATTGTGAACGAATCCTGCGGTGTATTTAACCCCCGCTGCATCGGCAGCAGGATCGGGACGGTCAAGGGCAAGGTGGAATTTGAAGTTGGGAAACTCCTTCTCAAGCTGTAGGAAATCTTCGAGATAGAACACCTCATTGAGAGCGCGCGCTCCATAGAAGTAGCTCATTTTCCGGTCGGTGGTGTGGAGAGTCTTTGTCATCCACATTATCTGGGCGCGCAACGGAGCCATACCTGCGCCACCGCCTACCCATATCATCTCCGCTTTTGAATCGACGATAGGGTGGAAGTCTCCATAAGGTCCGCTCATAAGCACTTTGTCGCCAGGTTTGAGAGAGAATATATACGAAGACGCTATACCGGCGGGAACGTCCTGGAAGCCTACCTGCGGTTTCGGCTTGAAAGGAGGTGTGGCTATACGGACGGTGAGCATTATGCGGTCTCCCTCTTCGGGATAGTTCGCCATGGAATATGCACGCACAGTTTCCTCGTCGTTCTTGGCTTTCAGGGAGAAGAGTCCGAAGTTTTCCCAGGCGGGGATGTATTCATCACCGATCAGTTTCTTATCTATATCCTTATCATAGTCCATGCTGTATTCAGGAATACGGATCTGGGCATAGGAGCCTGGAATGAAGTTCATGTGTTCCCCTTCAGGGAGGCGGACGATGAACTCTTTTATGAAGGTGGCAACATTCCTGTTGGATATCACTTCGCATTCCCATTCCTTCACCTCAAGGGCAGCTTCGGAGACCTTGATTTCCATATCTCCCTTCACTTTTACCTGACATCCGAGACGCCAGTCGTCTTTTATCTGACGGCGAGTGAAATGTACGGCTTCCGTGGGAAGCATATCTCCGCCACCGGAGGGAACTTGCAGTTTGCATTGACCGCAACTTCCTTTCCCTCCGCATGCCGAAGAGAGGTGCACTCCGTTTTCCCCTAAAGTGGTCAGCAGGCTCTTGCCTCCTGCCGCGTGAATAGTTTTTTTCCCGTCGTTGATCGAGATTGTCACTTCTCCGCTATTGACGAGCCATCTTTTTGCCACGAGGAGCACGATGACAAGAATCAGCACAATTATCAGGAAAATCAGCGAGGCTGCAACCACACTGTTCCATTGAATCATATTGAGTGAGTACATTATCATTTTCTATTACAGTTTAATGCCGAGGAAGCTCATGAAGGCTATGCCCATAAGTCCGGTGATGATAAAGGTAATGCCTATGCCGCGCAATGGTTTGGGAACGTTGCTATAGTCGAGGCGTTCGCGTATAGCCGCGAGGCAGACGATTGCCAGCAACCATCCTATGCCCGAGCCTGCTCCGTATACGGTGGCTGTCCATGCGTTCGTAAACTCCCGCTGCTGCATGAAAAGGACCGCTCCGAGTATCGCGCAGTTCACAGCGATCAGGGGAAGGAAAATACCCAGTGAGTTATAAAGTCCCGGAGAATATTTTTCTATCACCATCTCCAATATCTGCACCAAGGCGGCGATAACGGCGATGAACATAATCAACCCTAAGAAAGACAGGTCGGTGGATGCGTATTCCTCTCCAAGCCAGCTCAACGCGCCGGGAAGGAGCAGATACTGATTGATACACCATGTGATCGGCAGGGCTATCAGAAGCACGAACGTCACGGCAACCCCGAGCCCGAATGCTGTTTCCACGTTCTTGGACACTGCGAGGAAAGAACACATGCCCAGGAAGTAAGCGAAAATCATGTTGTCGATGAAGATCGACCGTATGAATAAGTTAAGATTTTCCATTTGTCATTTCCTTTTTGCAGATTATTCCTGAAGATCTTTATTCTTTGCCCTGTGAACCCATATTATGCACCCTACCAGGATAAGAGCCATTGGGGGAAGGATCATCATGCCGTTGTTCATATATCCGGCTTCATACCAGCTTTGAGGGAATATTTGATAGCCCATAAGCGTTCCGCTGCCGAAAAGTTCCCTGAAAAACGATACAATCACCAATATGACACCATATCCGATGCCGTTGCCGATTCCATCAAGGAACGACTGCCAAGGGCGGTTGGTAAGCGCGAACGCCTCGAGACGCCCCATGATTATACAGTTGGTGATGATGAGTCCGATGAAGACCGACAATGCCTTTGAAACTTCATAGTTCCATGCTTTCAGAACCTGGTCCACGATCACTACCAATGCCGCAACCACCACAAGCTGCACAATTATGCGGATAGATGTCGGGATGGTATTCCTCAACAATGAAATAATCACATTTGAAAGGGCGAGCACCGCCGTAACGGAGATGGTCATGACAAGGGCGGGTTCCATCTTGGCTGTGACCGCCAATGCCGAACATATACCCAGAACCTGCACAATAACAGGATTCTCTTTAGAGAGAGGATTGATCAGTGGCAGGAATGTTTTTTTCAGATTCATTTCTCAACCTCCTTTCCTTGGCTAAGTTTTTTTAAGAATGCGGAATATGGTTCAAGTGAATTTTCAAGCATGCGTTGCACGCCCTGGCTCGTGATCGTGCCCCCGGAGATAGCGTGCACGTATGCTCCCTCCGATGGTTCCTGACCATTTTTAACAACTTTCACCGATTTGAAAGCTCCTTCCGCATTGAAGATATCTTTCCCTTGGAACTGGTCGCTAAAAGCGGGTTTCTCAATTTCCGCACCGAGTCCCGGTGTTTCACCTTGATGTGCGAAATATGCTCCGTATATTGTCTCACCATTGGAATCGAAAGCTACATATCCCCAGATCGGTCCCCATAATCCCGCTCCATATACCGGTATTATGTATTTGTTTCCGTTTCCGGTGTTGCATACGAACACCGGCAGGATCCTTTGCGAGGCAGGCTTCTTGACTTCGAGACTGATGTTGACTGAGAAGGGATCCATATCGGAGTCGATGCGGTCTCCTTCCATGTTGACCACATATGAGTCTGTCACGTGAGTGGCATACAGTTCACTTACGCTCTGACCCTCTGAAGGCACTATAAGTGCGGCAGCAAGGATCTGACGTTTTGTGTCGTTGGCTATATTCTCTTCCTGTTTTGGACGTAGGAATTGATACACTACCGAAAGTAGGACCCCCACTATCACTACCAATACCACAGAATATATTACCGTGTAAAGATTACTTTGTCTGTTCATGGCGATTGCGGATTAGGAGTTCTTGATTTCGGCGCGGCGGAGACGTCGGCGCACGTTTGCATTGACAACACAATAGTCGATCAGCGGTGCGAAACAGTTCATGAGAAGAACGGCGAGCATCGCCCCCTCCGGATAGCCGGTGTTGTAACAACGGATAACCATTGCCACTGCTCCTATAAGGAATCCGTAAATGTATTTCCCTGTATTCGTGCGGCATGCAGTGACCGGGTCCGTTGCCATGAACACGATGGCGAACATGAATCCACCGAGACAAAGCTGTTCTATAGGCGATATGAAGGTCACCGGATAAAGGTCGGACGCGAAATGGTTTGCCAGCACGCTCATGAGGAAACCTCCGACAAGTGCCGATCCCATTATTCTCCAGCTTGCAATGCCGGTGAAGAGGAGGATGGCTGCTCCTATGAGAATGCATAATGTTGATGTTTCGCCCCATGAACCGGGATAAAGCCCGAAGAACATATCGGCAAGAGAGAGGGGTTCACCCAAAATATTGCTGACTGTAATGCCCGGCTCCGTGGCGGATGCAAGCTGACCGAGAGGTGTGGCGCCTGTGTAGGAATCGATTGCCGGAGAATTGCCGAGCGATACGAACACATTGTCGCCGCTCATCTTCGAAGGATAGCTGAAGAAAAGGAATGCGCGTGTCACGAGGGCTACATTAAGGAAGTTATATCCCGTTCCTCCGAAGACCTCTTTGGCAAAGATGACCGAGAATGCCACTGCAACTGCGAGCATCCACCAAGGGGTGTCGACAGGACAAATCATCGGGATTAGGATTCCGGATACAAGGAATCCCTCCTGGATCTCATGTCCCCTCAACTGTGCTACTACGAACTCTATTCCCAATCCCACGATATAGGCTGTCAGTATCTGCGGGAGCACTGCAAAAAAACCATAGAAGAAGAGTTCCATGAAACTATGGTCCAACTCACCGATGGCGCGGTAATGTTGAAGTCCTATATTCCACATTCCGAAAAGGCAGCAGGGGAGGAGTGCTATCACTACGGTTATCATTGTCCGTTTTGAATCATTGCTGTCGTGGATATGCACTCCCGAGGCTGAGGTTTCGTTTGGAGTGAACAGGAATGTGTAGAAGCCATCGAACACGGAGTGTAGCTTCTCGAATCTTCCCCCTTTCTCAAACTGAGGCTTGATCCTGTCTATTCTTTGTTTTAATCCTTTCACGATTAGTTTTCAGTTTTCAGTTTTATGTTTTCGGTTTTCAGCTTTTGAGCTGGCTACATTGTTTCTTTGCGGATATAGTCAAGACCTTCCCGCACTATTTTCTGGAGTTCCAGTTTTGAGGTGTCGACAAACTCGGGAAGGGCGAAATCTTCCGGTGCCACTTCATATATGCCGCGTTCTTCCATTTTTTCGATATTTCCCGCGATTATCGCCTTTATCAGATATTCAGGATATATGTCGAATGGAAAAACTTTATCATATTCGCCACTCATTATCATTGCCCTGTGTCCTCCCTTGATGCGGGCGTCAAAGTTAAATGGCTTGGAGAGTCCGCGCAGGAAGGCGGGGAAAGTGCGGCTTACACTATATTTTTTAGGACTGAGTGATGCCCATCCCATAAATTCGTCCGCGTTGTCGCCCTCTTCTATCGCGGTGACCTGGCGGTAAGGATAGCGTAGAAATCCGTTTTCCAGATCCACCTTGTAGCCGGTCAGTACGTTTCCGGAGATTAGGCGTATCTTCCCGGAATCATTTTTGATTTGGTTGTAGAGCAGGGTTGAAAGTTTTGCACCGATTGTGGTGATTACCATATGCGGATTTTTCATGCAAGGACCTGTCAGAGCCACGGCGGTTGAATAGTCGATCATTCCTGTTTCGGTCAATGCTCCGATACGGCATGCCGTGGTAGCGTCAAGTGTCCATATCGTTTCCCCTTTGTTCACAGGTTTGATATTGGCAGCCTGTGTCCCGGTATTGCCGGCAGGATGCGGTCCTTTGATTTCATAAACCTCGGCGACTTTGGATGTTATTCCTGATCCTGCGGGGACCGTGAGATATACTTTGCCGGAGGTGAGGGTGGAAAGTGCCTTTAGTCCGCTTTCAAGGAAACGGGTGTTGTTTTCATTTAGCAGCGACGGTGCAAGCGGAGCCGAGTCAAATGCTGTCACGAAAATATCGCGTGGCTTTGCATCCTGATCAGGAACAATGTCATAAGGACGCTGGCGCATCATTGCGAATATGCCTGAGAGGCGGAGCTTTGTCAGCAAAGAGGCTGATTTGTCAATTTCAATCTGTGTTTGTTCACCCTCGCGGCGCACGGATATAAATTCTATCTTGCGTCGTTGTCCGCGATGAATTTCCTCAACCCTGCCGCTTACGGGTGATGACAGCGTTATCTCCTCGCATTCTTTTGCATAGAGGAGAGGTGATCCGCATTTTACCATCTCTCCGGCTTTAACGGCGGCTTTCCAGGTATAGCCGGGGAAGTCATCGGGTGTGATGGCGAAGACATCGCTTAAAACGTCCTTGATTGTCTCGGCAGTAGCCTTCCCCTGCAGGGGAATGTCAAGACCTTTTTTTAGAGTTATCAAATTTGACATAAGTAATGAAACATATTTTAGAGAAGAGGGGGCATGCTGAAGTATACTCGCTACAAAAATACAAAAAAATGCAAAAGAAATCAAAAAAGCTCCCATTCATTTTCATGAACGGGAGCTTTTTTGATATTTAGGTGGTGTTATTACTTAAGGCTGTCTACGTATTTGCGGACAGCGTCATTGTCCGGATCAAGGGCAAGGAACTTGTTGTAATATTCTTTAGCCTTTGCTACGTTATCATTCTTTATGTAGTAGTTGCCAAGATACATGTAAAGTGTCTTTGCGTCTCTTGCATATCGTGAAGGATTTTCACTTGCTTCAAGGAGGGCAACTGCTTCTTCATATTTAGGCTGGGCGGCAAGTGCTGCGTCATCTTCGTTTGCTGCAGTCTGCTTTGCTACGTCGCCTTGCAGCATTTTAGGCTTGTAGTTGTCGGGTAGGATGGATGCCATCTTGTCGGCATTGGCGAGAACCTCATCGAAAAATTCCTTAGCCTTGGCAGGATTCTCTTTGTTTTCTACAGCTGCGTAGAAAGAGAACGTAGCCTGCTGGTTATAGTCGTTATATCCGGGTTCTTCAGTTTTCTTCACATATTCCCTGAATGCTTCTGCAGCCTTGGTGATGTTGTTCTGGTCAACATATTTCATTGCCAGGTCTTTATTGAACGCTGCGTTGTCGGGCATTTCTTTGATAGCCTCAAGAAGAACTTCTACGGCTTCGTCGGCACGTTTTGCTTTTGAAAGCTCATCGGCGATAAGTGTGAAGTCGATTGCTGCGAACTTGTTGCCGGTAGGGTTTGCCTTATGTGCATTGTAAAGGGCTTCTGCCATGGGGAGAAGCTGATCTTTCATTGCGGGCAGCTGGGCAGCGTTCATGAACTGGTAGCGTTGCGCCGTGAAGTTTGAGGGATCCTGCTGAATAAGCTGGGTGGCATAGTCATAACCCTTCTGATAATCGCCCCCGTAGAAGAGAAGGAACGCATATCTGTTTTCATCCTGCTTGAAGTGGCTCGGATTCTGAACATATTTGCCGTATTCTGTTGCCGCGTTCTTATAATCCTTGGCGTTGTAATATGCGTTTGCAAGTTCGCGCTGACCGAGTGCCGAATTGGGGTTAACGGAGAGAAGCTTTTCGAGCATGTTGATAGCGTAGGGAGGGTTCACCATCGTGAAGAGGTTTGCATATTTTACATATGCATCAGATGCGTTGGCATTATAGTTTGCTGCCATTTCATATTTGGCGCCGGCATCTCCCCAGTCTTTCTTCTCAGCAGCCTGGTCACCTTCAAATATATAGATATCCGGGTTCTGCATGTCCTGTTTGCGTGCTTTTTCCACGCGCTTGTTGATCTGTTTCTCGTAAGCCACAGGATCTGCCATGTCGTATGCGCGTGCTATGGCTATCTGCAGTGAAGGGTCTTTCTTCCCTTTTGACTCAGCTTCTTTGAAAAAGCGTTCAGCTTCTTTCTGGTTGCCACCGAGAAGCGCGAGGGTTCCGGCTCCTACATAGTTGTAACCGTATTCCGGATTTGCCTGCATTCCTTGATCGAAATATTTTTGGGCTTCGGAATTTTTCTTCTCGTGGAGCGCAATCATGCCGAGATAGTAATCGCTTACGGCTTTATCTGTGCCTGCATTGTTAAGGCTGCGGAGCAAAAGCTCTTTAGCATTGTCGAATTGGTCAGCCTTGTAATATTCGGCTCCTTCGACGTGGGTCTGTGCTGTTGCCGAAATTGCGAATCCGGCAAGGCAGAGGGTCAAAATTCCTTTAAATTTCATATCTATTATGATTTCAGTTAATTTTAATTGTCATATTCAAAAAACTCGCTCAAACATATCAGTTGCGAGCGAGTTCAAAATTACTAAATTTTTGCCTCATTCACAAATTATTCAGAAACTATGAATTTAATATATGTTAAAAGTAATGTGCATGAGGTTTTTAAACAGCTTCTTAACGGTTCCTTATTTAAGTTCGACCACGCGCGGATTCATGTGATAGGGGAGTATTCCTGTCTTTGAAATTATCTTCTGCCCAACGAAACCGGTGACGAATGTATAGAAGCTGTGCAACACTGTCGAGTTTGATGCTGTCGAGATCATATACACTTTGCGAAATAATGGATATTCGCCTGAATTGATATAAACCTGATAGGGCTTGTATCCTGAAGGATCGAAATCATTGGCTTCGGTAGGATTGCTCACCTTCACCACATTTACTTCTGTTGTGAGGTTGGTGGCTATGGTGTCGTTCTGGTTGGCATAATCCTTGTTGCGAACTTCTACCGGCACTTGCTTTGCAAGGCTAAGATCGTCACCAAGCCAGCTTACAGATATGATTCCGAGTGCATCGGGATCGTTCTTCACGACATCGAATACCTGTGCGTTGTCTTTCTGCGCATAGGCATTAGGGTTGTCTGAAATCTTGGCTCCTTCGGGAAGGAATTTATCGCGCATATAGCTCACGGTTGAAGATCCGGCATTGTCGAACACGAGTTTTATGGTAGTGGTGTCGTTTCCTGCAAGCTGGCTCCAGCGGGTGATCTTCCGGTTGAGAATGTCGCTGATCTCTTTCATCGAAAGGGATGTTACCCTGTTGTTCTTGTTGGTTATCAAGGCAACCGCATCCACGGCGATGCAATGAGTCTTCACTACACGCTTGAATTTGCTTTTGATGTAATCTTTCTGCTCTTTGGTAAGTTCCCGGGTTACGATTATTGCTTGTGTGCCATCAGACATGATGGTATCTATGGCATCTTGCTCGCTCACGTAAAAGGGGATGATTGAAGATCCGGGATATGAAAATTCGAATACCTCTATTTCTTCATTAAGGATGTTCCTGAAGCCGTCGTCGCAAAAAATTGTTGCGCTACCTTTGGCATATTCGCCGCGTTTAACTTTTGTGCATGACACTGCTCCCAGCACCAATAGCGCTGAGAGCATTATATTGAATAGTCGTTTTGTGGTCATAACTTATAATTCATTCAGATGTAAGGCATTGGTTGCTAAGTATTGCCGGGTCAGTTGGTACCTTTATACAACCTGTAACCCCGGAAGATTCCGTAAATAATCAGCAACACGCCTATAATGCAGCTGAACGTATAATTGATTATGCCAAAGATGTTGAAAATGAACAACAAACCTACACCTACGTAAACGAATATCATCAGGATTCCGAATGCCAGACGTGCTCCCTTTGGAGCCATTGGGCGGTTATCATTATTATAGCCTTCCATAACTTTATTTTTTAGATGTTCTTTATGTTTTAACAATCTTTAGATAATAATGTTTGATGTGTAGGAGAGAAACAATGAAGTATTTTTAAACAACTTCTTAAAGAAGGTGAAGTCACTTCAACGCTTGATGAATCCAAAATTAACAATTTATTTTAACATTTGAAAGGCTATGAATAAAAAAATAGGGAGCGACCCGTAAAGGCCGCTCCCTTATGTGAGATATGTTGGATTATTGATTCTGGAGACGGAACACAACCGGAAGGTTGAAGTAGCTTCGAACGGCAACACCATTGTTTTTACCTGGTTGCCACTTAGGCATCTTCTTCACTACGCGGAGTGCCTCGCGGTCGAGATCGCGGTCCACACCTTTTAGGATCTCAGCTTTTCCAATCGATCCATCCTTCTCAACGACGAATTTCACGATAACTTTTCCTTGGATATCGTTCTGCTGAGCCGATTCCGGATAACGAACGTTATTGCTGAGCCATTTCATCATTGCAGCCGCACCACCGGGAAATTCAGCCTGCTGTTCCACTGCTATGAAGATTTCTTCCTCTTTAGGCTTAACTTCGGGTTCGGGTTCTTTTACAATGACCTGTTCCTGAACTGCCTTAAATTTGTCGGCGTCATCGCTACCCTCCTGAGTTACGACACCGCGTGCGGTGTTGTCCTCTTTCTGGGTGTCCATGTCCATTACCTCGTTCTTTACCTTGTCTGCATCGACAATGGCAATCTGGGTAACCTGAACTGTCGCGAGCACCTCTTCGGGCACATCAATCTCGGGTTGTTCGAATTTCTGCTCTTCAATTTCCGGTTCCGGCTCAACCTCCTCAGGTTCCTGAGCAAGCTGTGCTGCCATCATCTTCTCGCGTTGCTCCTGAAGGGCGATAGCCTGCTGTTCGGCACGATAGTCCGACCATTTGCTCAACGCGATTATAAGGATGAAGATCACCACCAGACCGATCAGCGTGAATATCACTGCCAAGTTGTGACGCCTGTCGCTCTCTTTACGAAGCTGATAAGCACCAAATTCTTTGTTCTTATCTGCAAAGACGAGGTTACGCCAATCTTGTGAGGTTAGATCTACATTTCTATTAGCCATTTTTTCTTTCTGCTTTAAGTATTAATAAATCTAACTCATCATTTATGGTGACGGTTCTGGTAGTCGATCACCATGAGTGAATCCGCCTTGGTCATGTTGTCGATCTGATATTTTGAAATCGAATTGATCTGCATTTCGTCGAGCACTGACACGAGGCTACCGAAGGAAGCCTGGGGTGTTGACTTGATGATGATCACCGGTTTCTTCAGATTTTCATCTTTCCTGATCTTGGAGGCAGCCTCGTCATAAGCTATCTGAGCTTTTTCGCGACCATCTTTGGTTTCGAGGCTTCCGAAACCGCCGCTGGCGTATTTCTCTTTAAGCTTATTGATTTCGGTCAAGACATCCTTGTTACGCTGCTGGATAATCTCGCGGATGCCGCGGGCTTTTCCTGATTTCTCATCGTTAGCAAGGAATTGAGATTCCTGAATGTTGTTGTTCTCGGAAAGCACTGTTCCGCCGGGGCCTAAAATACCTGCATCACCACCGGGTTTGCCGAAGTAATAATAGATGATAGGCTGAACTTTACCATTCACTGTGTCCACATCGAATGAGCCGGTTTTTCTTTTTGCGTCAAGAATGATTGTAACGGCGTCGTCGGCTGATGCCTGCGACATATTTTCCTCATTCTGAACTTTCTCATTCGAAGGGAGCGCTATTGTCAAAGTCTGCGATTTGATCATTGTCGTACAGAGCATGAAGAATGTAATAAGCAACATGTTCATGTCGACCATAGGCGTGAAATCCACGCGGATCTGCATTTTTTTCTGGTGACCTTTACCTTTGCCGCCACCATCGTTTTGTTGAACTTCTGCCATAATTATTATTCTTCCGCTCCTTTAAGAGCTGTCAATAACGTAAACTTATTCATGTGGATTGTCTGGAGATTGTCCATTACCATATGCACGATGTCGAACGACGTATTCTGGTCTGCCTTTATGGCAACACCGGTGCCGTCTTTGATCTTGTCGGCAAGGTTGGAGTTATCTGTCTGGCGCATTGCCTTCATCCACATCTGGAATTCATTAGGTTTGGCTTCATCCGAATTCCAAGAGATTGGAATACCGGTGACGTGGTTGGGATTTTCGTCCTCGCCTGATAGCCATTGATCCATTTTTGTCTGTCCTTCCTGCTGAGAGGCGAGGTCAAGGAACTCACCCATCTGATTGAGAGGCACACCAAATGAACCTACCTTGCTGAAGGCGTACTTTTGCTCTGGTGTGAAGCTTATTTTATTCTTATGCGACTCGTTGTAGATTTCACTCACTTTTTCGAGCAGTGCCATCTTCATCTTCTCGTTGCTCCAATTGGATGAAGTGTCATTGTTCATTGTGAGCCAAACTTTGCCTTCCGGGCTCAGAAGCACCTGCACGAAGTTGGTTTCCTGCACCTTTTCAGTAGATACTGAAGGGGGTGTAATAACTGTTGTGGGTTCCTTCTGAAGGAAGGTGGAAGTCAACATGAAGAAGGTAAGCAAAAGCACGGTCACATCACTCATCGCGGTCATGTCGATGAATGTGCTTTTTCTTGCAATTTTTACTCTTCCCATATTAGCTATAAACTTAATTCGGTTTTGTTAAAGTTAGTTGTGTATTCTCTATGAAGAATTACTTGTGTGTAGCAGCGAAAGTAGCTACGATAGAGAAACCGATTTCGTCGATAGCGTAGGTAAGGTTGTCGATCTTGTTGGTGAAGAAGTTGTATGAAATTACAGCGAAAGCACCGGTTGCGATACCGAAGGCGGTGTTCACAAGAGCCTCGGAGATACCGGTAGAAAGCTCTGTAGAGTCGGGAGAACCGGAAGATGCAAGTGCCTGGAATGATTTGATCATACCCATAACGGTTCCGAGAAGACCGACAAGTGTACCGAGAGTGGTGAGGGTAGCGATGATGGGGAGGTTCTGTGACAGACCCGGCATCTCGAGAGCTGTAGCCTCTTCAACCTCGTTGCGGAGAGTTGTGAGTTTCTGCTCTTTGCTGAGGGTTGTGTTCTCGTCCATCTCTTTGTAGCGAACCAAAGTGTTGTAAACCACAGAAGCTACAGAGCCTTTCTGGTTTTTGCAACGCTGCATAGCTGCGTCGATTTTGTTTGCAGCGAGGTCAGCCTTGATGTCGGCAACGAATTTAGTTGTGTTACCCTTGCCGGATGCTGAGCTGATGGCGATCCAACGCTCGATAGAAAGCACGATAACAGTGAGAAGAAGAGTCATCAGGATAGGCACGATAAAACCACCTTTGTAGACTGTACCTGCGAGGTTCAGAGGATGACCGTCTGTTGTGCCCCCTTCGAAGTTACCGGAGTAACCCATACCGAAAAGGAAGATACATACCGCTGCGACAGCACAGGCGATGATCACGAGGAATGCATTGCGGATACCGCGGATGTTGCTGATTTTTTCCTCTTTTTTTACTTTTGCAGAAACAGTTGCTGCTGGCTTAGGTGCCATAGGTTTCTGAGATTCCATAATCGTTCTAAATTTAAATTGTTTTGTTAAAAAGATTAAATATTTCTTTAAGATTTTTTCCTCATTTAAACATGTCGGCTCGCTTCAGATTGTTTCATGAAGTAAAGTTTTCCTTTGCGAGCTTTCATGTGTTGTTGTCGTGTCGTTATTGGCACTTTGCGAGCCTCGGGTATTGTCGACATTGCAAAGTTACAATATATTTTGAATAAATCATCATACGATTATAAAAAATTATTGTCTTTATGACCATTATTCGGAATTATTAAGTAATCGAACTTGAAAAATATGTTGTATAACATAAATTTTATCTTTCATAGCAAAAGAGAGAGACCGGAAAACTCCGGTCTCTCTCTCTTGGATTCTTTATAAATGCTAATACGTGCGGTTTATTATTCGCCCTCTATTGCTGCAACACCGGGAAGTGTTTTTCCTTCGATTGCTTCAAGGAGTGCACCGCCACCTGTAGATACATATGAAACGCTGTCGGCAAGACCGAACTTGTTGACACATGCCACAGAGTCGCCACCACCTACGAGCGAGAATGCTCCGTTTTCGGTTGCTTCAACGATTGCTTCTGCAATAGCTCTGGAACCGGTGGTGAAATTGTCGAACTCAAACACACCTGCAGGACCATTCCAGAGGATAGTCTTTGCAGGAACGATCACGCTCTTGAATGATTCAATTGAGTTGGGACCTGCGTCGAGACCTTCCCATCCTTCGGGGATATCGAGCACTGAACATATCTGGGTGTTGGCATCATTGCTGTATGCATCAGCTGCGACGCAGTCAGTGGCGAGGACAAGGTTCACACCTTTCTCTTTTGCCTTGTTCATGATTTCGATAGCGAGGTCAAGCTTGTCGTTCTCGCATATGGATGTGCCGATGTTTCCACCTTTTGCCTTGGCGAAAGTGTATGTCATACCACCGCAAAGGATAAGGTTGTCTACCTTGTCCATGAGGTTTTCGATGATGCCTATCTTTGTAGACACTTTCGAACCACCCATGATTGCAGTGAAGGGGCGTTTGATATCTTTGAGGATGTTGTCGACAGCCTTAACCTCTTTCTCCATGAGGAATCCGAGCATCTTGTCCTGCTGGTCGAAATAATCTGCGATCACGGCTGTTGAAGCGTGGCGGCGGTGAGCTGTTCCGAAGGCGTCGTTTACATAGACGTCGGCATAGCTTGCAAGAGTTTTGGCGAACTCTTTCTGGCGTTCTTTCATCTCTTTTTTTGCAGCGTCATAGCCGGGGTCTGCTTTGTCTATTCCTGTGGGTTTGCCTTCCTCTTCAGGATAGAAGCGAAGGTTTTCGAGGAGCAACACTTCTCCGGGTTTGAGGTCTTTGGCTGCTTCCTGGGCGCTCATGCAGTCGGGAGCGAACTTAACATCGCAACCAAGTGCCTGAGCCACAGCTTCGCGGATCTGTGCAAGGCTGAGCTTTGTGTTGACTTTGCCTTTTGGTTTGCCCATGTGAGACATCAAGATGAGTGAACCTCCGTCACTGAGTATTTTCTTGAGTGTGGGGAGGGCACCGCGGATACGGGTGTCGTCTGTAATGTTGCCATTCTCATCCAGGGGCACATTGAAATCTACCCTGACGATGGCTTTTTTGCCGTTAAAATTGAAATTTTCGATTTTAGCCATTTTTCTATATATTGGGTTATTGAATTTTATTTTATGATCCTTATGTCTTGCGACCGTATACGGGTGATTGTAGGTTTGACAACCGTAATCGCCAACTGCAAAATTAATAAAAATAACAAAGTTGAGCAAATTAAAATTTGTTAGCGACACATTAATAAGGTTAATTTGCTCAACTTTTATTAATTTTGAGATGAAATTGATTAATATTGGTATAAGATGCAAGCTGTTGACAAACTTTCTGAGTTATATCGTGATTATTGTGGCGTGAATCCGGATTCTGTCACGCCTCTGCCAGGTGCCGGCTCCGGCAGGAGATATTTCAGGCTTTCGGGTAGGCGGATGATGCAGGATGAGGTAGCTACATTTAGCTGTATCGGGGTTGAGGGAGATAACCTGCGGGATTGTCGTGCATTCATTAACCTTGCAGATGTTTTTTCGGATCAAGGCATTCCGGTTCCTAAGGTGTATGCCCGTTCCGATGGTCACATGTATTATATACAGCAGGATCTTGGAGACGTGTCGCTTTTTGACATGTTGCGTCTTGAAAGTGCCGGCGGCGGTAAGTGCTCAAACTTGGAATCGGACATCATGAAGACGATTACTGAACTTGTGAAGATGCAAAGCGTGGATCCTTCCCTGTGGATAGACCTGGTAGAGTACGCTCCTTTCTCACATCGTCAGGCAATGTGGGATCTCAATTATTTCAAATATGAATATTTGCGTCCGTCTGCCGTGGATTTCGATGAGGATTTGCTTGAGGATGATTTCGATGCGTTTGCCGGAGATCTATGTGAAGATAACGGTATGGCTTACGGGTTTATGTATCGGGATTTTCAGAGCCGGAATGTCATGTTTCATGATTCGAAACCATATTTTATTGATTTCCAGGGCGGCAGGCTCGGTCCGGGAATTTATGACGTGATTTCGTTTTTATGGCAGGCGAAAGCCGGGTTTGCCGACGATTTCCGAAACCGGATGCTTGAGCACTATTTTGAAGAGCGGAGCAGACTCTTGAGCGAAGTCCGGGACTCGGACAAGGAGAGGAAACTGGTTTGCCGCTTTGCCTTGTTCCGAACCCTTCAGGTGTTGGGGGCGTATGGACTTCGTGGTCTTGTGGAGCGGAAGGCTCATTTTATTGAAAGTATTCCTGCCGCGTTGTCTAACCTTAAAGATCTGATAGACGCCGGAGCTGCAGACTCTTATCCTGAATTGAGACGCGTGTGTGTTGAAATATGTCAAGATGACAGGTTTGTCAAGGAAGATCGGGGAAATTTGCTGATAACGGTATTCAGTTTTTCATACAAGAAGGGTTATCCTGTAGATTTCACGGGTAATGGGGGGGGCTTCATGTTTGATTGCCGGGGTATGCATAACCCCGGGAGATATGCCGAATATCGATCGGCTACAGGTCGAGACAAGTCTGTTGTGGATTTTCTGGAGAGCAGGGGAGAAGTGCAGGAGTTTGTAAGGATTGCGGAAGAGATGGTTTCGCCTTCGGTTGAAACATATATCCACCGGAGATTTTCAAATTTGCAGATAGGTTTCGGATGCACAGGAGGGCAGCATCGTTCGGTATATTGCGCTGAGCGTATGGCAAATATCTTGGCTGAGAAATATCCTTCCGCTACGATATGCCTTGTTCATCGTGAACAGGGGATCGAAACAGTTTTTAATAGTTAATGATTTTGAAATGCATGCAATGATATTGGCTGCCGGACTTGGCACCCGTTTGAAACCATGGACCACGGAACATCCAAAGGCACTGGTGCCTGTTGGTGGTGTCCCGATGCTTGAACGGGTAATCCTTAAACTTAAGTCGCATGGATTCCGTGAAATTGTTGTTAACGTGCATCATTTTGCGGATCAGATAGTGAGTTTTCTTGACGATAGAGATTACGGAGTGGATATCCACATCAGTGACGAAAGCGGTAAACTGCTTGACACAGGAGGCGGTTTGATACATGCTGCAAGATGGTTCTGCGGTGAGTCTGTCCTTGTTCATAATGTGGATATCTTGAGCAATGCAGATCTGGGAGAACTGATGCATTGTCATCGTGATTCGGGAAATGACGTGACTTTGCTCACAAGTGGCAGGGAGTCGTCGCGAAAACTACTTTTTGATATTGACGGAAGTCTTGCGGGGTGGCATAATTTATCTACTGATGAATATCGTCCGGATATGGCTGCATCTGTTGACGGTGCTGCCGAAGAAGCTTTCAGCGGAATATATGTGGTGTCGCCGGAAGGGGTCGGGGCATTGTGTGAATATGGCAAGAAGATTGGTAAAGAAGCTTTTCCGATAATGGAATTTTTTCTGTCAAGTATGGATAAAATCAAAATCCGCAGAAAATTTTCTGCGGACTTGAAACTTCTTGACATAGGAAAGCCTGAGACACTTGGTCAGGCGGCTGCATTTATGGGCGTCGATTCGCATAAGGGCGGTTTTTGCTGCTGTTGAACTGAAACACACACCCGAGGATAAGGAACACCACGGCTATCCCTCCGACCCACCATGTTGCCGCGACTGATGTAGTGAAACATGAGACAATCAGCATGATAGAACCTATAATGTAGCTGATGATGGAAAGTGTTTTCATAATATTTGAATTTGACGTTTATAATTTCGATGTCATATTTATAACGTCAAATTCAAATAAATGGTTAATTCTATAACTCTGCTGCCTTGAGTTTCTCTGCATTCTCAGCTACGATCAGGGAATCGATGCAACCCTGTATTTCACCATCCATGAATGCTCCAAGATTATAGATGGTGTAGTTTATGCGATGGTCGGTGATACGTCCCTGCGGATAGTTGTATGTTCGGATTTTTGCAGAGCGGTCTCCGGTGCTGACCATTGTCTTGCGACGGGATGCAATGTCATCAAGATATTTCTGATGCTCCTTATCGTAGATGAATGTGCGCAGACGCGCCAATGCCCTCTCCTTGTTCTTAGGCTGGTCGCGGGTTTCTGTGCACTCTATCAATATTTCCTCTACTACACCGGTGTTCGGGTTTTTCCAGTTGTAACGCAGGCGCACGCCGGACTCAACCTTATTGACGTTCTGACCTCCGGCACCTCCGGAACGGAACGTGTCCCATTTGATTTCGCCTTCGTGTATTTCCACATCAAACTCCTGAGCTTCGGGGAGCACTGCAACCGTAGCGGCAGACGTGTGTACGCGTCCCTGCGTTTCAGTGGCGGGAACTCGTTGCACACGGTGGACGCCACTTTCATATTTCATGGTGCCATAAACGTCGGCTCCGGTAAGGTTAAACACTATTTCCTTATATCCTCCGGCAGCCCCTTCCGAAACGGAAGACACCGTCAGTTGCCACCCCTTGGTCTCGGCATATTTCTGATACATGCGGAAGAGGTCTCCGGCAAAGAGTGCAGCCTCGTCTCCCCCGGTGCCTCCGCGTATTTCCACGACTGCATTTTTTGCATCATCGGGATCTGCAGGTATGAGGAGCAGCTTTATCCTTTCCTCAAGTTCCGGGATTGCAGCCGTAGCCTCGTCGAGTTCTTCCTTGGCAAGGGATTTCATCTCTTCGTCGTTTTCGGTCGCAAGTATCTCCTTCGACTCTGTTATGGCATCGAGCTTTGATTTGTATTCATTTTTCGCCTTGATTATCACTTCAAGGTCATGATATTCCTTAGAGAGACGGACATATCTCTTCTGATCGGCTATCACTGCCGGGTCTGTTATTAAAGTTGATACCTCCTCGAAACGGGCGTCAATACCGTCAAGTCGGTCAAGTAGGGTGATTTCTGCCATGTATAATTTGTTTTGCGATGCAAAATTACAAAATTAAACTGAAAAAACTTTGTGTATTCTATAAATAGAGTTAACTTTGCACCCGGAAATGAAAAATCATTTCTTGGAAACCGTTAAATCAATGGTTTCTAAATTAATTAACCAATCAATAAACCGGCAAGTTTATGGCAACAAAAATCAGATTACAGCGTCACGGCCGTAAAGGCTACGCTTTTTATCCAATTGTAGTAGCCGATAGCAGGGCACCACGAGATGGTAGATTTATTGAAAGGATAGGTTCTTATAATCCGAACACTAATCCTGCTACAATAAGTTTAGACTTCGACCGTGCTTTGTATTGGGTAGAGGTAGGTGCACAGCCCACCGACACAGTTCGTTCAATCTTCTCTAAAGAGGGAGTAATGCTGATGAAGCATCTCCGTGGTGGCGTTAAGAAAGGCGCTTTCACTGCAGAGGAGGCACAGCGTCGTTTCGATGCTTGGAAAGCAGAGCGCACTAAAGTTGAGGATGCAGCAAAGGCAAAGGATGCAGCTAAAGTCGCTGAAGAGGCTAAAGCTAAGTTCGAGGCTGAAGTTGAGAAAAATCGTCTGAAAGGTGAGGCAGTAGCCAAGAAGAAAGCTGAGAAGCTTGCAGCAGAAGAGGCTGCAGCTAAGGAGGCTCTCGAGGCTGAAACTGCAGAAGCTCCTGCAGAGGCTGCTGAGTAAGAGACACCATCCAAACCAAAATAAAATCCGCAAGTCATTGACTTGCGGATTTTATTTTGGTTTGTTAAGTTTTCGGTTTTCAGTTTTCAGTTTGTGAGATACTGAATAACTTAACTTAGTTTAAACAACTTCATTTATATCGGGAATAGATTTCGATTCCTTTGCTTTTAGCTTTTTTGATATCTTCCGGATTTTTGGGATCTACGTTGTATTTCGATAGGGAAGGAACCACTACGCGTGTTCCGGGGCGTATGCGGTCAGGATGACCGAGCATAGCCTTGTTTTCCTCATATATGTATGGCCACAGGTTGTAATTGCCGTAATGCTCCTTAGCCATCGTGGTCAAGTATCTTGTCTTTGTTATAGTGTCGTAAACGGCTTCATCTGACGGTCGGGTGGGAACTTCTTCCGTTTCCGGCACAGCGGTCGAATCGTCTACCGGTGCGACCGGTAATGCCACTTCCGGTTTAACATCTATGTTTTCAGTCACAGCTGTAGTGGTCGGAGAAGTCTCCTTTTCCGGACTTTCTTGAATTTTAAATTTTTCCGGAAATAGCATATACATGCAGAGACATATTAACGCAGTGCATGCAACACCGCATGCGAATCCGAACAGGAACCTATAGTTCTTGCTCTGTTTTTCGCCCTTTTGTTCGATTATATCTACAGCTTCTTCTGTTTCTTCTTCAACAATATTCTCAGAGATTGCTGGTGTGTTTTCTACGGTGACTTCTTGCTCTGTAGAAACAATCTCTTCTTCTCTTTCTATTTCCTCGGTTTGTGCGATTTCTTTAATTTCAATCTCCTCAATCTCTTCGATATTGTCATTGGTATTGTCATTCTTAAGGTTGTCGCTTTCTTCCGGTTCATCAAGTTCTGTCTCTATATCTTCGATGCCGGTTTCAATAGGCAATTCGGCTTCGGATTCTATTGCCACCTCTTTTTCTTCGGCATTCTCCGGCAATTCAATTGACTCGAACATTGCAAAAGGAGCATTGACTTCTTCAGCAAGTTCTTTTGCGGGAACGAATACTATTTTACGATGGCTTGGAATCTCCATCTGTTCACCGGTGTTGACATTGACACTCTTCCTGGCTTCTACCGACACTATCTTGAATGTGCCGAGTCCCTTTACACGCACGTTTTCTCCTTCCGACAAGGCGTCAACCAATGTGTTGAAGAACTCACGGAGGAAATCTTCACATTGCTTTTTTTGTTTCCCTGTTTTTTCTGCCAATAAACTAACAAGCGTCGGCAGTGTGATTTTTTCGTTCATTAGCGGATCTTTTGTTTGAGAAGTGTGGATGGTTTGAAATTTATGGAGAGTTTAGGGGGTATAAGTAGTTTTTTGCCGGAAGCCGGATGCACGGCAATCCTTTCCGCCCTTAGCTTTGGTTCGAAAGTTCCCACCGAGGGGACAGCCACGACATCGCCACCCTTAATCGTGTCCGCTATGACGATGCCAAGGGCGTCTGTCATTTCCGCCACTTCCTCCCGTGTCTTTCCAATTCGACCGGCTATGCTGTCTATTAATGTTTTATTATCCATCTTTCAGAGTCGTTTCTACAAAATTACTAAAAAAAATGCTTTTGATGAAATTTATTTAATTTCGTTGCGTCTAATAAATAAAAGATTTACGCGTGAGTAATCTCGACTTCACACGCTATAAATAACAACAGTATTATATGAAAAAGAAAATTACAGCACTCTTATCGTTGGCTCTGATGCTTTTTTCATCAGCGCATGCCCAAATCTTTTATAAAGTAGAAGGAAATGGGTTAAAAGCAAATTCCTATATTTTCGGAACGCATCATCTTGCGCCGCTTTCTATAATTGATGAAGTGCCCGGTTGCAGGGAGGCATACAATGCCGCTGAGCAGGTGATAGGGGAGATCGATATGACTGTGGAACAGATGGAACTTGTGATGAAGATGCAGCCCTACATGATCGCCCCTGCAGACAGCACGCTTTCAAAGGTGATTGCTCCTGAGGATTTCAAGCGCATTAATGAGGAGTTTAAAAAATGGGCGCCTATGCCGGGTATGGAGCTTCAGATGTTAGATGGAATGAAACCGATGGTGGTGACATCCATGGTGTCTGTGGAGATGGTTAAACATAAGTTGCCCGGATTCAACCCCACGGAACAGTTGGATACTTATTTCCAGCTCCAGGGCAAAGCTTCCGGCAAAAAGGTTAAAGGACTCGAGACTCCGGAATTTCAGGCGGAAGTGCTCTATGGCACTGATCCTATCTCAAAACAGGCGGAATCCCTGATCGAAATTCTTGACAATCCGGAGGAGGGCATTGAAAACTCGAAAAAGCTAAATGATGCGTATCTCGCACAGGACATAGACGCTCTCTTTGAACTTGCCCAAAACGAGAATAAGGATTCGGAGGGATTTATGGAGGTGCTCATCAACAGGCGTAATGCTGACTGGGTCAGCAAGCTTCCGGCAATCATGCAGGAAGGTTCTGCATTCATTGCGGTGGGCGCTCTTCATCTTCCTGGTGATAATGGGGTTATAGAAGGACTCCGCAAGGCGGGATATAAAGTGACTCCGATCAAGAAGTAAACAACTTTAGAAGTTGTTTAAAAATAAATGTGAATTTGGGGTCGCAATCTTGGCGCAGATTTC
>CASBHZ010000007.1 GCA_949123685.1 uncultured Bacteroidales bacterium | reverse complement strand
TACACAAGGAGACACACTCTTTCCCTACACGACGCTCTTCCGATCTAAAAAGACCTAATTTCCCGACGGGAAATGCTTTTCAAGCCTGCGCGCTTCCTCGCCTGTTATCTGTATCACGGCGCCATGTTTGGGACTTGTGAAATTTGTGGATTTCATCGGTCCGTCGTTGAAGTGTCCTATGGGGATGAATGTCTTGAAGTCTGTTGTCTCCACAAAACCGAAATTGTGAGGGTTTATGCTGAATACGTCATACATCACCACCCAGCGGTTTTCGCCGATGCGTTTCCATACGTTTGGGGCTTCGCAGCTTTGGGGTTCATGGTCTATCTGTTCTCCTATATAATTATATCCCGAATTAATTCTGTCGGAAAATGCCAGCTTTATTCCTCCGGGATTCTCTTGTGCCACGTATGTCATGGCATATTTGCCATCTGGCATGGGACAAATATCGGCATCCAGCACTTGAATCTCAGAATCCGGATATTCATACAATTTTTCCGGTTTTGTTACAAGGCGTGTGAAGTCTTTGTCAGTGTAGGCGTAATACAGTCGTGTCTTACGCTCGTCTTTGGTGGCACCTTTTAAATATTCACCTTTTTTACGGATGGTGAAATAGACCATCATCGCGTCTTTGTCCGGGTCATATATTGTCTGAGGCGCCCATGCGCAACCTATTTCTCCAAATTCTTCCGGGAATAGCTTATCGAGACGTGTCTCGTTATGGGTCCAGTTGATAAGGTCGGATGATTTCATCAGCACCAGTCCGCGGTTGTTTCCCCATCCATACTCGTCAGCCCGTTCCCATTCGGATTCTCGTAATCCGTGCTTCTTTGCATAGATGTGGAGGTCTGTCATCGCCATGTAAAAGCACCCGTCGGGACCGCGATAGATGTGAGGGTCGCGTATGCCGCGTTGATCGGAAATGCTGTCTCCCGATATGACCGGTTTGTTGTCGTTGAGCGCGGTGAACGAATATCCGTCATGGCTGACGGCGAAATGAACACTGTGATCCGAGTCGGAAAAATAAACCAGCAGATATGCTGACATGTCTTTTTCCTGAGGGATTGCCGGAGTGCCAGAAAGGGGAGAGTAGGCGAGTATGGCTCCTGCAGCTAAAGATAATAACGATTTTTTCATGGATATGAATGATTAGTTCTTTAAATTGAAGTTGTTTAAGTTATAAAAAATTCTGAAGAATTGTAAACCTTATGGCAATCTTAATAAATCTTACCATAAAAATTAGGTTATACAACTTCATGAGGTGCAAATTTACGAAAAATATATGTGATTTCTTAAAAAATTGTTACCTTTGTGGTCTGATTTGATTTCACCTATAACGAGAGCTGGCATTATCACGGGTATATTATGATATGTGAATAAAAGTATCGTGCGTGTCACTCCATATAGAAAATTGTATATGAAACTTTTGCAAGAGAAACTATCGGTCTATGACGCTCCACAGAAAGCGAAGGCCGCAGGTGTCTATCCCTACTTCCGCGCGATTTCGAGCGAGCAGAATACTGAAGTAATTATGCACGGCAAAAAAGTGCTGATGTTCGGTTCTAATAGCTATATGGGTCTTACCAATCATCCCAAGGTTATAGAAGCTGCTGTTGAAGCAACAAAGAAATATGGCACAGGTATGGCAGGATCCCCTTTCCTTAACGGCACGCTTGATATTCATAAGGAACTTGAAGCCAAGATCGCCAATTATGTAGGCAAGGAGGATGCCATGATTTATTCCACCGGTTTCGGTGTCAATCTCGGTGTCGTGTCTGCCCTTACAGGTCGGGAAGACTATATTATCCTTGATGAGCAGGATCACGCTTCCATTATTGAAGGTCGCCGCCTCTCTTTTTCAAATTATCTTAAATATCGCCACAACGATATGGCTTCATTGGAAGCACAATTGAAGAAGTGCGATCCGGATAAGGTGAAGCTGATTGTTACTGACGGTGTCTTTTCTATGGAAGGCGATGTTGCTAACCTGCCCGAGATCATTAGGCTCGCAAAGCAATACAACGCTACTGTGATGGTTGATGAAGCACATGGAATCGGAGTGTTCGGAGAGGGCGGAAGAGGAACATGTGACCATTTCGGGGTAACAGACGACGTTGACTTGATTATGGGTACTTTCAGTAAGTCGTTTGCCTCTTTAGGAGGTTTTATTGCCACCGACAAGATAATTACCAATTTCCTTCGTCATCATTCGCGCTCTTATATATTTACCGCCTCTATCACTCCAGCAGCGACAGCTGCTGCGAGCGCGGCTCTTGATATCATGATTGCCGAGCCTGAGCGCCAGAAGCATCTTTGGGATATAACCAATTACGCGCTTGATAATTTCCGCGCTATGGGCTGTGAGATAGGAAACACTTCAACTCCGATTATTCCTCTCTTTATACGTGACGATTACAAGACATTTCATGTAACCAAGGATCTGCTTGATGAAGGAGTGTTTGTAAATCCTGTGGTTTCGCCCGCTGTGGCACCGCATGACACGCTTATACGTTATTCTCTAATGGCTACACATACAAAAGAGCAGGTGACTCGTTCACTTGAGGCGATAGAGAAGATCTTCAAGAAATATGATCTTTTGAAGAAATAATCTTTTTTAATCACATAGATATAAAGATTTGATATATAGACCCCACGCTGTCAAGGCTGTAGTCCAATAGTGTGGGGTTTCTAAATCTTATTGATAGTTTTTTATCTGTACAGCTTCTAATAATATGAACAATTATAAATGCTCGTGCGTTTATAATGGTGACCCTCCTTGTCAACTCCACGTGTAAGGATTGCCTAACGTTCATAGCTATGATTACCGATCAAGTCATAAAAGAGATATACAAGAAATATACCAAGCCTTGCAAGAATTTTGCGGAGCTTGACTTTGATTATTATCTGGATATTCTTAAAGAACACCACAATATTATGTCAGGCGACATGGAGGTTGTGGTAGAGGATCTTGAAGAATTCAATCCATTCAGAATGTTTCTAAAGAGGAGTATCTACGGTATTCTTGAGTTTGACAGGATGATAGCTTTCGTGTTCCGTTCGCATATACTGTTCTTCGGGAAGGATGATAATCAGTTGCGTGTGCATATAAAGCCGGAGAAATCGAAGTCGTTACTTGGCAAGCTATTTGGACGATAGCATTGGTTTCATAGGCTTCTCCTTAAAGTATATAAGGTATAAAATGCAAAAGAAGATGGCAATTGCCATCTTCTTTTGCATTTTATAGTCAATTTTCGCAATGTAGGTTTAATTGATATTCATAATGTCGAAACCGTCACCAAGGTCTTCTTCATTGAAGCCGTCGGGACTGAATGACTCAATATCAAGATCTTCGATTTTATCTTGAGCCTTGAGGTCTATTTTTTTGTCAAATTCATCAAGATCTACAGATTGTTTAGGTGCTTTCCCTTTCTTGAATGTACACACCGGATCTGCAAGCGACCTGCTTGGGTACATCTCCTTAAGCTCCATAAAGAAAGAGCGTTCCGTGAGATAATCAAACACGAATATGAGACGTTGTCCTTCATCTTCGAGCAATTCGCTGAGATGTGTGTCCTCCATCAGCCACGTGTCTATGTCGCTTGCGCTGTGTCCCATGTCTTCGAGGGTGATTTCTTCCTGTTTTTGCCAGTCGTCATCACAGAGGAAGAATGAGTCAAGTTCATCTTTTGAGAAGCCTACGCTGTCCAGGACGGCATTGCGCAACTGCAGGAACGTATTCTCTGAATCAATCTCAATTTCACGAGCAAAATTGCTCACTTCATCACTAACAAGTTTGAATCTATATACCATAGTGTTTTTACTTTTAATCTTAGAAATTTTACCTTGCATTTGATCTTCCAGGGTAAGCCTTGTCTTGAAGATCTTAAGTAATGATTCATTACTTAAGAAACTGTTTTAATTTGGGAAATTTTAGATTGGATCTTGTGTCATCATTGAGATCCTTTATGACTCTTTTCACTGGGTTTAATCGGTACATATTCCGCTATGCTACCTCCTCAGCTCGTCAAAACAATTCATAAAATCTTCTCAATGAATCCAACAATCAAATTAAACAATTTCTTAGCGCGAAATTAATTCATTTATTGATATTATTCAACAATAGTAGCAAAAAAATTAAAAAAAATATTCCCCATGCCCATTTATGAGCGCAGGGGAATATTTTTATTATTATTTCTTGTATTTATGGTTATCCAAGGAAGCTGAGGAGCACACCGGCTGCAACAGCAGATCCGATTACACCCGCAACATTGGGTCCCATGGCATGCATGAGAAGATAGTTTGTCGGATCATATTCAAGTCCAAGGTTGTTGGAGATGCGCGCCGCCATAGGCACGGCTGAAACTCCGGCATTACCGATGAGCGGATTTATTTTTCTATCAGGCTTCAGGAAAAGGTTGAATACCTTGACCGAAAGCACACCTGCCGATGAAGCGATGATGAAGGCTGCAAATCCGAGACCGAAGATAAGGAGAGTGTCAACGGTAAGGAACTTGTCGGCTTGAGTCGAGGCCCCCACCGTGAGTCCCAGGAGTATCGTGATAATGTCGGTCATGGCATTGCTTGCTGTCTTGGCAAGGCGTGTTGTCACGCCGCTCTCGCGAAGCAGGTTACCGAAGAATAACATTCCAAGCAACGGAATTGCGGAAGGGACCACAAAACACGTCAGCATAACGCCTACAATAGGGAATATGATTTTTTCAGCCTGGCTTACCACACGCACCGGTTTCATCTTTATCTGACGCTCTTTCTGCGTTGTGAACATACGCATCAAAGGAGGCTGGATAAGTGGAATCAGTGCCATGTATGAATATGCAGACACCGCCACTGCACCAAGCAGGTTGGGATTAAGCTTGGATGTGGTGAAGATTGCCGTGGGGCCGTCGGCGCCACCGATGATGGCTACGCAGCCAGCCGACAATGGATCAAAGCCACAAAGGAGAGCCAACATGTATGCTCCGAAAATACCGAACTGGGCACATGCCCCTATAATCATGAGTTTCGGATTGGCAAGTAGCGCCGAGAAATCAGTCATCGCTCCGATGCCAAGGAAAATCAGAGGGGGATACCAGCCCCTTTCAACACCATTGTAAAGGATGTTGAGCACGGAGCCTTCTTCATATATGCCGATTTCCATGCCGGGTTGGAAAGGGATGTTTCCAATAAGCATTCCGAAACCGATAGGCACAAGCAATAGGGGTTCAAAATTCTTTCTTATAGCGAGCCATACGAAAAAGCAGCCAACTGCGAGCATCACGAGATTTGTCCATTCGCAATTATGGAATCCCGTAAATTTCCAGAAGTTCTCTACAGTGCTGCTCATGAACTGGCCAAATGAATATTCACTTGCTAATATCATAGTGGAATCGATTGGTGTATTATTCGATGATCATGATATCAGTGCCTTCGAGGATAGCATCGCCTACGTTTACGAGGATTTGCTTGACTGTTCCTCCCTTTGAGGAGTGAACGTCATTTTCCATCTTCATTGCTTCAAGAACGCATACGGTGTCGCCGCTTTTGATAACATCGCCCTCTTTTACCGAGAAGCTGAGGATTGTGCCGGGTAGAGGACTCTTCACGGCAGAAGCCGGACCTGCTGCAACAGGAGTCGGTTTAACTGACTGCGTAGGAGCGGATGTAGGCTGTGCTGAAGCTGTCTTGCCTGATTGTGAAAGTGCCGGTTTGGAAGGCTTGGAGGGAACTGCTCTGTCAAGCTCCACCATATATGGCGTGCCGTTTACTTCTACAGTAACCTCGTTGTCAACGACGTCGCCTACGGCGACAGTGAATTTCAATCCGTTGATTTTATACTTGTATTCTTTCATTTCCTTATTTTTTTCTTGCCCATAGGAGGGCTATAAATTATTTCAATTGCCTGCGGAGAGAGGCGTGAGCCGGTGAAATCTCCGGAATTTGGCGCATGTTGTAAATTTTAGAGTTCCAGGGAGAATAAGATTTTTTCATTCTCTTGATAGTGAGGATAGTGTCCTCGATGTCATGACCTTGACCGAAGTGCTCGGCAAGAGCCATGCCTATAGCGGCAATGACTTCACCTGAATCCAGTTCCTCATGATGGTCTTCCGATGTTTCTGGAGTAACGCCATGAGCCTTGCGCTTTTTGCTGCTCATCACGGCAGTTGATATTTTACCGAAGCAAAGGAAAAGGATGCTGAGGATAATCAAGGCTGACAATACGATACACATTGCGATGATCGTGATTGCGCCGCCGAAACTATCGTTTTCAGCAGCATTGCGGGCTTTTTCTGCCTGAATAGCCTTTCTGGTCATCTCGCTCATCTGCACGGTGTTCACTTCTTCGGAATTAACCCATTCGCCTTCAGCGTCGGTTTGTTCGCCCTGAGTGGATACCTCCGTATATTCTTGTTGCGGAACTGCGGGCGCTGCTGCCGCGGCAGGAGCCGCAGCAAGCAGGAGACCGCATAATGCCGCACTCAAAATATATTTTTTTAACATTTTGGTGCTATTTTATTATAAAGGAATATTGCCGTGTTTCTTGGCAGGATTAGTCTGTTTCTTTGTGGCAATCATGTTAAGAGCCTTGATCACGCGGAAACGGGTGTTGCGGGGTTCGATAACGTCATCTATATAGCCATATTTGGCTGCATTGTAAGGATTGGCGAAGAGTTCGCGATATTCCTCCTCTTTCTCTTTGATAAATTCGGCAGGATTCTCGTGAGTTTTTGCCTCTTTTGCATAAAGCACGCCTACTGCACCCTCTGCACCCATTACTGCGATCTCTGCAGATGGCCATGCATAGTTGACATCACCGCGAAGCTGTTTGCAACTCATCACGATATGGCTACCGCCGTAGCTCTTACGCAATGTAACGGTGACTTTGGGTACGGTAGCCTCTCCATAAGCATAAAGAAGCTTTGCCCCGTGAAGGATAACGCCATTGTATTCCTGTCCTGTTCCGGGAAGGAAGCCGGGAACGTCAACGAGTGTTACAAGAGGAATATTGAAAGCATCGCAGAATCTTACGAAGCGAGCCGCCTTGCGTGATGCGTTTGAATCGAGCACACCTGCAAGAACTTTTGGCTGGTTGGCAACGATGCCGACAGACTGTCCGTTAAAGCGGGCGAAACCGATTATGATATTCTTAGCGTAATCTCTCTGGATTTCAAGGAACTCTCCGTTGTCAACAATTGCTCCGATTACGTCATACATGTCATAGCTGCGTTTTGCGCTATCTGGGATGATGTCGTTGAGTTTATCTTCCAGACGGTCGATCGGATCCGTGCATGCTGCCAGCGGGGTTTCTTCGAGATTGTTCTGCGGAATGTAGCTGAGAAGTTTGCGTACGATAGTGATCGCCTCTTCTTCGGAATCTGCCGCGAAATGGGTAACACCGCTCTTGGTGGAGTGAACTGAAGCGCCACCGAGGTCTTCCTGAGAAACATCTTCACCTGTGACTGTCTTAACTACCGTCGGACCGGTAAGGAACATGTATGAAAGTCCTTTTGTCATGATAGTGAAGTCGGTGAGGGCGGGGCTGTAAACCGCACCTCCGGCGCAAGGACCGAGGATAGCTGAAATCTGAGGAATCACTCCTGAGGCGAGGATGTTGCGCTGGAAGATTTCGGAATATCCTGCGAGAGCGTTGATACCCTCTTGGATACGTGCACCGCCGGAGTCGTTGAGACCGATAACGGGAGCGCCCATCTTCATTGCCATATCCATAACTTTGCAGATCTTCTGTGCCATAGTCTCGGAAAGTGAGCCGCCAAGCACTGTGAAGTCTTGGGCAAAAACATATATCAGGCGCCCTTCAACAGTGCCGAAGCCTGTAACCACACCGTCACCGAGGGGGTGCTTCTTGTCCATTCCGAAGTTTGTGGAACGGTGAGTCACGAACATGTCAAGTTCTTCGAAGCTTCCTTCATCAAGAAGGAGGGCGATGCGTTCGCGGGCTGTATATTTGCCACGCTGGTGCTGTTTTTCGATAGCTTTTTCACCGCCGCCGAGACGAGCTTCAGCTCTTTTCTCAATAAGCTGGCTGATTTTTTCTTCTTGTTTGCTCATTGTATAATAGAGTTTGGAAATTTATTAAAAAAGGCAAAACTCACCCCGTCATGCTAAAAAGGACAACGGAATGAGTCTTGCGATATGTTATTATTTATTGGGATCTTCACAAAGCTCTGTGAGCACAGCCTCTGTTGATTTCGGATGGAGGAATGCTATCTGAAGACCATCTGCACCTTTGCGAGGAGCCTTATCGATGAGCTTGATGCCTTTCTCTTCAGCCTCGGCGAGAGCGTTGGCAACACCGTCTTCAACGGCAAATGCCAAATGATGCATGCCGCCACGTCCACCGTTTTTCTCTATGAATTTTGCGATGGTGCTTTCCGGAGTGGTGGCTTCGAGAAGCTCGATCTTAGTGTCACCTACTTTGAAGAATGCAGTTGTGACTTTCTGGTCTTCAACAACTTCTTGCTTGTAGCATTTTAGACCCAACACGCTTTCATAATACTTGATAGCCTCTTCAAGATTAGGAACGGCTATCCCGATGTGCTCAATGTGTGAAATTTTCATTGAAGTTTAGTATTTAGGTTAGTTTTGATGCTTTTTAATATTTGCTGCAAATATAGTTATTTTTTTCGTGTAAATGAATAAAATTTTGTAATTTTGCAAAAACATATTACGACTACATGGAACTAACACCGCAACTAATTGCCTCCTTAACCGGTGGCAAGGTTGAAGGCGACGGGAATGTCAAACTCATAGGTTTTGCCAAAATTGAGGAGGCAACGCCCGGATACGTCACGTTTATAGCAAACCCTAAATACACCCATTATATATATGAGACTGCAGCTTCTGCTGTTTTAGTCTCGGATGACTTCGTGATTGATCGCCCTGTTTCACCTGTGCTTATTCGAGTTAAAGACCCTTATGTGGCATTGGCGGACATGATGAATGCTATGGAAAGCTTGCGTCCGCAGCCAAAGGGTATAGAACAGCCATGTTTTATCGGCGAGGGAGTTGAAATTCCCGAAGATGCATACATTGGCGCTTTCTCATATATCGGGAAAGGGACTGTGCTTGGAAAAGGAGTGAAGATTTATCCGCAGACTTATGTCGGAGAGGATGTAAAGATAGGAGAAGGCAGTGTGATACGTGCCGGAGTGCGTATCTATCAGGAATGTGTCATCGGTAATGGTTGCATAATACATTCCGGTGCTGTTATAGGCGCTGACGGTTTCGGTTTTGCACCACGTCCCGACGGCACATATGAGAAGATACCTCAGATTGGCAATGTAGTGATAGATGATGACGTGGAGATTGGTGCAAATGTCACCATAGACCGTGCCACATTCGGATCTACTCGTATAGGTAAAGGAACAAAACTGGATAACCTTATTCAAGTTGCCCATAATGTGGAGATTGGGAAGGGAAATGTCTTTGCCGCTCAGACAGGAGTTGCCGGCTCTACCAAGATAGGTGATTATAACCAGGTTGGAGGTCAGACCGGTTTCGCCGGTCATATCCGGGTTGGGAATATGAATCAGATAGGTGCTCAGTCGGGTATTCCTAACAACGTGGGAGACGGTAAACGCATTATCGGATATCCTGCTGTCGATGCGCGTCAGTTTGCCAAAACTCAAGTTTACCTGAAGCGTCTCGGTGAATTGTTTGACAAGAAAAAATAATAACGTTTCTCTGGTTTAATCATTTATAGATAATGATTCAGGGAAGCAGAAATAATATATTATGCAACAGCTAACACTCAACGAATCATTCTCCGTAAAGGGGAAAGGTTTGCATTCAGGACTGAATATTACAGCCACATTCAACCCCGCACCCGAAAATACGGGTTACCGTATATGTCGTGTAGATCTTGAAGATCGTCCAATAATTCCTGCCGTGGCTGAAAATGTAGTTGATACACAACGGGGCACAGTGCTCGGCAAAGGCGATGTGAGGGTATCGACTGTGGAGCATTCGCTTGCTGCCCTTTATGCTGCAGGTGTTGACAACTGTCTCATCGAGGTGGATGGCCCGGAGCTCCCGATTCTTGACGGAAGCGCTATAATCTACGTGAACGAAATTGAGCGCGTAGGTTTGAAAGAACAGGCAGCTGACAAGGATTTTTATATCATAAAAGAGAAGACCCGATTTAAGGATGAATCCGGATCTACTCTGACTATCTATCCGGACGATGGTTTTAGCGTGGAGTGTATGGTGGAATATAATTCGCCTGTGCTTCCTAATCAGTTTGCTGTGCTTGATGATCTCACTGAGTTCAAGCAGGAAGTGGCATCTGCCAGAACATTCGTGTTTGTCCGTGAGATTGAAGGTCTTCTGAATTATAATCTTATAAAGGGTGGAGATCTTGATAATGCCATAGTTATTTATGACCAGGAGATACCGCAGGGAAAGATTGATGAGATCTGCGATATTGTGAATGTGCCTCACATGCACCTGAGCAAGCTCGGCTATATCAATCCGAAGCCTTTGACATGGGATAATGAACCCGCACGTCATAAATTGATGGATATAATAGGAGATCTCGCCTTGATCGGGCGTCCCATCAAAGGTCGTGTAGTTGCAATACGTCCCGGACATACAGTAAACAACAAGTTTACCCGCATGGTGCGCAAAGAGGTGAAGCATACGGAAGCTCAAAGCCCTCTTTACAATCCGAATGCCGCTCCATTGATTGATGTTAACGGGATTAGAAGGCTCCTTCCTCACCGTTATCCTTTCTTGCTTATTGACAAGATTATAGAAATTGATCAGAAGCATTGTGTTGCGGTGAAAAACGTTACGGTCAACGAACCTTTCTTCCCCGGTCATTTCCCACAGGAGCCTGTGATGCCGGGTGTGCTTCAAGTTGAAGCCATGGCTCAGGCGGCAGGTGTGCTCGTGCTCAATTATCTTGAAGAACCTGAGAAATACTCCACATATTTCTTGAAGATTGACAATGTGAAGTTCCGTCAGAAAGTGGTTCCCGGCAATACTTTGATTTTGAGTGTTGCTTTGACTACTGAGATTAGAAGGGGTTGTGCAATGGTTAAAGGATATGCTTTTGTAGGGGAGAAGATAGTCTGCGAAGCTGAGTTTATGGCACAGATCATAAAAAATAAATAAGTCGAAATAATGGCAAATCTATATAGCGTCCATCCTGACGCAAAGATCGGACAGAACGTATCGATCGGTAATTTTACAAACATCTATGAGGATGTGGAGATCGGAGACAACTGTGAGATCTATGGTAACGTGACTATTTTTCCGGGGGCAAGAATAGGTAACAATGTAAGGATATTTCCCGGAGCAGTAGTGGCAGGTGTGCCTCAAGACTTGAAATTCAAGGGTGAGAAGACATATGCCTATATAGGCGATGGCACAACTCTCCGCGAATGTGTCACGGTCAACCGTGGAACCGCATCCAAGGGTGAGACGAGAATAGGAAATAATTGTCTTATCATGGCATATTGTCATGTGGCTCACGATTGTCGTGTAGGAGACAGGGTGATCATGTCAAACGCCTCGCAGCTTGCCGGAGAAGTTGTTGTGGATGATTCCGCTGTTATCGGCGGGGGAAGTCTTGTGCATCAGTTCTGTCATCTCGGGCGCAATATAATGCTTCAGGGCGGTGCGTTGGTGAATAAGGATATTCCTCCTTTTATAAAGGCTGCGCGTGAACCTATTTCTTATGTCGGTCTCAACACAATCGGTCTTCACCGTAATGGGTTCTCTGATGATGAGGTGCACCATATAGCAGACATATATCGTATCCTCTACATGAGTGACCTCAATGTGACTAATGCGGTTAAACTTATAGAGGAGCGTATTCCGGAATCTAAGTTCCGTAAAGAAATCGTAGATTTCGTGGTCAATTCGGAAAGAGGTATAATCAGATCTGTGATATAATCAATCCCTATATAATTTTAAAGCCTGATTGCAATTGCAATCAGGCTTTAAAATTATATAGGGATTGATTATTATCCGAATTTTGAGATCTTTCTGAGTTGCGGCTCGTTGATAACCTTGATGCGGCGTCCGTCAACAAGAATCAACTTTTCCGTCACGAAAGACATCAACGTGCGTATTGCATTTGATGTTGTCATGTTCGAAAGGTTTGCAAGATCTTCGCGACTCATGTATATTTTCAATGTCGAGTCATCGTCTTCGTAGCCATAATTATCTGCCAACAATAGAAGCGATTCGGCGAGTCTGCCCCTAATATGCTTTTGCGTTAGATTTATTATCTTTGTATCCGCACCGCCGAGATTCCTGGAAAGTTCATGAATGAAAAACATTGCCAGGTCATTATTCTGACGGACAAGATCCTCCACTACCTTCATGGGTATGATCCCTATAACTGACGGCTCAAATGCGGCGGCTGTAGAAACGTATGGTTCCCTTGCGAAATATGCGCGATATCCGAAATACTGCACCGGACGATAAAGACGAAGAATCTGCACCCTGTCTCCAATACCGCTCTTATAAAGTTTCACTTTTCCATCGAGCAGACAATAAAGATTCTCTGGTGTTTCCTTTTCAGCATATATTATCTGATTCTTCTTATAGTGCTCATATTTGAAATTGTCGGTGACTATGCGTTTTTCCTCCGGACGAAGTGCATTCCACATATCCGAAAGATCATCACCAATAATTCGCTCTAATGTACTTTTTTTTATCATATTTACCTGCTGTGATACTGGAAATAACAGGATTTTCTGTTTTACAACACAAATTTATAACAAAATTCGTTAAAAATGAAATTTTTAGCTCTTAAAATTTCGTATCAGTTTGCCATTGGGTGTGCGTATCAGACGATCCTTGAATATAATCTCCTTGGGGCGCTCATAACTTTCAAGTAACCTTTCACATTGCCTCATTATATTCTCTTTTTCCAACGGGTTCGTTTCTGCTATCATTACCAATCGTTGTCCCCATTTATCGTCTGGAACAGAGGTTATGAAGAAAGGGAATGTCAAAATCTCCGACATTTTTTCTTCCACTTGCTCAGGATTTATTTTTTTTCCTCCCGAAATGATTATATTGTCAAGCCTGCCTGAGATGTTAAATAGGTGTGGAGATAATATATCAGCGATGTCATTTGTTATTAATGATTGCCATTTAGGAATATTAATTTTTAAAGCTCCGTCACAATTCTCTACCCATATATCTCCGAGAGTCTGGAATGGTTGTATCTCTGTTTCGATTTTACGTAAGGCGATGTGTGACGCGGTTTCTGTCATGCCATAGCTTTCGTAGGTGTTAACGCCACTTTCTGCAATGCGTTTGCGCAATGTTGCCGGGATTGCCGAGCCTCCGACTAATATATTCCTTATTTCGGGCATCTGTTGCAGATTATCGAGAATATGGATCATCTGCGATGGAACCACGGAAAGAAGCGTAATATCTTTCCCTTGATACTCATTAAGTGGACGGTTGCTCGGTTTTTCCCATTTTAATTTACATCCTGTGAGTCTTTGCCTTGCCAACATCATTTTTCCTCCAATGAAATCAGGAGATATACAGGAATAGAGGACTGAATCCTCATTGATTCCGAAAAAATCAACAGTGCGGCGGGCACTGTTGATCATCTGTTCTTTCGGCAACCATATTTCTTTGGGTGTCCCGGTGGAGCCGGAAGTATGACAGCATATATATTCGTTGCTGTCCCATTCCTTTGCGAGATCGTCGTAAGTCATATATTAGTATGGGTAATGACTCTTAGCTGCGCCAATCAAGTTTATTGATCTCGTTATAGTCTAAGGTCAAATCCGGATTGTATTTCAAATGTTCTCCGTCGATATAAACCGGAGATTGGAAATTGTTGGTGAATAATGCTCCGGTTCCGAGTCCCTGTGGACGTTCTTGCTTCAATGTGGCAACCCATTGCGACAATGCATTGAGTCCGATGTTGGATTCTAATGAAGATGTAATCCACCATCCGATCCCTCTTTCCTCTGCGAGCCTTATCCATTCTTCTGCTCCCGAGAATCCCCCTTCAAGGGAAGGTTTGATCACTATGTATGAAGGTTTGATCTCATCAAGTGTTGCAGCTTTTGATTCGGTTGTAAATTTGCCGATCAGTTCCTCGTCAAGTGCAATCGGGAGTGGAGAGACATCACACAGGAACCGCATCAGTTGCGGAGTGCCAGCCTTTATCGGCTGTTCGATTGAATGCACGTCAAGATCGGCAAGACGTTTCAGGCGTGGTAATGAATTGTCCATAGTGAAACCTCCATTTGCATCCACCCTTATTTCAACTTTGTTCCTGTCATATCGGCGCCTGATATATTCTATCATGTCAACTTCACTTTTCCAGTCAATCGCACCGATCTTGAGTTTAATGCAATTGAATCCGCTTGATAGTTTATTCTCTATCTGGGAAATCATATCTTCATAGTCTCCCATCCAGATTAGTCCGTTGATAGTGATTTCTCGCTCTCCGAGGATAAAGGGGGAGTCGTAGTATATTCCGCGGCAACCTCCACTGAAATCCCTGATTGCCTGCTCGAGTCCCATTTGCAGGGATGGAAACTGAGAGAGGTCTGTCTGCAAGCCAATCCGGATATTGGCTTGCAGTTCCATAAGTTTATAGAAATATCGTTCATCCGCTTCCGGAGATAATCCCGGAAATACGGCGGCTTCCCCCAGTCCGTAATGTGTCGGATCGGATTCATCGAATATTCGCAGGAAGCATGTAATTTTTTCCGTGAGCACACCGCGTGACGTGCCTGCCGGTTTTTTGAAAACTAAATTATATGGACAAAATTCTAACCTCACGATTGATGAATTTTAAACAGCTTCTTAAACAACTTCATTTTATGGGAACATAGGATACTGTCCGAAATCCGGATCTCTTTTTTCAAGAAATGCGTTTTTGCCTTCTTGTGCCTCATCCATCATATAATACATCAATGTGGCGTCACCGGCAAATTCCATGAGTCCGTGTTGACCGTCAAGTTCCGCATTCAATGCCCGCTTGATCATGCGTATGGCAAACGGCGAGCGTTTCATTATTGTTTTTGCCCATTCCACGGTGGTCTCCTCAAGTTTATCGAAAGGAACCACTTCGTTGACCATTCCCATTTCGAGGGCTTCCTGTGCTGTATATTGCTTGCACAGATACCATATTTCCCTCGCTTTTTTCTGACCTACACAGCGGGCAAGGTATGAAGCACCGAATCCTCCATCGAAACTGCCGACTTTAGGTCCGGTCTGACCGAAACGTGCGTTTTCAGACGCTATTGACAAATCGCATACGACCTGCAGCACATTACCCCCTCCGATCGAATATCCATTTACCATAGCTATTACCGGTTTGGGAATTGAACGTATTGCATGGTGGAGTTCAAGCACATTAAGTCGCGGCACCCCGTTTTCGTCAACATAACCTCCATGTCCTTTAGCGTTCTGGTCACCTCCGCTACAAAAAGCCTTGTCTCCCGTACCGGTTAGTATTATTACCCTTATGTCGGCTCGCTCACGGCATATCGAGAATGCTTCGAGCATCTCCTTGTTGGTAAGGGGACGGAAGGCATTATATACCTTGGGACGGTTGATTGTTATTTTTGCGATACCATCCATTTCTTCAAAGAGGATGTCGGTATATTCTTTTATAGTTTTCCAGTTCATAAGTATCTTTTTTAATTGTTTAATATCAGGTGCATTTATAGAATAATGATTCGATGGATAAGATTCTATTTACGGTTCATATATTCTATGAGAATTTCAGATGATGTTACCTCATCCGCCTTTATCTCAAGTATGGCATTATGCTCTGAATCTAAAAAATTTATATAATTTTTTTCCAGTTCTTTTTTTGATTCAGCTTTAAAATATTTCCATCCGTATGCTTCTGCAATTTTTTCAATCGGAAGATTCGGGTCGGCGCAAAACAATTCTTCCCGGCAGGAGCAATTTCTTGTTGATGGTATGAATCTGAATATGCCTCCCCCCTTATTGTTTATTACCGCTATCTTGAAATTTCCTGGAAGGTCCTTAATACCCAAGACCCCGGTGTCGTATGACATGGACATGTCTCCGGTTATAAGAAGGGTAGAGCCTTTGTACGATATCGCACATCCTGCTGCTGTGGCTGTTGTGCCATCAATTCCCGACACCCCTCTACATCCGAAAGACGCGTGAGGAATATTGGTTGTAAATAGCTGTCCGTATCTTACAGCTGTCCCGTTCGAAAGGAAAAGATTGAAAGATTTCGGCAGGTTGTTCAATATATGGCTGAATGCATACATTTCTGACCATTCACTATGTTCACATAGATATTTGTCGTGACTGTCAATTGCGATTTTTCTGAAACTCTCCCATGTTTTTAAATAACTTACACCACCATTGTCATCATTAGATGATTTTTTCATGTGTCTTGTTATTCCTTTGAAGAATTTGGATGGGGAAACTTCAATATGTCGTGTCTTGACTTTGAAACAATCTGAAGAAGGGTTGGTGTCTCCCAATGTCCAATGTTCGGCAGGTGGGTTTTGTCGTATAAACTCTTTGAGTTTTCGAGAAATCAGTGCCCCGCCTATGGAAATCACCACATCCGGGCGAAGCATGTCTATCTCTTGTCTGTCACTGTTTTCAAGCAGCGATAGTGCAGTGTCGACAGCATACGGGGTTCCCGGCAGGTGTAGGTTGGACAGGGTTTCACACATCATGCATACGTTCGATAATCTTGCAAACTCTGACAATGAATGATTAAGCCTATCGTCAGGCTGCATGAATCCAGCCGTCACCATTACTTTTTTTCCTTGTAATGATTCGGCGATCGCCTTATAGACATGCGGTGGAAGGTTTAGATTGTCTATATATTCTATGATCCGTGGATTTGACGGAACGTATTGTCTTACCTCAGTCAAAGGATTGTCAAGGCGAATGTTGATATGCACCGGTCCTTTCCTTCCTGAAAGAGCGAGGTTGCATGCTTCGTTAATGATCCTGTTGACATACCATTTTTCATTAGGGTCATCAGGATGTTCAACGGGGATATCGTAGCTGCCTTTTACAATTTTGTCAAGAGCCCCGGGTTGGATGAGGGTTTGCGAATCGTCTTGACCTATCCATTCAAGAGGGCGGTCGGCAGTTATTATTATAAGGGGTATATGCTGATAGAAAGCTTCGGCTACAGCAGGCGCGTAATTATAAAGTGCCGTTCCCGATGTGCATGCCAAGGCAACCGTTTTTTTCCCGGCTAATGCAATTCCCAAGGCAATGAATGCAGCGGTTCGCTCATCCGTGATTACATGTCGCCGGAAGGGGCGGCAAGCAGCTCCGATAAGGAGTGGGGCATTGCGGCTGCCTGGAGAGAGCACGATCTCATCGATTCCTTTTTCGATGAGGACATCATACAATATACGGCAATACCCCTTTGTGGTGTCTGTTTCCAAAGACGGTATATTTTTTATATCATCAGACATTCGGATGCTTACTTAAAACTTATTGGATGATAGCCTAAAAGGAAAGCGGACGTTTCCATTCTCTTCTTCCCGGAAGGTTGGAGCGACAATACTTCGATTGTGCCATCTCCGGTTGAAACGAAAAGGCGTTTACCTTGTATCATGATTGTTCCGGGAGTTGCATTTTTATCAGTCATTATGTCTTGAGATACTCTGGATTCGAAAATTTTCACGTCCATTATTCTGCCGTTTGTATCTTCCATGACAGCAAAAGATGCCGGGTATGGAGATAATCCCCTTATGTGGTTATGAATCTCTTGGGCTGTCTTGTTCCATATGATCCTGCAGTCTTCTTTAAAAATCTTAGGAGCAGCGGTAAATTCACCCTCCGGCTGTGGACGCACGGTAAGGGTATCGTTAAGAATATTTTCCACAGTTTCTATCACCATGTCAGCTCCGATATGCATGAGCTTGTCATAAATGATTCCAACGTTGTCATTTTCATTGATGGTTATCGAACGGGAACCGATTATGTCTCCTGTGTCAATTTCATGTTTGAGAAAGAATGTTGTCACTCCTGTTTCAGTCTCTCCATTCATGATCGCACGGTTGATAGGGGCGGCGCCACGATATTTAGGAAGCAGGGATCCATGAAGGTTGAAAGTGCCGAGACGAGGCATTGTCCACACTGCTTCAGGAAGCATACGGAATGCAATTACGATGAAGAGGTCTGCATTGATTTCATGTAGCGTGTCAATAAATTCCTGAGACTTCAGCTTTTCAGGCTGAAGCACTCTAAGACCATTTTCAACGGCATATTTCTTGACGTCGCTCTGCATCAGCTTGCGTCCACGTCCCGCCTCCTTATCCGGCATTGTGACAACGGCAGATATATTATAGCCATCTTCAACAAGCCTTGCAAGGCTTGTGACTGCAAATTCGGGAGTTCCGAAAAAAACTATTTTTAAATCTTCTTTTTTCATCTTTATCTTTTACTTAACGGCTTTGTGTTGCAATGGCGAAATGGTTAATCCTCCGTAAAATGTCGTAGCACGCGGCGGTAGGAATTGAATATTTTAGACTTGGATACGAAACCTACATACCTGCCATTATCAACTACCGGCAGGTTCCATGCATTGGTCCTGTCGAATATTTCCATAACCTTATCCATTGGATAGGACACTTCTATAACGTCCGGAACGGCAGACATGAATCGCGACACGTGCATTTTCTTGTATAAATCTGCGCGGAACATAATATTCCTGATATCGTCAAGAAGCACGACTCCCTTGAGGTTCCCGTCAGCATCGGTTACAGGGAATAGATTGCGGTTTGAAACTGAGATTATATCTACCATCTCCTTCAGATTCATTTCAGGATTCACGGTCTTGAAGTCTGTTTCAATAAGGTTGTCAACCTTAAGGAGAGTGAGTACTGCCTTGTCTTTCTGATGCGTTACGAGGTCTCCTGCTTTTGCGAGACGCATCGTGTAAATGCTGTAGGGTGTGAATATGCGGATAGTAATATATGCAAGTGCCGACACGATCAACAATGGCAGGAAGAGGTCGTAGCCTCCCGTCATTTCAGCGGTAAGGAAGATTGCCATGAGAGGGGCGTGCATTACACCGCTCATGACTCCTGCCATTCCCAATAAGGCGAAGTTTTTCTGAGACAATTCGAATCCGAGGTCAAGATTGTTGACTATGTAAGCAAAAAGGAATCCCGTTAGGGCACCGACGAAAAGCGACGGGGCGAATGTTCCGCCCACACCTCCGGCACCATTGGTGGCAGAAGTGGCAAAAGCCTTGGTCATGGCGATCGCTCCTATGAAAAGTATCAGGAACCAGACATTGTCGCGGTCAACATAGAAGAATGTGCCGTCAACCACTTTTGACACATCACCAAGCAGGAGATTGTTTATCGCTCCGTAACCCTCTCCGTATAATGGAGGGAAGAGGAAGATAAGTCCTGCCATGATCACTCCTCCAACCAATATTTTCATTCCCGGATGCTTAAGTTTTCCGAACATCGACTCCATCATGAACATCACTTTCGTGAAATAATAAGACATGAGTCCGCATGCCACTCCAAGAAGTATAGTGAACGGAATCCTGTTGGTGACGAAAGGCTCAGACTGTACGAAGAAAAACTCCGCGCTATAACCCTCAAGAACATAAGCAACGACTGCACCGGCTACTGACGACAGAAGCAACGGCATTACTGTCATACCTGTAAGGTCGATCATGAGCACTTCAAGTGTGAAAAGCATTCCTGCAATCGGAGCTCGGAAAATGCCTGCAATACCTGCCGCCGCCCCGCATCCTACGAGTATCATCAGTATTCTGGGCGAAAGCCGGAATGCCTGTCCGACGTTAGATCCTATTGCCGCTCCTGTAAAGACTATAGGTCCTTCGGCACCTACTGATCCACCAAAACCGATGGTGATTGAAGACGCAACGAGCGAAGCGTACATGTTACGCTTTTTCAATCGTGATTTCCTTCTTGAAATAGCATAAAGCACTTTTGTCACACCATGAGATATGTTTTCTTTTACCACATATTTCAACAATAGTGTTACAATAAGTATACCGACTACAGGGTAGACGAGATATAGCCAGTTGGCGGTGGTTGTGCTCATATGAGAGGTAAGTAGCCCTGCAATGAGATGAATGATGTATTTCAGCAATTGTGCGGCAAAGCCACATAAAACGCCTACCACTAACGCGAGAATGAGAAGGAAGCTCTTTTCGCGTATATGATGCTCACGCCAGATAACCACTTTCATCCACCAATCGGTGAATCTGTTATGTGTCTCTTTATATGCCATAGATAAAATATCGTTTTGATATCGTTCTGAATTTGTTAAAGTCCTGATCCCCTTATAATAGTCCTTATGGTGTGAATGAGGATCTTTAGGTCGAGTGCGATCGACATGTTCGTTATATATATCAGATCGAACTTGGTGCGGTCTACCATCTGGTCAACATTGGAAGCATAGCCGAATTTAACCATCCCCCAGGATGTTATTCCCGGTTTAACTTGAAATATCAGACAATAATAGGGAGCCTTTTCAAGTATTTTGCGAATAAAGAAGTCCCGTTCGGGTCTTGGTCCGACAAGAGACATATCTCCCTTAAGCACGTTCCAGAACTGGGGGAGCTCGTCAAGTCGATATTTCCTTAAGATCCGTCCTATGGGGGTTATCCTGTTGTCTTCTGCAGAAGATAACATTGGTCCGTTACTTTCTGCATCTAAATACATTGACCTGAACTTATATATGTCAAAAGGTTTCCTTTTCTTACCGATGCGTTGCTGATGGTAAAAAATGGGACCCGGTGACGTTAGTTTGACAGCAATCATCAGTCCTAACATCAAAGGGGATAGGATCAGAAGGGCAAATGTGGATATAATGATGTCAAACGAAAGTTTTATATTATTGGCACAATCATTAAGCGGAGGAGAGGTGAGGTCAATAAATGGCTCCGCCATTATATCGGTCAATCTGATTGAAGATGTGATGTAGGAGAGGGTGTCTGGCATAATCTTTATAGGGATATCCAGGGGGAAAAGGCGGTTTAGCATCTTGAGGACAAGTGCGTCCTTTTCTTTGTCAGGCGCAAGTATTACCTGATCTACGTTCTCTTTGAGACAAATGTCTTCTATTTCGTGCATTTCCCAACAAGGGAGTTTTCCTGAATTGTCATTGTCCCCGTCTATCCTTACAAAGCCGATTACATTATATTTCACCAAGGTTTTTGCCTTGATGAGTTTGTTATAGATTTCATGACCGAGATGGGAATTTCCAATTATCAGGACATTGCACCGGATATTGTGACGTAGGGCATAACGCCGTGTTGCGGAGGTTATTATCAATCGTCCGGTGTAGGTGAATACCAATAGAAGAAAGAATGATACGCTTATCAGAAGATAGTCGTCCGAGATTATTGGACCGCGGTCATTAATGAGGAGGATAAAAAATATCAGTGTGGCGTTGAATAAGGCAGAATAGAAAGTGGTTATAAACTCTTGAAGCCTTGACTTTTCGTACGGATGGTTGTAATAACCGGAAAGCCAGTAAATGAATAAGAGTGCTATCGGAATAAAAATCTGCTCCAATATAAGCTTTGGAGATGACAGATAGTCGTTAAGGCTTTGCGATGAAGGGATCTCATCATGGAGTATGAAAAACCGGCATATGTCGAAAAGTAGGAATGCAACTGAGGTTGTGACGAGATCACTCACCACATATTTCAACCGTTGATTTGTCAGAGAAAGTTCTTTACTTTTCATTTTTGTGAATATCACCACGTTCCTGCATTATCAATGTCTACCTGATTATGGTGATTACATTTGAGTCTGTGACTTTAATTATGTTGCTTGGAAATGTTTTTTCAATGTCACGACCATATTCGGCAACATAGTCGACTGCATTTATAATTTCCGTATCAATCTCCCTGAAAGACCTCGGAGCAGGCTTGCCGGAGATATTTGCAGATGTTGAAACTACCGGATGCCTCAATCTTTGACATAAATTTCGGGAATAAGTTTCTGAAGTGATGCGGAATCCTGCCGATCCATCTTCGGCAAGCAGGTTGCTGGCGATTCCTCTCGGGCTGTCATAAATGATTGTAAGGGGATTGACAGCAGCATCAATAAGTTGCCATGCCGCCTCCGGAACTTCTTTGACGAATTGTTGGAGCATGCCGTCTGATGCCACTAAAGACAACATTGATTTAGAGTCGGCACGTTTTTTTATTTGGAATATACGCTCCACTGCCTTTGCATTTCCCGCGTCACATCCCAATCCCCATATCGTATCTGTAGGATAGAGGATCACACCTCCGTTCCTTAATACTTCTACAGCTTTTTTAATATCGTCATTCATAATCAGATCTATTCCCAAATTTAGAAATTAAGTAAGTTGTCGCTTATTTACAATTGAATGCAGTAATGCAGATTCATATATTTTCTATTTCTTTAAGCCAGAGGTTAGAGGATGCATCAGACGGCATTCTCCAGTCTCCCCTCGGTGAGAGGCATACGCTGCCTACTTTCATTCCATCCGGCATACAAGATCTTTTGAACTGCTGAGAAAAGAAACGGCGATAGAAAGTTTTCAACCAATGTTTTATTGTTTCCTTGTCGTATTTTCCATTGAATGCATGGCAGGCGAGAAGATATATTTTCAACGGTCTGAATGAGTGGCGCAGCATACCGTGTAGGAAAAAATCATGCAGCTCATAAGGTCCTACAAGGTCTTCTGTTTTTTGCTCAATGGAGTCGTCTGCGGCAGCCGGAAGTAGTTCGGGACTTATGGGCGTGTCTATTATGTCAAGAAGCACGCGTCTTATCTCCGGATTGTCCGTTGTGTTGGCATAACCTTCAACAAGATATTTGACGAGAGTTTTTGGTACAGACGCGTTTACTCCATACATAGACATCTGATCTCCATTGTATGTGCACCAACCGAGTGCTAATTCGGATAAGTCTCCTGTACCGACCACGATCCCCCCGGTCTGGTTAGCCATGTCCATAAGGATTTGTGTGCGTTCGCGAGCCTGAGAGTTTTCATAGGTTGCGTCGTGCACAGACGGGTCGTGTCCAATTTCCTTAAAGTGGAGTTCAACGGCTTTTGATATAGGGATCTCAAGCATTGTGACTCCAAGAAGTTGCATCAGGACTGATGCGTTGGAATGAGTTCGGGTGGTCGTTCCGAATCCCGGCATGGTAATGGCTGTGATTCCCTTCCGGTCATAACCGAGCATGTCATAGGCTTTGACAGTGACGAGGAGCGCGAGAGTAGAATCAAGTCCTCCGGAAATACCTATCACGGTATTCTTGCAATGTATTGCCCGTAGACGTTGGGCAAGTCCCCACGCCTGTATGGATGAAATCTCGTCGCAACGCTCACGAAACTGCTGCGGATCTCCGTCAGTGAAAGGATGGGGAGATATGTAGCGGAGCAGCTCTCCATTATTATAAGATTCTTCAGATGCGAATGAAGGCATCTTTAGAATTTCATAACGTTTGTTTGAAGAATCATTGAATGTCGAATACTTAATTCGGTCATTCCTTATCATTTCAATATCAATGTCCCTTATTTCGATCTTCGAACCGAGACTGAATCGCGGTGATTCCGCAAGGATCGCTCCGTTTTCTGCAATAATGCAATTTCCGGAGAATACGAGATCTGTAGAAGATTCCCCAAGCCCGGCAGATGCATATACGTAGCCGCATCTGCAGCGTGCGGACTGTTGTGCTATCAAGTCTGTAAGATAACGGTGTTTGCCAGCAAGTTCGTTTGTTGCAGATAGATTGAGGATTATCTCAGCTCCTGCCATTGCCATATCGCAGCTTGGCGGAACTGGCACCCACAGGTCTTCACAAATCTCGATTCCTATTTTAGCTCCTGCTATTTCAAAAAGTATATTGCGTGAAACGAATGTCAATTCCGAGTCAAGATAGCAGCGCTCGTTGCATTTTGAACCTTCTGAGAACCATCGTTTTTCGTAAAACTCATTATAATTGGGTAAATGAGTCTTGGGCACGGCTCCGATTATTTTTCCTCCATTAATGACAACTGCACAATTATAGATGTCGTTTTTAACTCTTAATGGAGCGCCAACAACTATTGTGACATTTGTATTGAGAGAAAATAAAGCTAATTCCTGAAGGGCAATTTCTGTTTCTTCAAGAATATTCTGTTGGTAAAAAAGGTCAGCGCATGTATATCCTGTTACCGAAAGTTCCGGAAACAATATGATGTCCACATCCTTTTTGTCGGCTATGGCTACCTGATTCTTAATTTCGTTTATGTTGAAATCCACATCTGCAGGTTTTACTTCGGGGGAAGCAGCAGCAACGCGGATGTAACCTAATGTGTTCATCTTTTGGTTATTAAGATTCTATTGTTAAAATATTGACCAAAAAATTTATATTTAATGCAAATTTAACGAAACATTTTTATAATTCTATATGTTTTTTAATTGAAATTAGCATCTATTGAGGCTCGTTTCGTTAATATAGGAAAATATAAATAGTTTTAAATATCAAACACCAGTTATGAAAAAAATAACCGTATTGGCAATCGCCATTGTGACAGCTTTAGGGGCATTGATGCCCATTCAGGCTAATGCACAGAAGGGAGAAAAGACTCTTGGTCTTATGGGTGGTTTTGCAACTTATAACAACGGAGGTTTCACCGATGTTTATTTTCAGTATACGTTTGCCGATCATTTCCGCATAGCACCCGATCTTGGGTACGTCTTCCGTAATGATCATAAATCGGCATTCGTTCTTGACGTGGACATGCATTTCCCTTTCCGTATTGCAAGAGGTTTTGCCGTTTATCCGCTTGCCGGTTTCACTTTCAATAACTGGTCATACAAGCATGGTGACAGCGCGAGTCGTGCGGGAGCTAATTTCGGTGCCGGTTTCGATTTATATCTCACATCTTATCTTAAGCTTACACTGCAAGGTAAATATTCACTTATGAATGACACCAGCGGAGGATTTTTCGGAATGGGAATCGGATATGTATTCTAAATATATTCTTATCTTAATATGATAATGTAAAGAGGGAAGTCATTCGGCTTCCCTTTTTACATTAATTGTACTAAAAATAAATTGGAGTTTGCAATTTGCAAACTCCAATTTATTTTTAGTACAAAGTGTCTTAATTATTTAAGAGCGTCTTTAACTGCATCGTTGGGCACCATTTCCTCTTTGAAAACATAAGCACCCGTTTTAGGAGATCTCTCCATAATGATGACTTTGCTGTAGGTGCGTCCTTCACCTTTTTGAAGAGACGCGACGGTTTTCTTTGCCATAGTTCAGAGTTGCTTATTTAATTTCTTTGTGAACGGTTACTTTTTTAAGGATGGGGTTGTATTTCTTCAACTCCAGACGACCAGTTGTGTTCTTGCGGTTTTTGGTTGTGATGTAACGAGACATACCGGGCATGCCGCTGGCCTTATGTTCTGTGCATTCGAGAATAACTTGAACTCGATTGCCTTTAGCTTTCTTTGCCATAATTTAAACTGAATTTTAGAGAGAAAGGATTTTGATGTCTTTAAAATCAAGATTTCCGGCAGCTTCAGCCTTTTTGAGAGCTGCGTTAAGACCAATCTTATTGATAGTGCGCATAGCTTGAGTAGATACTCGCAGCACGATCCACATATCCTGCTCAACCCAGTAATATTTCTTTGTGTGCAAGTTAACCTCGAACTTACGTTTGGTGCGACGTTTTGAGTGGGAAACGTTGTTGCCCACCTGCGCCTTTTTGCCTGTAATTTGACAAACTTTAGCCATGGCTTTTGCTATATTCTTGTTATTAATTTTTATAATTAATTGTTTCGGTCATCATCGCAGTTCTCATATCATCGCTAATTGCATCATATTCAGCGACTTTTAAGGATGGATCACAAAACGATTGCAAAATTACTTATTTTTTGTGAATTACACAAGTCTTCGAGCGTTTTTTATTCAATTTTTAATCATCGTTGATATCCTCTTGTGCGGTGTATGTATTGCGCAAAAGGTTGATGAGCATAACGAGCCCGTGGTTTGTGGCGGATTCAATCACCTTGTCGCGGTCTCCGTTGAATCGGATGCATTCGCTTACGATCCTGTTCCCGTATTTCACGGCAAACCATACCGTGCCTACAGGCTTGAATTTTGATCCACCTTCCGGACCTGCTATTCCGGTGGTCGCGATAGCGCAATCCGTGTGCATCAACCTTGCCGCGCCGAGTGCCATCTGCTCGGCAACTTCTTTTGATACGGCTCCATGGCGTCCGATGTCGCTTCTTGACACGCCCAGCACGTCAGCCTTGACATCGTTGCTGTAGCTGACAACGCTGCCCATGAAATATGTAGATGATCCGGATCTTTGCACGATCTTGTGGGCTATGTTCCCTCCCGTGCAACTCTCGGCAGAAGAAACCGTGAGTTCTTTTTCCAAAAGCAAGTCTCCGAGTACGTGCGACAATGATTTGTCTTCGATGGTGACCAATTCTTCAGAGAAAAGATCTTGAAGATTCTGCTGCAATCTGTTCATCTGGAATCTCAGCAGTTCAACACCGGAATTTATTCCTGTAAGTGTAATCCTCGTGAGGAGATTTCCAGAGTCTATTGTCACCTTTACAAATTCAGGCAACCTCGATTCGAAATGCTGGATGATTTTTGTTAGCTCCTGTTTGGTATAACCATAAATCACAACATGTCGAGTTTCTTTGTGTTCGGATGTGCTTTTCGTTGTCATTGATTCTATATTGATACGCGGGCAAAAGGAGGAAGCCCGAGTTGGCTAAATTCTTTATTGAGATACTTGTGATAGCCGGCGATTGCCACCATTGCGGCATTGTCGGTGGTGAATGCACGTGGCGGGATCCAGGGGGTCACGTTCATATTTCTACACAATTCTTCAACGGCTTTTCGCACCCCGGAGTTCGCAGAAACGCCTCCTCCGATTGCAACATGCCTTACGCCGGTCAGTTTTATCGCCTTTTTCAGTTTGTTGAGAAGGATGTCAATAATTGTAGCCTGAAGCGATGCGCAAAGATCCCGGGTGTTTTCTTCAATGAATCCCGGATTGTCTTTTAAATGATCCCGCACGGTGTATAGGAAGGAAGTCTTTAGTCCGCTGAAAGAATAGTCAAGTCCAGGTATATGCGGTTTGCTGAATTTAAATGAGTCGGGGTTTCCTTCTGCCGCCAACCTGTCGATGTGTGGACCTCCCGGATAGGGTAGACCTATGACTTTAGCACATTTATCAAAGGCTTCTCCGGCAGCATCGTCAATCGTTTTTCCAAGGATCTCCATATCGGTCATGCTTCTGACGTATATTATCTGAGAGTTGCCTCCGGAAATAAGAAGACACAGGAAAGGAAACTCAGGTGTCTGGTCATCAGCATTAACCTTGATGAAATGAGAAAGCACATGAGCATGAAGATGGTTCACATCTATAAGAGGGATATCAAGTCCTATTGCAAAGCCTTTTGCAAAGGATGTTCCTACTAATAAGGAGCCGAGCAACCCGGGACCACGCGTGTATGCAATGGCGGATAGGTCTTCCTTCTTTATTCCCGCTTGACGTATGGCTTCCGATACAACCGGCACTATATTTTGCTGGTGAGCCCGTGATGCCAGTTCGGGCACTACACCGCCATAAGCCTCGTGGACTTTCTGGCTCGCTATCACATTGCTGCGAAGCAGACCGTCGACTATCACCGCAGCAGAGGTGTCGTCGCATGAAGATTCTATTCCAAGAATAGCTACACTCATTTTAGCTCCTACTTATAATTATAAAGTCGTTTACAAGGTAAACGCACTCTAAGTAAATGATCACTTATTTAATAATCATACAAAGTTAAGAAATGCTTTTCAATTTTTCAATAAGTTGAATAAAATTAAGGAGGAAAAAACTCTGTAATCGCAGAAATTTAGTAATTTTGTAATCTATGTCGGCATTAAGAACTACGTATAAGGTTCTCCGCAGTTTTATGTTCACTGTTATAGTCATAATGGTGACTATTTATGTGGGTCTGTATGTGGTGCTTTCGATCCCTCAGGTGCAGAGAGGCGTAAAAGAGAGGGTGGAGAAAGAGACCACTTCATTTTTAGGCTCAAAAGTGGAGATCGGCGATTTAAAAATATATCCTTTCAATGAGGTTCGGCTTTCGGATGTTAAAATCTTTACTCCTAATGGCGAGGCATGCATTACTGTGGATATACTCGGTGCGGGGATTCATCTGTGGAGGCTTGTTTATGACCAAAAGATTGAGATCACTTATGCTGAAGTAATAGGTCTCGACGGGAGAGTGTGGCGACAGGAAGCTTCTTCACCCTTGAATATTGATTTCATTATCAAAGCTCTTTCTCCAAAAGAAAAAAAAGATCCTCCTAAGTCATTTGATATCAAGCTGCACAATGTGGTTATAAGGAAGTCTCGGCTTTCCTATGATGTCATGAGTGCTCCGGTGTTGTCAAATGCCGGGATGTTCGACCGTAACCATATCGTATTGAATGATTTTAAGGCAGATCTTACTTTGCCTCGGATAAAGAATGATGATTTCATTATTGACCTTCGTCGTTTGTCGTTTGTTGAACAAAGCGGTCTGTCGGTAGAGAAATTGGGTGTGGTGGCACACATCACGCCTCGTTTACTTGATGTGAGCGACTTTTCACTGAGAATGCCTGGCAGTGATATTAAAATTTCCGATATTCGTTTGAACTTCAAGTCTTTTAAGGATATTGTCAATGCCCTTGACTCCGGTAGCAATAGGGTGGTTATTTCAGCGTCAAGGCTCGCACCATACGACTTTAGGTCTTTTTATTCTCCTTTAGGCTCAATTTCCGGGGGATATAAATTTGATGCTTCTGTGTCTGGTAAAATGAGCGATTTTCAGGTTGAGCAATTTATTTTGCGAAGCTATAACAAAGAGTTTATTTTGGATTTTGAAGGTAAGGTTGGAGGTCTGCCGGACATGTCTAATCTGACAGGTGAATTAGAACATTTTGAGTTGATATCTTCAAAAGATAATACAGCTACAATACTCGGATTGTTTCCAAAGTTGAAAAAGAATATTGCAGATATTATTTTAAGAGCCGGGGGAATCAAGATCAAAGCATTGGGAAATATGTCTATGCCGGATCGTGGTTCCGGTATAAAAGCCGAGTTCTTATCAGGTGTCGGGAGTCTTGATGCTGATTGCAGTTTTGTATGGGATGCCGGTAAAGAATGTGGCATTTCAGCTGATATTAAATCAGAGAACTTTGATCTTGGCAAGTTGATTGATGATAACAGGTTCGGCACTTTCTCTTTGGCATCGGTGTTTGATGTCAGGATGCATAATAATAAGGATATGGATGTGATTGCGGATGCAGTCGTTTCCGATTTCATATTTAATGGAGAAAAAATAAATAACATATCTTTGAGCGGGGAGAAGGATGGCAATTCGATAATCGGGATGCTTTCGGTTTCAGATGATGCGTTAAGTCTTGAGTCGGATGCAGATATCATTCTGGATAAGGAAAATTCCATATGGAATTTAAAAACGGACATAAATCATTTCGTGCCATCTCGTTATAATATTTTGCCAAAGTATCAAGGGTATAATCTCGAAGGCACTCTTGTTGCCGACCTTATGGGTAACAACGTAGATAATATCACAGGTGAAGTCAATATAAACTCTCTGTCTTTTGAAAAGCCGGGACATGAAGGGCTGCATATGAGGTCATTTTCACTTTTGTCGGAAAGGGTTGACACGATTCAACGATATGTGATTGACAGTGATTTGATAAAAGGTAATCTTGAAGGTGCATTTAAATTTACCAATCTGGCTAATTTTTCGAAGGATATAGCTGTCAGGTCATTGCCGTCGCTTGTAAAAGGTGATACCATAGTGAATGTTCCCGATTTTGCCGTGCTGTCGCTTACTATAACCCCAAGTGATGAATTTGCTAAGTTTTTTGCCCTTCCGGTAAGACCTTATTCTGACATTTCAATAAATGGGGTTATGAATGCAGAAGCCGGAAATATGCAGCTTGACATAGATGCTCCGTATCTTGTCAAGGGTTCCTCCAAAATGATCCGAAATACGAAGATACATCTTGACGGTGACAGGACGCACGGGATTGCCGCTGATATCCGTAGCACAGTACCTGCAAAGAATGATGATGCGAACATACATGTGGCATTATCGGCTTTTAATGATAATATCTTGTCTGATATAGGATGGACATTCGAGAAAAACAAGACAGCTGTCGGAAGTCTTGCGTTGGGTGCAATGATTTCCAAGAATCTTCTCACAGGTAAACCGGATGTTCGGCTTGACGTTTCCCCTTCATCGTTTCGTCTCAACGGTTCGGAATGGAGGATAGACAGGGCTTCGGTTCTTTATTCCGACAATGTTGTGGACGTTGATAATATCAGGATATGGCATGCAGGTCAATTCGTGACGATTAATGGGCGCGCATCCGAATCTCCATTAGATGCATTGAAAGTTAAATTAGCAGGTATTGACCTGAGTTATATTTTCGAAGCTCTTAATATCAACTATGTAAATTTCGGTGGCATTGCAACCGGAGACATTCTCGCTTCAGACTTGTTTACAAAAGTTCCGGTATTGCGCACGGAAAAGCTTTTTGTGAAAGATCTCAGTTACAATGGTGCCGTGCTTGGCGATGGCAATCTGGAGAGCCATTGGGTAAACGAGAGCAAAAAGGTAGCGATAAATGCCGATATAAGGAAGGGTAGGCATCGTGTTGCATTAATAGGGGGGGGAGTCTTCGTTACACGGGATTCTTTGTCGTTCGACATGCTTGCAGATCATGTGAATATTGAGTTCCTCAAGCCTTTTATGTCAGCCTTCACATCGGATGTTGGAGGGGAGGCATCCGGCAGGGTTAAACTGTATGGAACATTTAAAGATGTTGATTTGATGGGGAAAGTTTATGCCGACTCTATATGCATGAAGGTTGATTATACAAATGTTTATTATCATGGCTCTGATTCTGTTTATATAAGACCTGGATACATTGATATTCCTTCATTTAAACTTTATGACAAATATGGAAATTCAGCGTTTTTAAAAGGATTCGTGAAGCATCGCTATTTTCATGAGCCGGAATTTGAGTTCAGGTTGAGCGAAGCCCGTAATCTTCTGTGTTTTGATACCGACAATAAGATCAACCCTGACTGGTATGGTAAGATTTTCGCTTCAGGAGGGGGTGTGTTGCGAGGGAGACCGGGTATCGTATCGATGATGCTTGATGTTTCCACATCTCCCAATAGCGATTTCACTTTTGTGTTGAGTGAGACACAGACTGCTGCGGATTATGAATTTCTGACGTTCTCAGATAAAAAGAAAGTGGAACTGGAAGCCATGCGGGGAACTGTGGATCTTGAAGAAAAATTCAAATTGTCCTTGCCGAAGGTCGAGGCAGACCGTCCTTCATTGTTTTCCATGGATATACGGTGCAGCGTGACACCTGTTGCAAAAATGACACTTGTGATGGATCCAAAGGCAGGAGACCGTATCGTGGCAAGAGGTGCCGGACCGTTACAGATTTCATATGATACGGATTCGGATGAGATGAAGATTTATGGTAAATATACGCTCGAAGAGGGTAATTATAATTTCAGTCTCCAAGATCTGATCCTACGGGATTTCAAGATTTATTCAGGAAGTAATATTTCATTTAACGGGGATCCTATGCAGGGTGTGCTTGATATTACTGCCGCATATCGTGTCAATACGAACCTGTCTGATCTTGACAAGAGCTTTTCGACGGATCGCGACTTAAACCGCACGAACGTTCCGGTCGATGCATTGTTGAAAGTGAACGGAGACATGAGGAGTCCGGAGATAACATTCGATATAGCTTTGCCGACTTTGACCCAGGATGTGGAGAGAAAAGTTAAAAGTATAATATCTACTGATGACATGATGAACCGTCAGATAATATACCTACTCGCATTGAATCGTTTTTATACTCCGGAATATATGGGAGCGACGAGCAACGGCGGAGGAGAACTTGCTTCCGTAGCTTCATCAACACTCTCTTCGCAGCTGTCAAGCTTTATGGGGCAGCTTACAGACAAGGTTACCCTTGCGCCGTCGTTCCGTTCGGATAAAGGTGATTTTTCAGACATGGAAGTTGATGTTGCCTTGTCATCGCGTCTGCTTAACAACAGACTGCTGATTAACGGAAATTTTGGTTATCGTGACCGGGCTACTTCACAGTCGACGTTTGTTGGAGATTTTGATATAGAGTATCTACTCAATAAGAATGGTAACTTGCGTCTCAAGGCATATAACCATTTCAACGATCAGAATTATTATCTAAGGTCAGCATTGACTACTCAAGGAATAGGAGTGATCTACCGTCGTGATTTTGACAATCCGTTCACTTTCTTGAAAAGGAAGAAAAAACGCACGGACAGTAAAGACGGCAAGATGGAACAAGTTGTTATAACTGAGGATAAAACTAAAAAAGTACAAAGGGATGGCTCTGTTAAGTAACGTATCTATAGAAGGTATACTTGAATACGCCGGACTCCGTAAGATTCCTAAATATGGAGTTGCTTTCGGAGGTGGCGGTGCAAGGGGATTTGCACATATTGGCGTTATAACGGCATTTGACAAATTCGGTATCAAGCCTGAGATATTGTCAGGTGTGTCAGCCGGCTCTATAGCAGCAGTGCTTTATGGTGCCGGATTGTCGCCTCATGACATGATCGATTGTTTTGCGGAATCTCAGAAATTTGCTGACTTTACAGAATTTTCGGTTCCTACATCCGGTTTTTTTCGTTTGGATAAATTTGGAAAGATGCTTGAAAGCTGGCTTCCTGTAAAGAATCTTGAGGACCTTGCAATTCCTACAGTGGTGTGCGCTACAAATTTTGATAAGGGGACATCCGTGGGATGGTGCAAAGGGGAGATAGTGCCGCGTGTGTTGGCTTCATGCAGCATTCCCATTATTTTTCGTCCTGTGACAATCAATGGTTCGCATTATGTAGACGGCGGAGTTTTGAGAAATTTACCGGCGTGGGCAATACGTGATTATTGCAAAGTGCTCATAGGGAGCAATTGCAGCCCCTTGAACCGTAGTTATAAGTATAAACAGTCATTACTCGACATCGCTGAGCGTTCGTTTCATCTAATGACTAAAGCGAATGTGCTGCAGGATATTAAGTTATGTGATTACCTTATCATGCCTCAGGATATCTCCCATTCAAAAACATTCGATCTTACGAGTCTCAAGCGTAATGTGACTATAGGATATGACGCAGCATGTAAAGTGCTTGAAAAGATTGTCAGAACATAATATACAAGTAGGCGCTAAATAAGCAATCGCCTATCTAAACAACTACAATAAGAACTAACCTGTATATGAAGGAGAAATTAATTATATACCAAGCTTTTCCACGTATTTTTACCAATATGAACGCTAATTGTGTTCATGGCGGCACATTGGAGCAAAACGGATCTGGAAAACTAAACGATATTACGGCAAAGGTTATTAAATCTGTTGCGGATTTAGGAGTGAATTGCATTTGGCTCACGGGGGTGATAGAGATGGCGACAAAGACATCTTTCCCCGGCATACCTGCTGATAATCCGAATGTGGTTAAAGGCGAGGCGGGATCCCCGTATGCCATTAAGGATTACTATGATATTGCGCCTTCGCTTGCTGTAGACATCAGTAAAAGGATGGAAGAGTTTGAATCTTTAGTGGATCGCATTCATCATCAGGGTTTAAAGGTGATAATTGACTTTGTCCCTAATCACACAGCTCGGTCGTATCATTCGGATGTTGCTAAATGCGGAATCAAAGATTTTGGGAGTGACGACGATTATAATAAATTCTTTAGTCCTTCCAACAATTATTATTATATTGTTAACCAACAGTTTTCACCTAATTTTGCGCTTGACAGGGAGGGTACGGAGCCATATGTGGAATTTCCGGCTAAGGCTACTGGAAATGATTGCTTCACGGCATTCTGTCATCGCAATGATTGGTATGAGACCGTGAAACTTAATTATGGATACGATCCGGGAGACCATACATGCCATTTTGACCCTGTCCCTGACACTTGGTTTAAAATGCTTCATATTCTGAGATTTTGGGCATCAAAAGGTGTTGACGGTTTCCGTTGCGATATGGTTTTCATGGTTCCACAAGAATTTTGGCATTGGGCAATCCCCCAAGTTAAAGAGGATTATCCGGATGTTGTCTTTATCGGGGAGATATATGATGTGAATCTTTATCGTTCATTTTTGGATTATTGTCATTTCGATTATCTATATGACAAGGTTAATTTATATGACACTCTTGTCGGGATAGAGAAGTATAATGTTTCTGCAGCACAGTTGACAAGCTGTTGGCAACGTGTTGACGGTATTGGAGACAAGATGCTTAACTTTTTGGAGAATCATGATGAGGTTAGGTTCGCTTCGCGCGAATATGCAGATGACCCAACGAAAGTAGTGCCTTCGCTTGTGGTGAGCGCGATGATGTCCAAAGGTCCCTTCATGATCTATTATGGTCAGGAACTTGGAGAGATGGCTCATGACAACGAAGGGTTCGCCGGAGATAACAACCGGTCTACTATTTTCGACTATTGGAGTTATGATACATTGCGGAGATGGTATGACGGAGGGAAATGTTCCGCCCTTAAGCTTACACGCCATGAACGCTGGCTGCGCAATCTTTATAAATCGGTGCTTAACATGTGTAATTCCAGACGGGTGTTGAGAGAAGGCAACTTTTTTGACCTGATGTATGTAAACCTGCGTCATCCAGGTTTTAATCCGCATCGTCAATATGCCTTTTTGCGTTACACCGAAAAAGAAGCATTGCTTGTGATTGCCAATTTTGATGAAGCGGATGTGACAGTGGAGTTGAATATTCCTGAACTTGCTATAGATATGGCGGGTCTCTCAATCGGGAAGCAGACAGCCAAAGATCTTCTTTGGGGTAAGGAACACACGTTCGAGGTAGGGCAAGAAGTCCGGACAAGGCTTCATTTAGGTGGTCATGACGCTATAATTATACCCTTGGAGAAAAATTTCCGTTAAATCATTTAGAAATTACGGAAAATAGTTATAATTTTGTCGAACCAAATCACAACCATTCAGATATAATGAATAATAACCTTCCGCCAATTAAGGTTTTTGCAGGAGAATCATCAAGGTATCTCGGTGAGTCTATATGTAAAGAGTTAGGCATCGAATTGGGCAAAATGAACAAGGAGCGTTTTGCCGATGGAGAGTTTGAAGTAGGTTTTGAGGAATCGATACGCGGCAGCCAGGTTTATCTTGTGCAGTCCACTTTCCCCAACAGTGATAATCTCATGGAGCTTCTGCTCATGATTGACGCCGCCAAGAGGGCATCTGCGGCTCAGATTGTGGCAGTTGTGCCTTATTTCGGGTGGGCTCGTCAGGATCGCAAGGACAAACCTCGCGTTTCTATAGCAGCCAAGCTCGTGGCGGATCTTCTCAGCGTAGCCGGTATCGATCGTCTGATCACTATGGATCTTCATGCAGATCAGATTCAAGGGTTCTTTGACGTTCCTGTTGACCATCTTTATGCATCGTCTATATTCATCCCCTATATAGAGAGTTTGCATCTTGAAGATATGGTTATTGCTTCGCCTGATGTGGGTGGTGCGAAAAGGGCTAATTCCTATGCTAAGTATTTTGATGTTCCGTTGGTGCTTTGTCACAAGCAACGTGCCAAAGCAAACGTGGTTGCGTCAATGACTGTGATAGGAGATGTTGAAGGAAAGAATGTGGTGCTCATTGACGATATTGTTGACACGGCAGGCACTATCACAAAGGCGAGTGACCTTCTTATTTCATACGGAGCTAAATCTGTGAGGGCACTCTGCAGTCATCCTGTAATGAGCGACCCTGCTACAGACAATGTAAAGAATTGTGGGCTTACAGAAATCATATTCACGGATTCCATACCCTATGTGAAAGAGAATAAGAAAGCCACTGTGCTTCCTGTTGCGAGGTTGTTTGCCGACACTATACGCAGGATACATAACAATCAGTCAATATCATCACAATATCTATTTAAATAATATAGTTGTGTTATAAAAAAGTACAAGCGCGATTGAAAAAATCGCGCTTGTACTTTTTTATAACACAACATCTCTTAGAAGCTTACTCCGAAACGGAGTTGGGCAATGTACACATAGTGTTGGTTGAGCCTGTCTACCATGTCTATATGCCTTTTGTTGAAATATCTGTAACCCGCAGAAAGCAGGATATAGCTGCTGGCTAAACGAGATCTTGAAAGGTTTATGCCTATGCCAAGAGTTGAGGCAAGGTCTCCGAAAGTGGGGGAGTCGTTGATCGTATTGAATGAATATCCGATTCTCGCACTCATAAAAAGCAATGACGGCTTTTTTCGGAAAGATGTCTGGATTGTAGCGTATATAGGGATAAAGTTATTTCCGCCCTGAATGGTTCTGTGGATGCCGGCTCCGATTCCGAGCATGCGGATATATGAGTTTTTATATCCGAAAAGAACATCGACATCGAAAGTTGACATATCGTGTCCGGAAAGATCGAGTGACGCTCCGGCTTCTGCTCCCCATGTAAAATGAGATTTCGCCAAGCTTTTTGAACTCTCAGGGAAAAGGCTTTCTCGGTTTGCAGCCTGAATGCTGTCGATTGAGTTCGTGTTTTCGGCATTCATGCTTACGTTGGAAAGCAATATACCCGCAGTCAAAACAATAGCTTTGACTGCGGGTATTAAACTATTTTTGAAGGAAATCATCATATTTATATATGTGCCTTCTGTGATGTGTAAAGGTCGCTATTGGCGTTTATTCGCCAAGATAGCTTTTAAGAAGTTTACTTTTCTGACCTTTGAGTCTGCGGATGGCTTTCTCCTTGATCTGGCGCACGCGTTCGCGGGTAAGGTCGAATTTGGCACCGATTTCTTCAAGTGTCATCTCTTGGCAGCCTATACCGAAGAACATCTTCAGGATTTCGCGTTCACGGTCATACAATTGTTTGAGCGCACGGTCTACCTCTTTTGAAAGGGATTCCTGATTGAGGCTGGCATCTGCCATCGGGCTGTCATCGTTGGGAAGCACGTCAAGAAGTGAGTTGTCTTCTCCTTCAACAAAAGGAGCATCAACGGATATGTGGCGTCCCGATACCTTCATGGTGTCTGAGATCTTGTCTACCGGCATGTCAAGACGCTCCGCCAACTCCTCAGGAGATGGACGGCGTTCGTTTTCCTGCTCGAATTTTGAAAGCTCTTTTGTAATCTTATTTAAAGAACCAACCTGATTAAGGGGCAGACGAACTATGCGGCTTTGTTCTGCAAGAGCCTGAAGGATAGATTGGCGAATCCACCATACAGCGTAGGAAATGAATTTGAAACCGCGTGTTTCATCGAATTTTTGTGCGGCACGAATAAGTCCGAGGTTACCTTCGTTTATAAGGTCAGGAAGGCTAAGACCTTGATTCTGGTATTGTTTGGCAACAGAAACAACAAATCGGAGATTTGCTTTTGTCAGCTTTTCGAGTGCGGCATGATCGCCTTTCTTGATTCGCTGCGCGAGTTCCACCTCCTCGCTTACGGAGATTAGCTCTTCGCGTCCGATTTCCTGCAGATACTTGTCGAGAGAAGCACTCTCGCGGTTGGTAATGGATTTTGTTATCTTTAATTGTCTCATATGTACTTCCAAAAATTGTTGCAAATTTACGAAAAAATAACGAGTTTTCCAATGATTTATGCAAATTATAACTTATATTTCAATGCATAATTGTATTGCGCATAGATATAACAAATATAATGCCAATAAGTAAGTGGGTTTAACAATAAATAAAGGAGCGAAACTTAGATAGTTCGCTCCTTTATTTATTGTTAAACGGATTGTTTATTCTCCGGCAAGGTTTACGGCATAGTAATATTTCTTTCCTGTCGGATAGATACCGGTTATGAACATCACCTTGTCTTCGTCGTCACCTTTCATGATCTGGTTGTATATGCGTTCCACATCGTCTGATGTATTGACGGCATTGCCGTTGATGTCGGTGATTATAAAACCGTCTTTGATTCCGGCATCCCTTACGCAACCATTCTTAACGCCTGCCACTTTCACACCATTGGTTATTCCGAGGTGGTGTTTGGTGTCATTGCCTATCTTCATGAATGCACATCCAAGTTCAGAGAAGTCACCTTTCTTGGTTATATTTGTGCTTCCCTGAAGGTTGCGGAGGGTTGCAGTTTTGGTGATCGCCGCATTATCGCGTATGTATGTTACGCTTATCTGGTCTCCGGGACGGAACTTGTTGAGTTGTTCTACAAGTTCGGCATGATTGTGTACAGGAACTTTGTTGATTGCCGTTATAACGTCATCTTCTTTCAGTCCAAGTTCTTTTGCGGTGCTGCGGTCTGTTACCGACGCAATGAGGAGACCGGATTTTGTTGCCGTTATATTTTTCTCTTTGGCAATTTTGGCATCAAGCTCAATTACTTGGCATCCAAGCACGGCGCGCTGCACGGTGCCATACTGACGGAGGTCTGTCATCACCTTCTTTACAATGGTGGTCGGGATTGCGAAGGAGAACCCAGAGTAGCTTCCGGTGTTGCTATAGATTGCAGAGTTTATGCCGATGAGCTCGCCTTTTAGATTCACGAGCGCGCCTCCTGAGTTGCCGGGATTTAGGGCTGCATCTGTCTGTATGAAAGACTCAATGTTCATGCCGCCTTGTTTGCCATTCTGTCCGAGGCTGCGTGCTTTCGCGCTGATGATTCCGGCAGTGACGGTAGAGTTAAAACCGAAGGGGTTTCCAACTGCAAGCACCCATTCGCCTACCTTTACAGATTCGCTGTTGCCGAAAGTTATAGGGGAGAGGTCTTTCGCATCTATCTTTATAAGGGCGAGGTCTGACGCTTCATCTGTTCCTATTATCCGTGCCTCATATGTGGAATTGTCATTCATGAGCACCTCAAGTTTGTCAGCGTCAGCTATTACGTGATTGTTTGTCACAATATAGCCGTCTTCAGAAATTATTACACCCGAACCGAGACCGTTCTGTACAGGCTCACTTTTCTTTTGCTGCTGGCGGGGTTGTCTTTGCTGAGGCTGTTGAGGTTGTCCGAAAAAGAAATCGAACATGCCGAACGGATCATATCCGCCGCCTTGATTGCCATATGAATTGCGGGTGCGTGTCGTGTAACTTTTTATACAGACCACGGCATTTACGGTTTTCTCAGCCGCCACTGTGAAATCTGTTTCAAATGAAGGAGCCGAAGAAGTGCGGATGAAACTCGGGTCTTTGCCGTTTGATCCAATGCATTCCTTGGCGTTTGCGCCAAATAGAAGACCGGTGAGCAATGCTACCGATGCGATCATGGTAATTTTCTTCATATCTTAAAAATTATAAGTTTATATACATTAATGTTATCTCATTTGTCATCTCTGTGGTGAATCAAATCATAACGATACAATATCCAATTTTCATCTTACATTAAGAATGCTTTTTTGATATGTTGCTAATTTGGTCACCTGTTTACAAATTAAATGCAAAACTTTTTCCAATATTACATTTGTCACATCTAAATAATGCAAAATATTCTAAATTTCCTTAAAATGATGGCTCGGTATAGGTTTCAAGTGATTGATATGCTGCGTTTAATATTATTCTTATCTGTTAGTTGTTAAACAGAGTTCGTGAACTCAAAATTTGGATAGGTGAAAGAAATAGGTTAACTTTGCGGTTATAAAGGTAAAGAAAAGCCGAATTAGTAAAAAATATAAGAGAAAATGAGAAAAAATGTTGTAGCTGGCAACTGGAAAATGAATACTACTCTCGAAGAGGGAGTTGAGTTGGCCAACCAGATTAACACCCTTCTTAAGGGAAAAACAGTGAATTGTGATGTAGTTGTTTGCGTTCCTTTCACTCATCTTACAAGCGTTAACGCAGTTCTCGAATCAGATCTTGTGAAACTTGGTGCAGAAAACTGCTCTGAGCATGAGAAGGGCGCATACACAGGTGAGGTTAGTGCAGCTATGGTAAAATCAACCGGTGCAACGCATGTGATTCTCGGTCATAGCGAGCGTCGTCAGTATTTCGGTGAAAACAATGAACAACTTCTTGCCAAGACAAAACTTGCACTTGCCAATGGTCTTACACCGATATTCTGTGTAGGTGAAGTTCTCGAAGAGAGAGAGAATGGCAGCTATAATGAAGTTGTGAAAGGTCAGGTTGAAGCCTTGTTTGATCTCAACGCTGAAGATTTCAGCAAAATCGTTATCGCTTACGAGCCGGTATGGGCTATCGGCACAGGAAAGACAGCTACAGCTGATCAGGCTCAGGATATGCATGCACATATTCGTCAGGTTGTTGAAAATAAATATGGCAAAGAGGTTGCAGAGGATACTTCCATTCTTTATGGCGGTAGCTGCAAGCCTTCTAACGCCAAGGAACTTTTTGCAAAGCCAGACGTTGACGGCGGTCTGATCGGAGGTGCGGCTCTTGAGGCTGAGTCATTCCTCGGCATCATTGAAGCTTGCTAAATAGCTATCTGATATAGGCTTTTAAAGCCATAAAATTGACTAAAATGAAATCGCTGAATAAAACCATAGCGACATTCCTGATATTAACTGCAACCGGAGGAGTTACTCTTCCGGTTGTGGCTCAATCTGAAACAGTATCGACAGAGGTAAAAAGAAATCCTGTCGAGATGATTGAGCGGGAATCTAATGGGAATGTTGTTATCACTATTCCTGAGAATATTCTGGAGTTATTGATTTCCGACCAAGATTCTTATAAGAAGCAGACCGGACCGGTTATAAAGCCGGGGATCAACAAGATGGCGGGATATAGGATTCAGGTTTTCAGCGATGGTCGTAGTCAACATTCACTCGAATCAAGGGCGAAAGCACGAGGAAGTGCAATCGTGTCCCGCTTTCCGAAGTATAGGGGACAGATTTATACATTTTCGAGTGCACCGAACTGGTACACGCGGGTTGGTAACTTCCGAAATTCAGATGAAGCCGCTTCTGCACTTGCAGAATTAAAAAGAGCTTTTCCTCAATTCGCATCTGAAATGCGGGTAGTGAAAAGCCCTATCGTCATAATTAAATGATTGTGGTTTACAAAGTAAGAATCAATTTGAATGGGACGCATTGAAAACCATAATGAGGATCTTGTGAACCAGATTGCGCAACATTATGCTGCAATTCTGAAACTCGTTGGAGAAGATCCTGAACGAGAAGGGTTGAAAAAAACACCTGTAAGAGCCGCTAAGGCAATACTTGATATAACATCCGGTTATCGCACGAAACCTTTGGATATTGCCCGTCAGGCAATTTTTGAGCATGCCGGTTCGAGGATGGTTATTGTTAAGGACATCGAGTTCTATAGCATGTGTGAGCATCACATATTGCCTTTTTTCGGAAGGGTGTCTATCGGATACATTCCAAAAGGGAAGATGATAGGGTTATCTAAACTTGCGAGAATAGTAGACAATTTCGCGAGGCGACTTCAAGTTCAAGAGCGTCTCACGGCTCAGATATGCAATCTGATAGATGAGGCGATGCCTACCGAGGGAGTGATAGTATGCTGCACGGGAGAGCATCTATGCATGAAAATGCGTGGTGTAGAAAAACAGGACTCCGCAACAACGACCTATGATTATTGTGGGCGTTTTGCAGAAGAATCCGCATTAAGGGAAGAATTTATGCGTCTCTGCTCTCATTGATATTCGAAACTGCTTCTCAATACATAAAAATATATGCCATAAAGTTTAAACTTTATGGCATATATTTTTATGTATTGATCGGAGTCTGCCTATTTTACCTTTATTGTTTTTCTAAGGAGGATATTGTCAGAAGAATTTCCGATAAGTATTTCATATTCTCCGGAGTCATGTTTGAAGTCTTGTATTTCCGGTGAATAATAGGAGAAAGCTTCTTCATCAAGATTAATCTCGTATCTTTGAGTTTCTCCTGCTTTAATCATTTTCTTTTCGTAACCTTTCAATTCCTTGTAGGGGCGGAATACGTTTGGTTTTATAGGCCTTACATATAGTTGTGCCACCTCTTTTCCATTCATGTCGCCAATGTTTTTAACATCGAAGGTTACAGTATAATTGGGTTTGTTACCGATGCTTCTGTTTTTGATTTTTAGATTGGAGAATTTAAAGTTCGTGTAGCTTTTGCCAAATCCGAAAGCGAAATTGGGTTTTAAGTTTTTTGTGTCGTAATGACGATATCCTACGAGTAACCCTTCTCCGTAAGCGACTCTCTTGTCATTGTCGTCATCGTAATAAAACGGATAGGCGGGGTTATCTTGCCATTTTTTCTCGAATGTGACGGGTAGCTTGCCACTTGGGTTGGTTTTGCCGAATATAATTTCGGCAGCAGCTTTTCCGCCTTCTTGTCCCGGATACCACAAATATAGAAGTCCGGGAACTTTATCTTGCCATTTCGAAGTGTCTACATTCCCTCCTGCGTTTACAAGCACTATGGTATTAGGATTTGCATTGACAACGGTTTCTATAAGACTGTCTTGATATTCCGGTAATTCGAAAGGACGGTCGTTGCTTTCACGTTCGAGACTCTCGTTAAAGCCAATGCTGACTATTGCAATGTCTGCCTGCGATGCCAATTTTGCCGCTTCCTCAAAGAGTAGTTTATCTTCACGCCATCCAAAAGAGATATCAACAGGATGAACATTGGCAAAATATTCAAGAACGACCGGATATTCCTTACCCTTTTCCAAAGGTAAAACAACTTCTTTCATTGTTATCCCTTGGTCCCTCCATTCGTTTATTACCTGATTTTCTCCTATATTCAAACGGAATCCGTCAAACCCTCTAACCAGGAAACGATAATTTGCTGTTTTTTCAGGTCGTATGACTCCGCTCCACCGCATTGAGCAGTGATCGAACGGCAATCCTCTGTTTTCGGTAGCTATATGATAACCATTTGCAATATTCACTATCGTATCTATCTTGGTTTCCACCGGTTTCCCCTTAAGTTTTGTATTATTAAAAAACTCTGCCTTTAGACCTCTGGTCTGAGAACCGCTTTCCGTATAGAAGATAGATGACGAAACCGTTTCAGGGAGAGTGGGCAGTCCGGGTGAGTATAACAGCTCCGTCCCTTTCATGACTTCGGATCTTATTCCTTCAAGAAGAGACACGCTATGAAAAGGGAAAGTATATGAACTGCCTCCACCTGATATATAGCTGTTTGCATTGGGTCCAATAATGGCGATTCTTTTAGCATCTCTTTTTACAGGGAGTATGTTGTTTTCATTCTTGAGCAACACTATACCTTCTCTGGCAAGTTCAAGAGCGACTGCTGCCGCTTGCGGGTTGTCCATAGGTATGGAAGGATCATATTGTTGATTGTCAAAGAATCCGAATGAGAATATTATGCGTAAGATACGTCTTACCTTGTCATCGATAGTTTTTTCCTTTACCCTGCCATCTTTGATTGCCGGTATTATAATATCCCGATTCATCCATTTTGCCCTTGGCATTTCAAGATCAAGTCCTCCGTTGGCAGCTTCAACACCGTCATATGTGGCTGACCAGTCGCTCATTACTATTCCTTTGAATCCCCATTGATCGCGAAGAACTTTGTTATTGAGGTAATCACTTTGAGTTGCATGAACTCCGTTTACAAGGTTGTAGCTGTCCATCACACAGCCGGCTCCGGCTTTCTGTATAGCAGCCTTGAAGGCGGGTAGATATATTTCGTGCAGTGTTCTTTCGTCAATATCACTGCTTATATTATTTCTATCCCATTCTTGATTATTTGCTGCGTAATGTTTCAGTGTGGCGGCTACTCCCTGATCCTGCAATCCTGATACATACGCACAGGAAGTTTCTGCATTGAGATAAGGATCTTCCGTGAAATATTCGAAATTTCTTCCGCACATTGGTGCACGGAGAATATTCATTCCCGGTCCAAGAAGGATATGGACGCCGCGGGCTTTACTGTCTCTGCCAAGTTGCTTGCCAAGTTCATAAACGAGATCACGGTTCCAAGTTGAGGCTGTTAACACACCGGCAGGATAGGCTGTGCTTTTCCCGTCTTTGTGCGTACCTACCGGTCCGTCTGTCAATTTTATCTCAGGCACTCCCAACCTTGGTATAGCTCTTATATAGAAACCTTTGAATCCACCGATATAATCAATTTTTTCTTCAAGTGTCATTTTGGATAACAGATCCTCGACACGCGTTTCAACATCAGCTTTTGGATTCTTATATTCCTGAGCCTTCGGCAATAACGTCACTGATAGTGCAAAAATACTCAATATTGACTTGCGTAACATATGTCTTGTGCATTAATTCTTATTACTTACTTATTATTTTAGAAAACTCTTTTTTCCATATCTCATATCCCTCTTTTGAAGGATGAAGACCATCCTTAAGGTATAGTTCGTTTTTAACACTTCCGTCATCATTCAGCATGGGAGTGTGTATGTCTATATATCCGGCTTTGGGTTGTTTTTCAATAAATTCCTTGAGGGATCTGTTAAATTCTTGGATCTTTTCGAGATTCTTAATTCTGACAGGGGAGGGTTTGACAGATACAAAGTAAATCTCAGCCTCAGGTTTCATTCTGCGTATTTCAAAAAAGAGTCTTTCCATTGATGCAATCATCTCTTCAATTTCCCATTTGAAGCCAATTTCATTATCACCTTCATAAATGATTATCCTTTTGGGGTTGAAAGGTTCTATAAGGAGGTTGCGGTAATTGTAGAGGTCAATCGCTTTGGTTCCTGAAATCCCACGCCGGATCACGTTTTTACCGGCAAAATCATTTTCAAGTGATTTCCACATATCGATTGAAGAACTGCCCACTACCAATGTGGCATCTTTCAAAGCTGCCTGTTCTTCATCACGCAACATATAGTCTTTTATCTTTTTTTCCCATTTAAGTTGCTGTCCCATTTTGGGGAGACCTTTCACCGGATTGCATTCCACAATATTACCACGCACGAGTATCCTGCCGAGCATAAGGTAAGTCTTGTCATATTTCTCGGGATTCTCAGTTATGTCTTTTAATTGTTTTTCACCGAGAATCTTATGTTTGTCGGCTTTGGAGTCACTTAATTTTATTGTTACCTGATGTGTCCCGGGCGTAACCTTTATAAGTGAATGTTGTCCGCGATAACGATTATTGCAATTGCGATTAAAACGGTTTAGGTAATGAGTTCCCGTAAGGTCTGTTGCTTCCGAATATTGGAAAGAACCATCTTTGGCTTTATTAAGACGAATCATTTGCCCGTCAACATATATTTCTAACTGTCCCATTTCCGGACCTCCAATGTCGAAAATACCAAACATGTCTCCATCGAATGCAAATGAGAGTGTAGATCCGGGGTGGCTGCTTGTCATGACAGTAGGGAACCAATCTGAAAACTTCTTCATGCGGGAATCTTTTGATGCGTCAACTTCTTTCCAAAGTCCATGCCTTTTACATATTTCCGATGGAGCAAACATTTTTGCGTTGTCCCATTCTGTTCCGTATAAAGGCTTTGGAAGGAGTGAATTTTCAGAACCTTTTTCAGATAAAAGAGTCTCCATGCTTCTGGCCATTGCAGAAGCGTAGATATTTCCCCCTGCTTTTGTCGGATGGAGTCCGTCGGTGGAAAATATTATTTTTCCGGATGTGTCATCTTTTTTGCCTTTCCATATCAGCTTGCTTTCATGCTCAAGTATTGCAGCTTCTTTTGCCATATGTATGGAAGGAATATTGTAATGATCCGCAAGTTTCTCTTCTTCAATAACTACATCAGGCAACTTTCCGGACTGATATGTTTTCATATGTGATTCAGATGCGGAATACAGAAGACATATATCGGTTTGAGGATTATTGGTCTTAATTTTACGTATAATGCCTTCCATGGCTGGAGCATATCCTCCGTTTACTGAAAATTCGATGAATACCAAATCAGGTTTTGCCGAAAGCACCTGCTCTTCCACACGAAATACTCCAAGATCTGTTCCGGTTCCTGAAACTCCGGCATTTATCCAGTTGAATCTTACATTAGGATATTTCTGTTCCATGAACTTTGCGAATTGCAGCCGATAACAGAAGCCGTTCTGGGTGATGCTGCCTCCAATGAATGCTATGGTCAACGGGGTATTGATTTTAATTTTCTTATTTAAATTAGATAGCCCGTTTCTTACATTGCATTCACCATTAATCGTGTTTTTATCAGATACTTCTATCTGAGGTATATCTTTACGGGAGGTGTCAAACCCTAATAAGTTTTGTTGTGCCGAGACATAGTGCGCAGTGCCTGCTATCAAGGCTGATGTTAATATGATTCTTTTCATGTTTTCGACATTTGGTAGTAAACAATTTCTAAGTCAAGACAAGGTTATTGTCAGATCTCTATTTCATGAGATTGTGTTTCCCCGTTCTTGTCATGTATCGTAATTTTAAGTTTAACTTTCTCTGACGGAGAGATCTTTATATAAGACCATTCATAAGGGTATTTTGCAACGGAAACAGTGTTACCCGAATTTTCAATACAGACAGAAATTTTGTCGTTCGGGGGAGTTTCGCAGAATCCATATACCGAATCCCAACCGAATGGAGAACGGATACGGAATGTGTATATCTTCCCGGCATCAGTATTGCTTTCTGTTATCTTGAAACCATCTTTTAAAGTCGGGATTTTGCCTTTGTCAAGGAAGTGTCTTATATCTTTGTTTGAATCAGCGGCATTGCCGTTTATGGGAATTGAAATTGCCAAGAAGCCTTTTGGCTGTATTTCAATGTTGAATGTATTGTCATTGCTGTCTATCCTTTTGCGCTTGCCGTTGGCTGAAACCAGATTTGCATCAGGCAGGCTAAGACAATTCCTCAGATCATCGTTTACACGTATTGTTGATCTCGCTTCATCCGGATTTTCATTGGTTAGAAGTATCCAGAATTGTTTGTCGGAAATTGCCGTGATATAGTTAACCTGCGGTGCGCTACAACTTATCAGCCCTTTTTTCATCCAAAGTGAGACATTTTTGTCGTCAAACACAGTTCCCGCTTCTCCTCCAAAGATTCTATTGGAGAACCAAACGAATCCTTCCTGCTTGCCAAAAGGGAATGATACTTTACCATTTGAACGCTGTATCATTTCGCTGATAAGAAAATCGGTAGTGAATGAAAGGTGCGGAGGTATGTGATGATAATATATTGAGCTTACATCCGGTCCTTTGTACGGAAATTCTTCGTTCATGGTAAGGTCTGTGTATCCTGTGGCATAATATCCCGGATAATTGGTGAATCTACCGATTACTGCATTTCTTGCGTATGTGTCGAATATATCAAGTCCTGTGTATTGGTATAGTCTGTTGAAATCCGGTGCCCAAGAACTCATGAACACAGGTCTTACAAGTTTCCCTTTGGTGCGCAGGAAATATGTTGACGGCTGTTCAAATCCAAGACCGACGGGAGAGACTTTCCATTGCTCTACATCGTGTTGCGGAGAGTCATTTCCTGTTCTTGGAAATCCAAGACGGAACTGCTCGGTGCCTTTCCACCACATTGTCGCATTCCCGTCATATTTGCCGTCAGGGTGAATAATCTGAGTGGAATCTTTCACTTCCGGCCATGTCCTTATGCCTGCTAATGTGTGAGCCGCGCCATATCTGGCGGCATCCAGAAACTGCCTGTCTTTAGTAATTTCATACAAGTCTATGAAATCCCACCAAGGAGCATAGATCGTTGAATTATAGAATGCCTGATAACGCATCGGTTTGCTACTGTTGTTATATATATGCAAATCGGCATCCCTTGCAGCAGTGCTCTTTGCTCGTCTAAGCCACTTGGTGTCTCCTATGAGACGGTAGGCATAAAGTGCCTGAACCCAGGAGAGGATAGGGGTTGAGTATCCTCTTGGAGAACGAAGGTCACCATCCGGAAGAGCTATTTCGCGAATCCAGCTGTTTTTGTTTCCTAACAGTCTGTTTAGACCTTCGAAATATGTAGTTGTAAATTGAGATCCGAATGGAGAGAGGCGAAGCGTTTCCGGATCCTTATTATATCCGTCGTCTGTAGTTTTGGTGCTCCATCTGTATCCTTTGCGTGAAAGGGTATATTCTATTGTAGGAAGAGCCCTTTCTATATACATTTTCTCATTGCCGGAATTAATAGCAGCTGCAATTATCGCCAATGGGGCGGAATGGACAACTGTCGGTGCTTTAGTAGGTTTACCCTCTATGTCATAATGACCTTTCATATCTTTGTCCCACCCGCCAAAATGATCGTCATTCATAAGGTCGATGATGTTGAATATCGTTTCTGTCAAGGATCTGTCAGATTGCTTACGATAATCGCGAACTTTATAGATATTTTGTGAAATATGCTCAAGAGTCTCATTCCATGGTGACAGTGTCAGACCTATAACAAATTTTCGTTTTATAGTTTTCCCTTTTGTCATCTTACTGTCAGGCATTCCTAATACGGGAGAGAATGCAACCGCCTCTATCATGTCCTCATGGTTTCTAAGGCTGAACCCCATTGGAGAATGGTCAACACCACCCCAGTCAAGAGGGAACGTTGTATTGTCTCCACTTACAAACGCAGTCATTCGTTTCCCTCCTATTTCTGTTTCAACCATCGAGACGGGAGTGGGCATCATTGCCGACAAAAGCATCTCGGTTTTTTCAGGCATGCGCCTGTATTGATACATAGGGGGAAGCAATATGTTGGATACTGATGTCGGCAGGGCGGAATGCAATCCCAGGATTCCTATACTATAACACCCGTCTTTTGAAGGTGTGAAATCTACATTAAAATCTACATGCTTTGAATCCTTTTCAATAGTCCATACACCCAGAATCTTGTGATCACCGGCGGTTATATATTCAACTTCAATGCTATTCCTGTTTATTTTGCGTGCATTGACCGGCACAGCTTCGCATATGGAGCCACTGAGATAAGGGTTTGTAGATACCGAGTCAGCTGATATCCATGCGGGATAGAATGACTTATAGTTCGGGCGTTTCAGTTTTTCGGGTCCTGTTATTACAAAAATCTTGTTGTCTTCTAACGGAGAAATGAAATGTTGCCAATTGCCGTCAACTTTTGCCTGCATTGAGCATGCCAGTGCCTTGTTATTTTCACCGCATCTTACATATGAAAGACGTATTTCATTATTCTCAATTGAAGCTATTGTCTCAGCTTTGCTGTCAATAAATAGCGGAGGTGTAATCATTACCGATTTTTCCGCATATATTGAATTGCATATGACGGTGCTGATAAAAACTGATATTATAATGTTCCTGAGTTTCATTTCAAAGGTATTTTAATGGTTTCGATTCCATAGGGAGACAGCATGCTTGTATATGCTTCTTCTGCATTAGCTCCCAAAAGATCCGGGTTTACTTTAATGGAGACTTCCTGATCATGACAGATATCATTCATGAGCATCATGTATAAATATTCATCGCCCTCAGCTAATAATACTTCTACATTAGGATTATTGCATTCAAATGCCCCCGGTTTCATAACAAGTCTCGCTTTGTCACCGTCTATTGTTCCAGTCCGGAAACCAAAAGTGCGGTGCGGTCCCACTTTGGGAGTTATAAATCCGGCAGGGAATTTTATATTGCCATTACTTCTTAATTCCATTTCCGCGACAAGGTAATCTGTTATCCATCCCATTTGCCACCATGCATGATGAGGATATGGACCAGCACCGCGATTCATTGCCGCCCAATAATATGACGCTACTCCTGTTTCATTATCAACGAACGCATCTCTTCCGATTGCGGCTGCGCGTGCCATGTCAAGAAACAGTTTGTCGCCGGTGCGGCTGTACATTCTGATGAACATTCCGGCATGGGATGCAAGCAAAATCGGTCCGTGAAGGTTGCAAGAACCGATAATTCCACCGTGTTCATATGATAGCCCGGAAGTTGTGATTTCCCATTGTTGCGCTTTTCTTCCGTTAACTTTTATTTCTCGTTCAGAAGCAACGGGATTCGTATATATTGACGTCGTATAGAACCGGGCAGTCTTTATTGATGCGTCAAGATATTCCTTCCGGTTGCAAAGCTCATAAAGTTCGATGAATGCCTGTGCTGCCTGTGCTGTCGCAAAGTCTGCAGCGAATCTCGTATCCCCGCATACACCGAGCCACCTGTGGGTATCGACGGCATTCTTGATCAGCCAGTCCGCACCACGCCGGGCGGCATCAAGATAGGCTTTGTCGCCAAGCATACGGTAAGCTATGACAAGTCCATAAAACGTGGGACGGTAGTCCCTAAGGTCTTTAAATTCTTCATTCCCGGTTTCATTATCATATGCAACAGCCCAAGAGCCATCTTCATTCTGACATCGCAAAAGAAAATCTGCCGCATTCTTGAGATTTGATCTCAACTCATCGTCGTCCGGATTGAACAGGAGTATATTTCCTATGTCCATGAGCATATAATAGGTTGTTGCTATCGGTTCTATATAAGGACCCCATTCTTCAACAAAAATCTGAGAATCGCGGAGATAATATTGTCCTTTGGACGCACCGGTCATTGAACCGGAATCACCGACATGCTGTTTGATCTTGAAATTGCGCGCATAAGGAAGCCGCTTGTCAGTTATTAGTGAATCGGCAGTCATAGCCCCCAGCATCCACATTGCTCCGTAATCGGCATTTTTCATTGCGTCTTTTTTTGCCTTATAAACGCCACCAAGATATTCCTGTGCTCCTATCTTGAGGTCTTCGCATTGAATCGTATGCCATTTGGAAGTGCTGTCGTTTGTAACGTATTTATGTATTTTATAAAGCCGATCAGTAAGAGACTGTCTGTTCTTACGTAGTTTCAGAGATTCGTCAAACTTATATATATTATTGACAATGCGGTTATATGATTCCCACCAATTGTTGTTGTCAATTGTATATATGAATGAGAAGCATCTTTCCTCACCAGCCTTCATATATGAGTCTGCCTGACCAAGCACCGGATGATAAAGGGTGGGGGAGAGTTCTTTCGCCCTGTTCATAGCCGATAGTCCCAAACGCCATTCTTTATGATTCCTTTTGTTGTATCCCCACGGCTCGGCAGCTGTGCCGGGTTTCGCCGTCACAGTGAACGTTACACCTGATTTTGTTGTCAATATTGATGTCAGGGTAGACGTGCTTCTTTCTCGGAAAATTACAGGCTCGCTTGGTATGTCCCAGCCGTATGCATAATCGTGAGAAAAGTTTTTACCTAATCCGTGTCCGTGAAGCATCCCCGGAATAATGGCAAAATCAATGTTCTTATCATCGGCTTGCAGCACTGAAGGTGTTGCAATTGAATACCATCCGTCTTTTTTTGCAGTAAGTGTCAACACCACATCGATCCTGTTATTCTCGATCTTCCATATTTCAGATATCGAGAATTTGTCGGATGAATGATCGAAGCCAATGGTATTGCTGTCAATCCTATGAACTTTATCCGGTAAAAAGAAGATTCCTTCTCCGGCTCTGTTGAGTGCAACGGATGTGGTGGCTTCATTCCATGATGGTATGACATAACGATATTGCTCTTCCGGAAATTTTTTGCTGCTACCGTATTCATTGGGGTCAAGGGGACTGTCGGAAGGCTTCTCGGAACTATATAACACGCAATGCTGATAATTTGCAATCTCCAAGGATTTGCCATATGCCGACAATTCGTTCAGCACCCAGCCATGTTTTGAGCTTTTCCATTGCAGGCATATCTTGTCGGAAAGCAAGGAAACTTTTTTTGCAGGCTCCCCTGCAGTCATGACCCCTGTCGTTAATGAAAATGCGATTATGGCTGAAGATAAGATCAATTTCATTTTGATTGTTTTTTAACGGCTTCTAATAGGTTAGTTGGTGATCAGTCTTAAGTAAGTATTCCCAACACTTACTTAATCAATGGTTTAGCATTTTTTGCCGAACCGTTATATATTGTTACTTACCTATTCGGTTATTTCAATATTTAGAATGCTGACGGATTCATTTTTGCTATTATACCATTCAGATGAGCTTGCGAATACGACCTCATAATTACCGGGTTTTTCGTAGACGTGTTTGTATTCTGTTATGGATGTTGCGATGTTTTTCAAAGCGACACCTGTTGACGGAACTGCTGAATGGATATCGAACCCTTGTGAAATTGCCCAAAGGTCCTTGTCGTTAGAAGAAGTGTTTCCTGCAATTAAAAGTTGACTTCCGGGGAGTGTCCATTTCCCACTTCCGGAGACAGAAACATTCTGCCATCCTGCAGTTTTAATGTCAGCCAACGAGGAAGATTGTCCTTCCGGTGATATTTTTTCTATGTTCATGCTTCTGACAACCCATCGGTTTTTAAACGCTACACCGTCCACATCATAATATCTGAAAGCGATGTATAGCGGTCCGGATGTTTGGTCTCCTGCCAAATCTTTGAGGTTCACTTTTCCGGAAGACGTGTTGGATTTTACCGTCAACGGTAATGTGAAACGAGCCGTGACATCTGTCCAAGATGCTGCATTCACGTTTCCCATGTCGTAAATTCCATTAAAGTCGTTGCTTACCAAAATTTGAAAATTCTGTTGCACTTCTGTTGACTGGTCTGTGTAAGAAACAAATTCTACCATAAGGTCATTATCTGCAAACAATCTGTTCCTCAGGTTATATTCATGTCCGGGTTCACCTGAATAGAACATTATGTTATCTGCGTTGCCCTTTATTTTAAAACACACTTCCTTTCCAGCCTTAAGGTTTCCTTCAACAGAGATGTTTAGCTCTGAATCGGGAGCATTTTCGGAACATGCCGACAAAGCAATTAAGGATATAAGTATTGATTTATATGCTTTCATATCATGAGTAAGTATTGAAATTTACCGAATAATTGTAACAAAAAACTCTTTTACCACCCCGGGTTCTGTGTCATCAATTTGTTTATTGTCAGCTCCGTGTTTGGAATGGGGAAGACAACGTTACGCGCAGTCACGTTTTTGCCGGAGTTTCCTGCATATGAGAACGATCCTCCGTCGGCTGCTGCTTCACGTCCGTATTCATTCATGGTAGAAACATATATTCCCCATCTTATGAGGTCAAGTTTACGATGACCTTCAAAGCAGAACTCCCGGAAACGCTCTTTACGTATGGCATCAAGGAAGTCTTCCTCTCCGTTTAAACCGGTTAAATCACAAGACGGTGAAGCTACGGATGTGTTTAAACCCCACGCACGTCTGCGCACTTGATTTATTGCTTCGTATGCCTCGGCATCCGGACCGTGTTTTATGGCATTGATGGCTTCAGCTTTCATAAGTAGGACATCGCTATACCTGATGATAGGGAAATTGGTTGAATTATACATTTGTGCCTTTTCCCCTTGTTCGTATTCCCTACGCCATTTTCCCGGATTGCGGTTATAAATTTGAGAGGAAGTATAAAACTTCTTTGTTGTGACGCCTGAATCGTCAGTATTGAAACAATATGGGGCTATATTCCAGTCTCGTCTCAGATCACCATCTTCGAAAGAGTCGTAAAGTCTTTTGGTGACTTGTATAGCGCCTCCGGAATATCCGGTTTTTATGTCACGACATAAAATGCCGTTTTCAACACCGACACTACCGGCAAGATCTTCTGTGCCTATCTTGTTGCCATACATACCTACTTCCCAGATACACTCTTTAAGTTCATTGATATCTTGACTATGGTTTATAAATATTTGGGAATAGGAAGGATTGAGTTCATGCAAACCGGAATTTATGACTTTATTGGCATATGTGAGGGCATCGGAATATTTTTCTGTGTTTTGCAATGGGTATCCAGCCATCTTCATATACACTCTTGCAAGGATTGCCTGGACTGCCGTTTTTGAAACCCTTTCATTGTTTCCGGATTCATTTATATCAAGAACCAATTCTTCAGCCTCTTTCATATCCTTTACGATCGAATCATATATTTCCTGCAACGATGCCTTGCCTAACGGTTTTTCGTCGGGAGACTCCGTGGGTTTTAGCTTTAGTGGAACTTCACCGAAATATGATGTCAAAAGATAATAGTAGTATCCCCGAAGGAAGAGGGCTTCACCTTTCATCGATTTTTTCTCAGGGGTGTCCAATACATCTTCGTTCATATATTCCAAAAGATAGTTGGATCTGCTGACTCCCTCATAAAGCACTTCCCAGAAACGCCCTATGTCAAGACTCCCGGCATCAAACTGCATCACGCGGATGTTGTTGATGGAAATGTTCTTGTAGAAGAACTCATCGCTGATCGCGAAAAATGAATACAGTCCCTTGCTATACATCCTTCCGTTCGGATCGATCAGACGGTTGTATACGCCGTTTAGCGCCGATTCAATCTGTGCAGGGGTGTTATAATAGTTTTCGGGTGTGAGAAAATCCGGTTCTTTGTTTAAAAAATCACATGAACTTAATGCTATTGAAGATGTGATTGCAAATGCCGATATATATAGTTTTATATTATTCATATACTGTTTGTTTATAAAGATATTTCCAAACCGAAAGTTATTGATTTTGAACGAGGATATGCCGACCAGTCGAAAGACGGTGTCAAGGCGGTGTTATATGTTGACACTTCGGGGTCTATGCCGGAATATGAAGTCCATGTCAGAAGGTTCTGCGCAGCTGCATATATCCTGAATGTGTTTATTCCTATGCGCCTTGTCAATGATGAAGGCAAAGTATAGCCCAGTGTGATTGTTTTCAATCTTAGATAAGAACCATCCTCGATAGTTCTGTCGGAATATGCAGTAGGTCCCTGACCACCCACTCTGAATAATGTGTTTGACGGATTTTCAGGAGTCCATCTGTCTTTTACGCTGCTGAACATGTTGAGTGAAGTCCTTGCCGTAGGATCTCCTCCTTCAAATTCGATTCTGTTGGCATTCATGATCTGACCACCATATGAAAACTGGAGGAAGACCGTAAGATCGAAATTGCGGTATGTGAAATTGTTATTGAAACCTCCGATAAATTTAGGATTCGGATTTCCGATAATTGTTAGGTCATTGTTATCTACTTTTCCATCACCATTTATATCCTGATATCTGATATCACCAGGTTGAATATTGGCACGATCGTTTCCGTTGTTGGGGATTCCCTGTTTAAGCACATAATTATTGCCGATCTTGTCAAAATCTTCATATTGGTAAATGCCGTCAAAAAGATAACCATAGAACATTGCGATAGGATGTCCGGGAATCGCTATATATGGATATGCATTGTTGAAGTTTCCCCATGTGACACGGGTTGCGAGTGATGGTTCGTCTTCATTTAGGGAAATGACTTTATTGCGGTTGAAGGATATGTTTAATCCCGAGGTCCAAGTGAAGTCGCTGGATTGTATGTTGACCGTGTTCAGCGTGAGTTCCAGACCGCTGTTGGATACGCTTCCCACGTTTTTATATGCAGCGAGGAAACCCTGAGAAGGTGCGAGCGTGGCATTCAGAAGGAGATCGCGTGTGTGTTTATAATAATAATCCGCAGTGAAGCTGATCCTGTTATTAAGGAATCCAAGATCTATACCGGCATTATACTGCACTGTCGTTTCCCATTTAAGTCCCGGATTTCCGAGTGATGACGGTACTACGCCTTTCAATGGGGAGTTGTTGACGGAATAACCTGTTGTCGGTGATATTACAAGACTTGTGAGCGCGGCGTAGTCGCTGACCCTGTTGTTACCAGTAGCTCCGGCTCCGAGACGCAGCTTGCCCGATGTGAGCCATGACATGTCTCTGAGGAAACTTTCTTGACCGAATCCCCAGGCAATAGCGGCAGACGGGAATGAAGCCCACCTATTGTCTTTCGGAAACTTAGAGCTGCCATCGGCGCGATAGGATATTGTCATCATATATTTGGATTTGTAGTTATAGTCAGCCCTGGCAAGGAATGACATCAGTGAATTTGATGTTCTTGTTATCGGAGCTTTTGTGACAGTTCCTTCATCAAGTCCGGATATGCCAAGTTCTTCATTCGGGATATTTATAGATGTGAATCCATCCTGCATATATCTATAATCCTGCAAAGTGAAACCACCAAGAAGTTTAAGTGAGTGTCCATTCCTGAGTTTGAAATTATACGTCAAGGTATTTTCGTTAAGGAAATTAGTTCGCTCGTAATTGGTAATGCTCCCGTTTACTTTTTCGTTAGTTCTCGGGTGTCCGAGGCGTGAATTTGAATTGTTGAATATCTCCCTGCGTTGATCCACATTATTGTATCCTCCTGTGATTCTCAATATAAGATTGTCAAGAATCTTATATTGGAAATATGCATTTGCAATAAATGTTGACGTGTGCATGGGGTTGTGCTCATTTGTTGCTGCCATTACAGGGTTTATTCTGTAATCGCGCGATGGATCAAGGGAGTCATCATAGAGGTCGTTCATAAGGTCTTCTTGCCATAATGATCCTACGGGACGATATCCCCACATGCTGTACATGATGCTTGCCGTTGGAGAAGCGTTTTGTTCGGCTGCTATTGTGCCGAATTTTTTATTGTACGTATAATTGAGATTCAGTCCGACTTTTATCTTCCTGCTAAGGTTCTGCTCAAGATTCAATCGTCCCTGGTATTTACGGTAACCGCTGTTAAGAATTACGCCGTCTTGATGCACCACACTTCCCGAAATTGAATATTTAGTATTTTCGCTTCCTCCCCTTACAGACAGGTTATGGTTCATGACAAAAGCATTGCGAAGCACTTCGTCCTGCCAGTTTATTCCCTTTTCATTGCGATAGTCTTCGAGGGTTTTCTGGGAGCCAAGATACATTGAAGAGTATAATGTAGGGTTTACATCAAGTTGATACTTAACAAACTCATATGGGTCGAGCATTTCCTGTTTCTTTACTGCCTGTTGTACTCCCATATATACGTTATACATAACCACCGGCTTGCCAACTTTCCCTTTTTTCGTAGTGATCAAAATTACGCCGTTTGCTCCGCGTGCACCATAGATGGCTGTTGCCGATGCGTCCTTTAAGATTTCCATTGATTCTATTTCTTCCGGATTCAATACGTTGCCGACAGAGGTCTCGAGAGGAAATCCGTCTACGACATATAGGGGGGCGTTGCTTTGTGTCACGGAATTATTGCCGCGGATCACGATATTAAGGTCGCTGCCCGGCTGTCCGTCGCTACTTGTGGACTGCACTCCTGCCACTCGTCCGGCAAGAGCTTCTTCGAAGTTTGATACAGGCGATTTCTGCATCTCTTTTACATCGACCTTTGCCACGGCTCCTGTAACGTCCTTGCGTGTGGTGGTGCCGTAACCGACAACTACAACTTCATTAAGGAGATCCGAACTTGTCCGCATGCGGATGTTATTGGTTTTCTTGTAAGATATTGTTGTCGTAATCGGGTTGTATCCGACAGAACGAATCTCGATTGTCAGCTCCGGTTTATCGGACATGATGGTAAACTCCCCATTAATGTCTGTGAGCATTGACGTTTTCTCACCTTTTACAGCGATGATAGCGCCTATTACCGGTTCTCCGTCGTCATAATCGACAACGATTCCTTTATATTTATTAAAAGCCTGCGCATACATGCTTATATTGGCAAATAATGCCAGTAACAGTATGCTTGTCAGGTTTATCGCCAATTTTGATGTCAGAAAGGTTTTCATATGAAGTTATTACTTGATTACGATATGAAATAGAGCAGCCGGAGTGTGAACTTCTGGTTTATCTATATGTATATTAAGTCTTGAAGTCTTAACCGGATTGCTGAATTTAATTGTATTTATTGTTTGATAATTTGAATCTGTTTCAGCCAAAATTACACCATCGGCATTGGATACTTTGTATTTTCTGATGCAATATGGCATAATGTGTTCGGAGTGTCCCATTTGCACAGTTTCCATAGCATGGTCGAAATCTGTATCAAAATATAAAGTCAGGTTGCTGATGACCTGTTCCTCATCCCATTTTAATGATATGTGAGGATCCTTATCATCCAATTCCGGTGCCCAAGCGTTGGTTGAACTGAATGGGCGCATATATCCGTTTGAGAGCAATTCTTTTGAGAAGATCGCTTGTGGAGGATTCAGGGTGAATGCGATATTTTTACCTTTCGGTCTCCTTTCCGGACACCAAAATTCAAAACTGTCAATACCTATTTCTTCCGGTGGATCTTGCCTGCCCAGATTGGAGACAGCGAGGTTTATCTGATTCAGGACAGTCGTAGTTCCGGTCACAAGGCAGTCACTGAGAGGAATATATATGTGTTTATTTGCCATGAAGCATACGAATATATATTCACTTTCTGCGAAAGATGACTCAAATTTGAATTTAATCTCCTGTGACCCTTCGTGTATAGGCAGGTTTATGTGTTCAAGAATTATGTCGGGAGTGTATCCGCCTTTTCTCGACGATTTCCGGAGTTCAATCCTGAGGGTAGTCTCTTCTGTTGCCTTGACACTCATTCCGATTTCAGGCATTTCCCCTTTTATGGGGAATAGAGCTGCTGTCGAGAATGTCAGGCGTTGCCACTCTCCGTTGGGCTTGTAACCTGAGAAACGGAATGTGCTTGAAGGCGATATCTCAGCCGCATGTAGTAAGTTCTGATTATTGTTCAATTCGATTCCGGGTATATATTGCCCATCATTTATAAGAGCCTGTTGAAGTTCACCTATTTTTTCAGGATTAACATAATCCATCGGAGTCAAACCATTTTTTATACATAACGATAACGCTGTGCCGACAGCCTGTCCGCCACATGCAGAAGTGCACATGACACGTGTGGAGCCGTTTGCCACATGTGAGGAACTAATGATTCTCCCTCCAAACATCAGATTCTTGATATGGCTACCCAGATAGCAGCGGTAAGGAATCTGATAAACACCCTTGGAATGCCATTGGTTGCATGCTCTCCCGTCAGCATAAACTCCATTGGAAGGATGAAGGTCAATTGCCCATCCTCCGTATGCCACGGCATCGTAGTGGGAGTGCTGTTCGATGATGTCCTGCTGTGTAAGGGTGTACATGCCGAGCATTCTTCGTGACTCCCTTTTACCGGGTATTGTCCCTACCCATTCGAGTGTATAGGTATCCATCTCAGGAAATTTTCCTGAATTTTTAATGTAGTTCCAGATGCCGTACACAACTTTCCAGAGTTCATGTTTTATATGTTCCGAATCATGGATAGTGTCAAGTCTGCCGCCATATTCGATCCACCAATATTTGCATCCATGGTGATGAATAGAAAAATACTCGGTGTTTTGTATTTTGCTTATGTGCTTCTCTACATCTTTCAAGGCAAATTCCGGTGCAATATATTTTATAGGTCTGCCTGTGTCTTTCATGTAGAAAAGAATAGTGTGTCCCAGGAGTTCACCATAAGTTTCTTTGTCGGGTGAAAATCTTTCACCATAAACATTTTTATCCTCGGATCCCATTCTGAAAGGGGCTCCGGACAGATACCCGACAATGCCGTCTCCGCTGCAGTCTGCATAAAATTGTCCGTTGATAAGGTATCTGGTTTCGTTTATGGGGTTATATGCCACAACATGATCAATCAAGTCGTCGGCAGACTTTTTTACCTTATAGACGATAGTATTAAGAAGCAGGGTTATGTTGGATTCTGCCAGAACAAGATCAAGAAGGACGGTGTCGAATACGACCGGATTCCCTTCTTTGTTTCGATACACGTTTTCTGTCATGATCTCGTTGATTATGCCTCCTTCTCTCGACCATCTGTTGTTGTTCCCCATGTGTGAGGTCGCTCCCAGCGCCCATAATCTCACTTCGCTTGAAGCATTACCGCCAAGTACGGGGCGATCCTGCACAAGAACAACTTTTGAACCTCTTCGGGCTGCACTTAACGCACAGCATACTCCCGTTAGTCCGCCACCTACAACTACAATGTCGCTTTCGATTTTTAACCTGCGTATGGCTCTGGAGGCAACAAATCCTTGACTGTTCATATCTATTTTTTATACCTTATGATTAAACCTGTTGTTAACACTATAATTCCCGCGCATACGGGTATATATCCGGAAGAGTCCGCTATTGCTCCAAGCACCGTAATAAGGAGTCCGGCAGAAGCAATGCTGAGTCCAAGCACCCTGCGTGTGAAATTATTTGTTTCTTTTCCTGTTTGTATTGATTTTTCGTCTGTTATCTCCTGTTTTCTTACAATACCTTTATATGTATTGTATCGAGGATCTTCATATTTGCGGGCAATTAATACAGCTTCTGTAATAATAAGCAGAAGCACCGGAACGAATGCGCCTATTCCCATCTCACATCCTCGGCTAAGTGAAAACCCGAACAATGGTGTCACAAATTTGAAGAAAAGGTTGACTGCAAGGCTTATCAGAGTCACACTCAATACTGATCTTGCATTCTGTCTCTTACTGAATAGGGACCATATCACGGGAAGGTAGATGGGAACTCCTGTCAGTGCGGCAACACTGATGACCACATTTACGATCCCGCCCATGCTTTTTACAAGCAATGCTACAACCAGTGCCAGGATGCCGAAACCTAAGGTCGAGACCCTTGCCACTACCATAAGCGACTTGTCTGACGCGCCTGGAACCATCCTTTTGAAAATATCGTTTGTGAATACGCCGGCAGAGATGTTTAAAGTTGCATTCAATGAACTTGCCGTAGCGAATATCATGCCGCCGAGCATCAGGCCAAGTAAACCGGCGGGCATTGCCTCTTTGCACATCAGTAGATAGGCATTTTCGTTGTCAAGTCCGCTCAGTCCCGGTTCGAGGATACGATAAACCATTGGTGGTATCATCCATAACAATGAACTGACAAGGTATAGGCTGCCGAAAAGCCAACCTGCCTTCCTGCTGTCTGAAGCGCTCTTTACGGATGTATATCTTTGCACATATGCCCAATTACCTCCTAAGAAGAATGAGTTATATATACAGAAAGCTATGAGAAACCACCAGGAGTATTCTCCTCTCACCGGTAAAAAGAAATCTTCAGGCACATTTGACATGAATGAAGATACACCACCTATTTTTTCGAAAGATAGAGGAACCACTATTGCCACGGCAGAAAACAATATGACAAATTGAAGGACATCTGTGACAACAACACCTCTCAATCCTCCTATTGACACGTATATCATGCTGAAAGCACCGAGAATAAGTATTGCAGCAGTCAAGGGGATTCCGGCAGACACTTCAACAATCTTGGCTACCGGATATAGAAAGCTACCGGTTGTGAATACGGATACTATCAAGAAAATATAAGTATAGAATTTTTGAACGTTTATTCCGAGACGCTCTCTGATATATGATGCGGCAGTGAGACAATGTGTCTGTTGCCATTTCGGTGCTATCCATGTTCCGACAATGAATCCAGCCACTGCCATTGTCAGCTGAATCATGACAGACACTATTCCGTAGGAATAGGCGATTGAACCCCAGACAACAAAAGTGCCTGCCGAGAAAAATCCCATAAAGAGAGAGAGTCCGCTCATGCCCCATGGCATGTTGCCTCCTCCTGCGAAGAAACTTTTCATGTTTCTTCCCGTTCTTGAAAATGCAACTCCGGTGAGCAGCACTCCAATTGAGAAAATCGCGATTGTGATTAGGTCGATATTGCTCATTTTTTCAGGTATATATTTTAAGTTTAATGCAAATATAAGGAATATAAGAAAGTGATTTACGTAAACTTACATAAAAATTAGCGGGAACGTTTTCGAAATATTTTCGGGAACGTTTTCGGAATTTAAACTGTTTTATAAACTAAGAAGACCGCATTGTGATTCGTAACAATGCGGTCAAATGTTCTTCCTTATCAATTGGGTATTATTATCATGCGGTGATTGAAGATTCCCGTATGTTAAGGGTGGCATCAAGGCAAATAGTTTTGGGTGAAAGCTTGCGTTCTGACTTCAATTGATCAATCATGAGTTGTGCCGCTTGCCTTCCCATTTCTTTCATTGGCTGTAATACGGATGTCAGTTGAGGTTCAACAACGGTAGCCATGGATCCCTCGCTGAAGCCGGTTATTGCAATTTGATCCGGAACTTTGATGTCGTTATTTTTTAATGCTTTCATCACTCCGATTGCAACAGGGTCGTTAAAACAGAAAACGGCATCCGGCATTTCTCCACCCTCTGCCAGCATCTTGGACATGGCGAACTGTCCGTCTTTTATGAATATTCCGGAGGGAATGATTTTTCCTGCCGGGTTAATCCCGTTACGTTCGAGCACGTTCCTGAATCCTTGTGCCCGTTTGCTTGTAACCTCAAGGTTTTCGGGTCCCATGAAATGGTAAATATTTCTCCTGCCTGTTGAAATAAGGTGTTCAACCGCTTTTTCAGCCATTAGGCAATCGTCAATAAGCACTTTTGATGCTCTTACGTTTTTGGGGCAGCGGTTAAAAAATATCATAGGTAGCCCCCTTTCAATAATTTCATTATACGTATCCTCGTTGCCGCCTTCTATAGTAATTGACATCATTATTCCGTCTACCATGTGTTCCTGAAGGAGGTTTAGGTTTTCGAGTTCCTGCCTTCGGTTTTCGCTGCTTTGGGTAATGATCATATGGTATTTATGCTCATTCAGTATTTCTTGTATTCCCATCAAGACATTTGGAAAGAAACTACCCACAAATTCAGGAATAATTATTCCAATGGTCCCACTGCGTTTGTTCTGAAGATTTTTTGCGTTTATGTTTGGCCTGTAATTAAGTTGCTTAGCCATTGCCAATACCTGATCCCTGGTTTCGCGTTTGATATCCCATGCATCTGAGAGTGCACGGGAAACTGTAGATGTTGAGATTCCGAGAGCTTTTGCAATGTCTTTTATCGTTACATGATTATTCATGGCAATGCGATTTTAAAGAAGTTTATCGGATCATTAAGAGTATGGAGTTGAAATGAGTTTGGCTCCATATCCCTAATTTTTTACAAATATAAGATAAATTTTTAGAAGCAGACCCAGTCTAAGCTTCTAACATTTGCAAATTAATCAAAACATATGTATAATATAATGTAACAGGAGTGGAAAATTCTGATTTCACTCCTGCTACACATGATCTATTACTTTATTACTTTCCTTCCATTGACAATATATAATCCTGGTAGATCCATTCGAGATCGGAAGAGCACACGTCTGAACTCCAGTCACGCGATAGTATCT
>CASBHZ010000006.1 GCA_949123685.1 uncultured Bacteroidales bacterium | reverse complement strand
AGAAATCTGCGCCAAGTTTGCGACCCCAAATTCACATTTATTTTTAAACAACTTCTAAGTCTCACAGATGCATGACATAACAATGGAAAGCTATTTAATATTATAGCAATACATTATATAAAACATACATAAGTGTATTTTTTACACTTATTGCAAAATTAAGCATTTTATTTCATTATACAAATATCAACTCAAATTTTCAATAATTTTTGTCACTTTATAATTTAAGGAGTGCCGTATATTGGACGGCACTCCTTAGAAACTGCTTAAACTTATCGTGACTAAAAAAGGGAACCTAACAATTCGAAACTATAATTAAAGAACTACTTAACCATTACTTTTACGGACTTGCCGTTTAACCTTACAATATATATTCCAGAAGGAAGAGAAGTAGCTCCAGTTTTTGTGCCGGAAAGATTGTAAATCTCGGCACCTTCCGGCGCTTCAATAAAGCCCTCGCCTCCTCTCACTTTAAAACCATCATTTTCAATATTTTCCACACCAGCTGTCTGATCATCTATAAAATCGCCAAGTCTGCCTGTCCAAGTAGCTGTGATTTTATGCTTTTCCGGTGTAGCAACATTGAAATTGACAGTATACTCACCATCTTTATCAGCTTTTGTAAAAGTAACCACTCCTTCTGTGGCGAGTCCGGTGAGCATTGTGCCGTCATCATTATATACTGTCAAGGCAGTTCCGAGCGCGCCCCACATGCTCCCTGAAAACTGATACCACGTACCTTCCCAGAATCTACCTTTCACCGGTCCCTCTTTAAACATATTAACCGGAGTATATTCACCACACAAAGCATCTAAATCCATGTGGGTTGTCTCATCCGTATAACACTCAAAACTCAAAAGATCGCCGGGACCGACCACAAAACCGTCCTTATCCAAGGGAACATTGTAAAATACAATATTGTAGGAACCCGGGTAGTATCTTCCCGACACACCTTTGATTTCCACCTTTCGATCACCCGATAATGGAGTGTAAGCATAATAATCCACATATGGTATATCCCCTGTAAATGATGCTTTGCAATTAACCAGACGCGGATTATCATTAAGAGTTGCCTTACATTCTGCAACTACAGTATATTTACCATTTTCATGAGTTATAGAAACAGTTCCTGACTTGGCAGTCCAAATATATCCTACCATTTCTCCGCTTTCCGGTGCATCCGGATTCGGGAACACATCAATAAATTGTGTATACGCCGGATCAAAGAAGCCATTTTCTCTTACATCCGAGGTCCATGCCGGGAATGTTCCTGTGGGGAGCTGGGGATTTTTTGAGTCTACCGGGGAGCAGACATGATGAATATTCTTACCATCTGACCGGAGTGTGTAGGACTTTCCTTATCAAGACCGGCATTTGATAACAAAAGCCAATATCCACCGGTTCCATTCATAAAAGTGCCGGAAGGACAGAAATTAGCTTCAGTGGCAACAAACTCAGATTTCGGCTCTTCCATTGAACGTGTCACAGATTTAATAGAGTTAGCGAAAGTTTTGATTTTGCCGTTGTTCACTTGCAAATGCTCAATACTCTTACTCGGCATAGCTGTTGCAGATGTGCAGATACAGATTGCCGTAATGATCAGAGATAAATTTTTCATACCGTTTACTCTAAAAAGCCATTTGGGATTATTCGGGATTAAAGTTAGCCGGCTTCATTTACTTTCTTAAATCCCCTTTCTAAGAACTTATTCAAACAAGCCCAATATTTCCAAGAATATATGCCTATTGTTTAGAAATAAAAGTTAATTTTGAACAGCTCCTTAAATCTGACGGCGTAAAATTAGATCAAACAATATTTATAAGCAAGCTTTATAAGGGGTACAATTAGGGTACATTTGCTTATTATAAGCTGTTTATGTAATTTTTTATTAATTTCGCACCATGAAACATCTTCTTTCTTTGTTTATCATATTTCTTCTGTTTTCCTGTGCAAGAAATTCAGAAATCCATTATATGTTCAAATGGAAACCTACATCTACTGTTGCCGATTCACTGACCGTGCACCTTGAGTGGGGTTTCATAAACACTTTCCCCGATTCCGTTTTCATTTCAATGTTAGATTCGTTGAAAGATGAAACCGCCCGGCATGATAATTTTAAACATAGGTCTAAACAAATTAAGGCGCGTTATCATTACTGGTTGGCAATATACGAGTCAAGGCACATGAACTGGAGTCTGGCAAGATCTCATATAAAAAAAGCTATCGAGCTTTGCGACTCGTCAATTTATGTTTATGACATGGTGAGGTTCAAATATCTGGAAAGCCTGTTTATTCATCAAGCGAATGATTATGAGCAATACAAGATAGTCAAAGAGTGCCAAGATTATTTTGAAAAGACCCATGATGATTTCATGTATGCATGGCTTGCACTCAATATCGGTGAAATATGCATGCATATCGGAGAGCTCAAGCGTGCCAACCATTATTATTCAACAGCCGACACATTATTAAAAAAACTTAGATTAGAAAATTGGCATCTTAAAACAAGTTTAAACAATGCCAATATCCTATTTAGACTTGGAAACACGAAATCCTCCGTTACGATACTCGATTCCCTATTATCAAACCCAATAGCATCAAAAGATACAGGTTTTTATGCGGACGTGCTGATTAGCAGGTATTCTATCATTAAAAACAAAGAAACTCTCATAAAGGCAGAAAGTCTACTTAACAGCAAACTGCCTTTTTCCATAAGATTAAAAATTATATTAGCCTTGGCTACGCATTATTCAGATGAAAATCGGCAAGCAGATGTCATACGCAATCTTTACACAGCAATGTTATTGGCAGACAGCAATTCAACATTGGAACAACAATGTGCCACTTACAAACTTGCAACCGAGATATACGACCAATTCGGAATAAAAGATTCCGCAGACATTTATTTTCGCAAGCTGTCTCTATTACAAGACTCATTGTTAGCAAAAAACTCCTCATTCAATATACTTAACAATGAAGCGAGAGAAGAAATAGCAAAAAATGATGAGCAACGCGAGCACAAGATAAAAATCGAGAGAATGTGGACGTGGTTGGTAATCATTTTAATTGTTTTTATTGCCGGAATTACAATGTTCATTGTGTATCACCGACTCCAATCTCATAAAATGGCAAATCTCCGTGCATGCCTCGAATTGGAACAGGAACGGAGGAAAGCGGTGTCTTCTGCATTGGCAATGACTGAAAGAGACAATGTACTTAAATCCGTTTTATCTGACATTTCAGAAATGAAAGAATCCGGAGAAATTGGAGAAAGTAAGATTAACCGACTGGAACAGAATCTTAAAATGCATTTGAGTGGCAGACAGGATTGGGAAAATTTCAAAATTATATTTGAAAAAGTACATCCCCGCTTCTCTACTATATTAAAGGAACGATATCCATCGGTTTCGGAGGGAGACATACGGTTAGCTATATACCTAAAGGCAGGCATGACAACCAAGCAGATAGCGAGAATGCTCTTTTTACAACCAAATTCTGTAAAAAAGAACCGACAAAGGCTCAGACGACACATGGGACTTGACGCAGACGAATCGCCTGAGGATATACTCCGTAACATAGGAAATGAATAACCATATATTGGGGATTAATTAAGATAGACTAATCCATATTCACTTAAAATTTGTTTTATTAATAGGTGAGATTATTTCGTAGGTGATCACCTGTCTACCACTTATTAATTATCTAACGCTTATCCGACATGCACGCAAGATTTCGTAATATACCCTTTGGTATATCTCTGTATGTGATCGTTCTTCACGCTATTATTTTCGTATCATTAATAATCCCTCCTTCAGCACAGGCAAGACGAAGTCACGAGGATATAAGGATGGACTCAACTTTGTCAAATCATAAGATTATCTATTTTGGGAAAGGTGATGAAGTGGAGAATGACTCCTCTGTGGTTCTTATTAAAAAATTTTACGAAGATCAATTCCGTCATTTCCAGGATCCGCTCGCTCCATATTTTCTATTCATGTCTAAAGATTCCAAACTCGCTATGGGCATGGGAGGATGCGTGCGTATGCGAGGATATTTTGACTGGGGTGGAGCTTTGCCATCCTCTGGATTCGCTCCATACCTCATTAATATGGAAAAAGATCCGTTACGAAAAAGGTACTTAGGCACCACTCCGGCGGGGACAGCTTTGTTTTTCCGGGTATTGGGAAGAAATAAACTTCTTGGAGACTATCAGGTATATATTGAAGCCAATTTCAACGGATATCAAGTTCGAGACTTCAGGCTTAAAAAGGCATATGCATCAATAAACGACTGGACTTTCGGTTATACGAATTCCACGTTCAGTGATCCGACGACATTGCCCCCTGCTGTTGACGCGTCAGGACCGAATGCCAAAATGAGTGCGACTTCCGTACTTATCCGCTGGTTACACAAGCTACCCAAAGGTTTTTCTGTCGCGGCATCTGTGGAAACACCCTCAGATCAAATCGAAACAATACCGGACCAGACAGCTAAGGTATCCCAATATATTCCGGATGTTGCCGCATTCCTCCAATACGGATGGGGTGAATCGAACCATGTCAGACTGTCGGCAATATACAGGTCTCTGCCATATCGCGACCTGATATCTGGTAAAAACCACAATAAATCCGGATATGGCTTACAGCTCACAACATTGTTCAGACCATTCTACGCAATGACAGTATACGGATGTATCAATGGTGGCGAAGGTTATGGAAGCCTTGGTGGAGATTGGCTGATGGGTGCTTATGACCTTGTATCTTATCCCGACAGGCCTGGAAAACTATATGCTCCGCTATGTTATGGAGGATATATGGGCGTTCAATACAATTTTACTCCTATGATATTTGCAAGCGCAACCTTCGGCGGTGCACGATACTCACCCAAACATAACGTATCGTCCGATCAATATAAACAGGGATTATACATGGCTGCAAATGTATTCTGGTATCTAACACCTCGCATATCATGCGCACTTGAATTTGACCTCGGACAACGCATGAACCAAGATGGCAACACGGCTTGGGCACGTCGCCTCGGAGCTTTCGTGTCATTTTCTTTTTAAGAAGAGGCATTTGTATTTCTTCAATACAATTTTATACAGAACACCAAACAAAAATATTTGTCATTTTGATTTGAATTAAGGAATTATTTCCCTAATTTTGTAAGTAAATGGATTCCACTTCGAAAGAGAATAATCCATATGGCAGAACTATATCAGTATTAATCTCATAAAATACAGACAAATATGTCAAAAGTAACCGTAGTTGGCGCCGGTAATGTAGGCGCAACAGCAGCCAATGTAATGGCTCTCCGTGAGATCGCAGACGAGGTTGTAATGATCGACATCAAAGAGGGCGTTTCTGAAGGAAAAGCCATGGACATGATGCAGACTGCAAACCTTCTCGACATGAACACACGCATATCAGGCGTGACAAACAACTATGAAGCAACAAAAGACAGCGATGTTGTTGTTATCACTTCCGGTATTCCACGTAAACCGGGCATGACTCGCGAAGAACTTATCGGTGTTAATGCCGGCATCGTTAAGCAGGTAACTGAAAGCGTTCTCGCACACAGCCCCAATGCTGTTATCGTATGTGTTTCCAACCCTATGGACACAATGACATATCTCATCCATAAAGTATCCGGTCTTCCCAAGAACCGTATCATCGGCATGGGTGGTGCACTTGACAGCAGCCGCTTCAAATATTACCTCAGCAAAGCTCTCAACGCGAACCCCAACGAGATCGAAGGTTTCGTAATCGGTGGTCACGGTGACACTACAATGATTCCGATGAAGCGTTTTGCTACACTCCGCGGTATCCCTGTAACAAACTTCCTCTCAGCTGAAGAACTCGACAAGGTTGCTGCCGACACAATGGTAGGTGGAGCAACGCTCACCAAACTTCTCGGCACTTCTGCATGGTATGCACCCGGTGCTGCAACTGCAGAGGTTGTAGAAGCAATCATCCATGATCAGGATGCTATCATTCCTTGCTCCGCACTCCTTGAAGGCGAATATGGCGAGAGCGATCTTTGCATAGGCGTTCCCTGCGTTCTTGGCAAAGGCGGTATCAAGAAAATCCTTGAACTCGAACTCAATGACGAGGAGAAAGAACTCTTCAAGAAGAGCGCGGAAGCTGTTCACAAAACAAACGCAGCCCTCCCCGCTTAATTAAAGTCTAAAAAATAAAAGACTCGAGGATTTATCCCCGAGTCTTTTTTGTATCTATAGTGCCGTATCGTTGTTTTTATTGCCCTACCCTATAAAGGCAACAACAATCACGGCAATAATCGATAGCACCCCCATTATCAGTGCAATCAAATCAAGTTTCCTGCTCGCCACATTGCTGACTTTATTTAAATATAAGGCGGCAAGATGGCAGAATACCATCATAAATGCGAAGAAAGGGGCTATATAACACCACCATGGTGCCGGTGTCTTCAGAACAAGAACCAGCCAAACGACAATCAGGACAAGCGCTCCCCATGCAACGCCTTTCATTTTCAAAATACTATACATAATCACCTGTAAAGCTTAAAACCATAAACTTTCCCACTGTCTGCAACAGCAAGTGCCACATAATATCCGGAAGCCAGAACCGACATATCAAGATTCATAAGGGATGTCTCCCTATAATACTTTTCCATCATCTGCATTCCAGCTATAGCATAAACACGCATCATGCGCACATTCTCCGGAAATTGTATTTGGAAATGCCCTCCTCCAAGTGCTTTAACAACAGGTTTTGACGGAGCAATCAGTTCATCGAAACTTATCTGTCGGTCAAGGTTCTCCTTGGCAATATCCCTTATAAAGCTTTCATAAAACTCAAAAGGTATCTCCTCTACCATGACATCATCCAATGTTATTTCCCTATAATCATCCGGATTATATAAATCAAATTCAGTTGCCTGCGGCATAAAAATCTGATTCCCCAATCTGTCAATTGACTCTATCTTATCCTTTTGCTCTGCACTCAGGGCAAGATATTCATCAGTCTTATAGGGTTCATTAAGGATGGAATATACATAATTCCTAATATTCTTCCATCCTTCAAAGGCTTTAACAGGAATCCGAGAATCATACCTTATAACCTCTATTTCACGGGCATATTTCTTAAGCATACTCTTCTCGTCATCTGTAAGCTTATCCCTTTCGAATCTCTTTTTTGTGCTATATCCGAGTATTGGATAAGCTTTATTTTCAGCAGATATGATTACGAATCCTCCCTTAGGAGAATTATAAACATAAATGGGAGAAAAAAGCCTGTCAGTTGTAAGCTGACGTCCGTTCCATACCATCTGCGGAGGCGCAGTGACCTCGCCGTATGCCGTATTGAAAAACATTTGCGCAAGCGCATTAGCTTCTTTACGGGTAACGGTCTCAGCTTGCATGACAACACCAGTTGCCATGCAAGCCAAAACACATATCTTAATTCTTAATTTCAATTTTTCTTATGTAAGTAACATACAGCTGCTAAGCCTCAACAGCTTCGACTTCTGATTTTTCTACCTCTTCAACGTTTTGAACATTCGGAAGTTCAAGACCAAGATGTTTTTTAGCATCAAGACCCTTAAGCACAAGTCCAAGTACAAGAGCAGCAACTCCGAGGCATGCAAGCATCACAAGTGGAGCCGTGTAGTTATAGCTTATGGATGCAACTTCCTCTGTCATGGTTCCATTTGCCAAAGCCTCTGTGATCTGAGGATTTGTTGAATCAAGCACTTTCCCTATAAGCATCGGGAAAAGCCACAGTCCGATATTCTGAATCCAGAAAATCAATGCATATGCCGAACCTATAATTTTGGAATCAACAAGTTTTGGCACGCTTGGCCACAAAGATGCCGGCACAAGAGAGAACGACGCTCCGAGAACAAGGATTGTAAGATATGCTACAATAACACCGCCGACAGGACTATCCTTAAACATTGGCAGGACAAAAGCGAACGTCAAATGACAAGCTATCAACAACAGCGCTCCCAGCACAAGCATGGATGCCGCCTTACCTTTATAATCTACATATTTACCAAGAATCGGAGTGATACCTACAGCAAGAAGCGGGAAAACGGCAAAAATCGCAGAGGCACTCTGACGCATATAGCCCATCCAGCAATATAGCACAAGACAGCCGATGGCTACAACAAGCATTATTGATCTCACCATCTTATTCTTGCCGAAATTGCTCGCAAAAGATGCAAAGGCAACTATGAGCATAACAATATACTGCCACACGCTCACCGCATCGCTACCCCAGAAGGAATCCGGTGCCACATCAGTGAACGCAAGATTACACTGAAGCATATTGACTGCATATTTCTGGAAAGGGAAAATAGCGGAATAATAAAGCACACACAAAAGTGCTACCAACCAGAATGCCCAACTTGAAAGAATCTTGCCAAGATCGCTGATCTTAAAAGGATCATCCTTCTCTTCTGCCTCTCCGGTCTGAGAGTCAAGTTTCTTATCCATAAAGAAATAGACAATAAACATGATAAGGGCAATCATAAGGAGAACAACTCCGAATGCAACAGAACGTGAAACGCTTATAGTGCCACCAAGCTCAGCAAACACAGGAGAGAATATCATACATGTTGCCACACCAAGACGTGCAAGAGCCATCTCGGAACCCATTGCAAGAGCCATCTCTCGCCCTTTGAACCACTTAACGATGCCTCGGCTGACAGTAATGCCCGCCATCTCTACTCCACACCCAAAAATCATGAATCCGACAGCAGAGAACTTCGCGGAAGCAGGCATGCCTTCATAGAACGGTGAGATCCCAAGTTCATCGAATCCGGGAATGTAATTAAGGTGATTTGTGAACCAAAGATCCAAACTGCTGCCAAGGAACGCATCAGTCAATGCATACCAATTGATAACAGCGCCGACAAGCATGACACCACCCGATAACACAGCCGTGAAACGGACTCCCATCTTGTCAAGGATAATACCTGCAAAAATAAGAAAGAAGATAAACACATTCAAGAATGTCTCCGAACCCTGCATCGTACCAAACGCAGTGGAATCCCATCCTCGCGTTGACTGCAAAAGATCCTTAATAGGTGAAAGGATGTCCATAAATATGTATGAACAGAACATCGCAAACGCTAAAAGACCAAGAGCCGTCCATCGTGCCCAGCTATAATCCCGAAGCGAGCCAGCTGAAGCGGAAACTTTAGTTGTAATTGTTGACATAATATAGTTTTAATTGATTTTTGACTAATCAATGAAATTATTTTTTAACAGTTTCTAATCACTTCAATACCATACCGGATGCAAAAGCTCATCCCGAAACTCTTCCTTACTAATCATGCCGGTAATCCTATTCCCTTCATTGCCATCAGCATCAAGGAAAACGAAAGTCGGAACAGCCTGCACCTGATATTTATTTGCCAATTCAGGATTTTCATCAATATCTATAGAGATGAAATTATATTCATCTTTAAAATCATCTGCAAGACTATAGAAAATCGGTTTCATCCTCTGGCAAGGACCACACCAGCTTGCTGTGAAATCAACTATACTGGGTTTTTCGTTACTCACCATCTGATGCAACACGACTGACTCCTTATTCTCCACAGCTGCATTTTCAGCACCGGCATCGCCATTCCGAACATCATTAGTTCCAGATTCAACTTTCACAGTATCGGAAACTGTCTCATAACATTGTAACTCACTCGGATTCCTGTAATTCTTATTTTTTCCACATCCGGCTAATACAACCATCATGGAAACAATATAAAATATCTTGAAATATCTCATATTAAGGCATTTTGATTAAACAAACTTAAACTTTTTCACTTATATAAAAACAATGTCGGAGACCTTACAATAGTTTAATTGCAAGATCCCCGACATATTATTTCGTAATTACTACTTCCGAGAAATATTATATTTCTTTGTTATGTTCAAGAAGCAGCGTCATTGACGGACGGTCGCAGATCTCTGCCGGACCAAAATACTGAATCGGACCGGGATACTGATACAATGTGTTGAGAGCAAGTGTCTCACGCATTGATGCGAACTTGAGGTAAGGACGTCCGTTAAGATTTACAAGAGCCTTCTGGATAACAGGCTTCATCTCTCCGTTGCGGCGTTCCATATTCATCATCATGGTGATTGGAATACCACCGCATATCCAATTCTCGGTAGTGTCTGTCAGATTGCGCACGCTCGACATGTAACCTGTAAGACCGGAATTAATAAGCATTGCCGCATTGTAACCGAGTGCATATGTATAATCAGCATCAAAGTTAGTAGGATCGGCACAACGTCCCTCATAACCGAAGAAATGGTGCTGCGCAGCAAACTTACCGCTATATTGACCATCCTCTGCCATCTCGGCAAGACGCTTTGCAACCATCTCACTCAGGAGGCTTTCAGTTTCAATAAGCGAAACCTGAACATTACCATGGCTGTCACGATCGAGACTGAGCTGGAGCGCGATCGTTTTGGGAAGCATCTTATATAGATCCGCATTAGCGGGAGAAAGGTGACGATGGATGGCTGCAAGCTTATCGTTCTCTTCAAGCGACTCAAGTTCATCAGCGAACTCAACAAGAACATCGTTAAGCTCGGCAATAAGAGTCTTCATTGAGGGGATAAACTCAATAAGCCCTTCAGGAATGAGGACAGTACCGAAATTCCAACCCAATTTAGCACGTTCAGCAATAACGTAACATATGTAGCTTACGATATTATCGAGTGTCATGCGCTTTGCAAGAACTTCCTCGGAAATAAGACAGATATTAGGCTGAGTTTCAAGTGCACACTCAAGCGCGATATGGGAAGCTGAACGCCCCATGAGCTTGATGAAGTGATAATATTTCTTTGCAGAATTACAGTCACGCTGGATATTACCGATAACTTCACTATAAACCTTGCAAGCAGTGTCAAAACCGAAAGAAGTCTCAATCCATTCGTTCTTAAGGTCACCGTCAATAGTCTTTGGAACACCTATCACCTGAACATTTGCACCAATATTCTTGTAATATTCTGCCAACACTGCTGCATTAGTGTTTGAATCATCACCTCCGATAATTACAAGAGCCTTGATATTTAACTCTTTTAGAATCTTAAGGCCTGATTCAAACTGCTCAGGGGTTTCAAGCTTGGTACGTCCGGAACCAATGATGTCGAAACCACCAGTGTTGCGATATTCAGCTATATAACCTGCTGTCAGCTCCATGTACTGATGGTTGATAAATCCTGCAGGACCCATGAGGAAACCATAAAGGCGATTCTCCTTGTTGAGTTTCTTAAGACCATCAAAAATTCCGCTGACTACATTATGTCCACCGGGAGCCTGACCTCCGGAAAGAATAATACCTACATTAAACGGCTCCTCTACACGCTCCGGGCTGTCATTATGCTCAAACTGCACGATAGGCATTCCATATGTATGGGGAAACCTTTCCTTAATTTCTGCCTGATTGGCAACAGACTCTGTTGCTTCACCAAACTTTACTTTAACGTCACCTTGAAGATCTTTGGGCAATTTTGGCTGGTACTCAGCCCTTACTCGCTGGAGTGCACTTTTTTTCATGTTGTATTTATCTTGTTTTTACCTTTCTGCGATTATTATAATCAGAGATCAAGCAAGTTTGCTCAATAGGATTACTTATCAATTGCAAAGTTAGCAAATTTATGCTAAAAAATCAAGATTTCAACAAGTGTCTGTCTAAAAAATTCACTGCATATTGGCAAGCATAGCTTCTGCTTCCTGAAGGTCGGCTTCTGTGTCTATTCCGATAGTGGAAAACTCGGTCAATCCCACCTTTATCCCATAGCCGTTTGCAATCCATCTTAATTGCTCAAGACTTTCTGCCTTTTCTAAAGGAGCCTCCGGCAACTTAACTATTTCAGAAAGTGTATCTGCCTTATATCCATATATGCCTATATGCGTATGGAAATCAGCTTCTTTCAGCCAATTCTTCCAATCTGTTTTCCTTACATACGGTATAATACTTCTTGAAAAATAAAGGGCATCCATTTCATTGGAAACAACAAGTTTCACAAGGTTTGGATCAAAAAGGGCATCAAATCCCTTCTGGGCATCAAAATGCATGGCAAGGGTTCCAATTCTTGCATACGGGTATTTTTCAAATATTGCCACAAGTTTCTCAATCTGTTCGGGACGTATGAACGGCTCGTCCCCTTGCACATTAATGACCACATCCGCATCGCTACCTAAAAGACGATAAGCCTCCTCCACCCGTTCTGTTCCGCTACGATGCGATGCAGAGGTCATAACCGCCTTGAAACCGGCAGCCTCTACACAGTCGAAAATCCGGCTGTCATCGGTCGCTACCACTGCGTCTACACCGGTCTTGCTAACTTGCCTGCAGACCCTTATTATCATCTCTTCACCACCTATTTTCGCAAGGGGTTTTCCTGGGAAACGGGAAGATTCATATCGTGCCGGTATTATAACTATGTATTTCATTTTATATATCACTTATTTTGTTTAATTTTATTTATAGCATTATTGAGCCATGACGGCACTAAAAGAGCGCCAATCAGCAAATAAAGGTAATATGTTATCAGTCGCCAGAAAACAGCAAGGATCAATGCCATGCCTGCTGTCCCTATTATATCGCCATAATATTCGGAAAAGAGCCATTCACTCAGTCCGGCTCCCCCTGGCGTAGGACTCACCATAAGAACAACCCAAATCACGAACTGACGTGCGAGAATTACCCATTGATATTGATCGTCAGCAGGTATAAAACCAAAAAACAAGGCATTTACCACAAGATAACGTGAGACCCAGGAAAGTGCCGTACCATAAAATACCTCTAACCAAAAACCAAATGGCTTAGACCGCAACTCTTTAGATGTAGCAACCATATTTGCACCCAACCCTTTGATTTGGGATGACCATTTTCTTAGCCATCGCCAATCAGCAACCTTGTCAAGCACCTTATGGATCCATAAAGGTTTCCATATGATACCCACGAATAATATAAAAGTCCAGACAGCAATCAAAAAATAAACTGCCCAGAATGTGTATTTTATACCATGTGAAAACGAAGAGCCTTCAGAGGTGAATATATCGGCAGCTGGCGTGAACAACACAACAAGAGGACATGATAAAACAAAAAACAACTCGTCAAGAAATAGAGTCGTGAGCATCAGGGTAGTTGCCCTGCCGATTTCGATCCCTTGTGAATTTAAGAAGACCATGCCCAATGAACTCCCCCCAACAGCTGACGGGGTTATACAATTTGTAAACTCACAGAGCATATCCACTTTCCATGCCTGCCTCCAACTCAACTTTCTGTCTGTCAATACACGAAATCGCCATGTAAGACCGAAATCCCGTCCAAACATGCAAAGGAAACCGATGACTATACAGGCAACAACCCTCATATCGAAATGGATACCACTCCATATCTGCGCAAAATCCTCTTTCCCGGCATCATGCACAAACATAAGCACAACAACTCCTATTCCAATGAAAACCGGCAACAACACCTTCCAAAAAGAAAATTTTGATGTATTACCAGAAGTTTTATATGTTCCTGAATCAGTCATTTGTAAAAGTTTATTCAATTTAGAAGCTAACACTCCACAATAGAAAATCTAAATTTGATTAAATTATGCCTCTTTTCAAGTGTGCCGGCGTATTATAGAATCATACCTGTCACAGACTTCATTAACGACATCCTCCCAGCTTCTTACGAGAGTCTCACGTGCACCGACCGAAGCCACCTTCAAATCATCCGGATTATTATGAAGGTGAGTTATCAACTCCGCAAAACGCTCCGGAGCCTTATCCGTAAGGAAGCCGTTTTTCCAATCGCTTACAACTTCAGACGCTGTCGAACCTTTAAGCAATATTGCAGGAGTGCCCATGGCTGCCGCTTCCCTGACCACTAAAGGGGCATTATCATAAAATGACGGGAAAAGGAACAGATCCGATCCTGCATAATAATCACTGAGCATCCCCCTTTCTTTAATAACCCCGTGCATACTCACATTATATGAAAGTCCATATTCCGCTATCATTTTTTCAATAGCATCTGACGCATATCCCGTTCCGATAAAATTCATTTTAAACTTAACCTTACCCTTTAGCAGTTTCAGCGTATCAAGTATTACGTCAATACCTTTTTCCCATATATGCTGACCAACAAAAAGCAAAGCTATCTCGTCATCCTCTATGCCGAGCTTACGTTTTGCATCCTTCTTATATTCCGCCACATCCCCTTTGATTATGGATGCAAAATCATTACCATTCTCTACAACTGTTAGATTTCCTTTAAAGCCATATTCGCGAACGGTGTCTTCAACTTGAGCTTGCGGTATCCAGACTTCATCACATGCATTGAAAAAATCCAATATGCGTTTCATTATAATGGGAACGCACCATGGCATCCTGCGAAATGAATGCTCAAGATCAGACCTATATTTAGAATGAAATGTACCCACAAGTGGCACGTTCTGGTGTTTTTTAACATAGACAGCCAACCTGCCGGATGAAAACGGACAATGTGAATGAAGTAACTTGAAATTCGTATCCCTGAGCCGCTTCCAAATAAACGGATCGCATTTAGGATATCCATAACGATAAGGACGTCTCGATGCTATCGGGAGTGAAAAATACCGCATTACATCAAAGGTGTATTCATTCTTTTCAGGATTCCAAGGTGTAACCACACAAGGTTTGCGCCCCTTTTGCTGGAGCCAGTAAACATAATTCTCCACTGTTAGGGTCACCCCGTCGAGAATCGGAGGAAAACTATCGTTGAAGATGCCATAATGATCTTTAGCTTCAGGGTGTGAAAACGGTCCTTTCATATTTAGTGCAAATTTAACTTAATTTAATAACAATTAAACTATGATATTGAATTAAATTTTAAAAAAATTATAAGCAAAGGTCCAATTTGAAACGTTACACCTCTCATTGGAATCTTTCGTTGGAATCTTTCTCAAAACTATTTTTACAAAAACTTAATTAAAAATTTGCAAATACCATAAATTAGTTTTAACTTTGCACTCGCAAAAGCGAAATGGTGCCATGTCCGAGTGGTTAGGTACCGGTCTGCAAAACCGTTCACACCAGTTCGAATCTGGTTGGCACCTCTGAAATACGGGTTGGATAACAATGTTATCCAACCCGTATTTCATATTGGTATCCGGTTAATCACATCTCTCGTATATATAGACTTCATGCACTTCCCCGGTATATCCCTCCTCCGTTATAGGACCTTGGCTCATACCGAGAACGATACGGGTTCCCCGATTATTGAGAACCAACAAGTCGCCATTCTCAGGATCAATAGCCACACCCTCAATCTCACCTGCACGCAAGAAGTCTGACATCTCCCTAAAATGGACCACCCTCCCTTTCTGAGCACCAGCGGCTATCATCCCTTCCCTCATCATAGGTTTTCCACCATCATCAAGTTTAACACTGAAAGGTGTGTCTTTGACAACCTCCGTACCTTCAATCAAGCCGGTATAAGGCACATCTCCCAAATCAGCTATATAAAGATTGTCCGGAATATTATAGGCTGCCTCTCCATCATCTGCTGAAAATATTATCTTGCCATCGGCAATCGTAATACCTTGACACCAATACGGCGTAGGTATACACTGCATTTTTGTATGATAACGACCCGTCTCCAAATCATAGCAATAGACGTACCTGGAGTCTACCCAGTCACTCATCCAGACCATGTTCCTGTCACGATCCACGGCAATACCCGACACCTCAACCTGTCCCGACTCCGGACTCCACGGCAGGTCACGTTTCCATTCGAGGGTATTTGCATCATATATTGACACGGCAATATTATAACCACGGCCATATTCGAACTTCTCTATGCCGCAATATATCTCACCGTTCCACACATCAATATCACCAAAATGATTGGCAACTTCAGGATTACGGAAAGGCTGTTTGTTAACAGCGACCAGATCCCATTCCTTATTATACTTATAAAGAGCCTTAGTATCGGAAACATAATAATTGCAACTATCCACTGCAATGCCCTGACGCCCTTCGACAGTGACAATCTTTTTCAACCGATACTTATCCCCTATACATCCATCCTTTGCTCCTGCATTTATAGCAGCAATTAAGACAAAACTCAAAAATGCGATTCTTTTATCTATCATTTTTAATGATGTGAAAAATATTGTTTCAGAAAATGTTTTAGTTTAGAATAACCTGCCTTGCCAAGAATGAGTAGAGAAGAATATTGAAATGTCTTGGCAAGACCAAAAAATATAAACCACAGAACACCTTTGACAACAGCAGGAATTGGCAACAGCATCTGTAAAAATGAAACCGCGTAGCAAAACGCGCATAAGACAGCAACAATCACTCCCGTTTTAAAAGAAAATGATTGCAACCATGACTTTAATCTCAAAAACATTTCTTTCATTTGGTCACAAATTTACAAAATTTGCACCCAAATCCAAAACAACACATGCCAAGTATAGACAAATATAGATTAGATTAACGTTTTGTGAAACTCCTGTAAGAGGAGGGAGCAAGATTGAGTTTACCGGATGCCCTGAGCAACTTCCGAAGAGATGTAACAAACTCCTGACTCTCCTGCAGCACATTGAGATAAACATATGCCACGGTCATGTTGCCGGCATCTCCTTTCTGCAACAGGTCATAAACATCTTCGGCAAGATATGAAAGCTCTTTCTTAATGTCGTCACCCCGTCTTCGCAAAGTATCAATCCTCTCAGGACAATTGTCCTCCACAATATTTTCGGATTCATTCAGAATCTGAACTATTGCACCACACACCCTTTTATACTGTTCATGGAACTGAACAGGCAATGGTCTGAAATTATTGTCTACATGCTCTTTGCAAACCTCATTAATGCGCCACAGGTTATAAGTCATCGCCATAGCCATATTATTGCCAAGATGAAACCACGTGCTCTTCTCAATCGCAATCTCCGGCTTAACCCGGCGCAGACATAGCGTCTGCTTACGCCTCTGCCCCTTGAGCACATTCTTTTCAGATGCAAGTGATTTTTCAACTTTAGACAGCAATTTTGAATTATTATTTACAAATCCTTCAGCCACATCCTTATAGGCATCGGCTGCAAAACGCAAAAATGACCTTTCCTTTTCATTTATATACACAAGTAATAATGGCCAAACCTCTTCCGTTTTCTCTGTTGACAGAATTGTTTGAAACAGAGTTTCTTTCTCCTCCGAATTTTTCTTTTTATTAAATTTCTTATTACTCCGGATCAATAACACTACCGCTATAGCACCACCGGCAATCATTACCGGCACACCACCCAGATGCATCAAGGAAGCCACTATTCCAGCACCGATAAAAGCTACACCTGCCGTTATAAACCAGCCTCCGATCACAGATATAACCCCTGTAATCCGGAAAACGGCACTCTCCCTGCCCCATGCCCGGTCGGCAAGAGATGTACCCATTGCCACCATGAATGTCACAAAAGTTGTTGACAACGGTAACTTCATTGACGTTCCCAATGCTATCAGCATACTTGCCATCATAAGATTCACCGAACCCCTGACAAGATCGAAGGCTGCCCCGTCTTCTTCCTGGGTAATACTGTTGTCCATCCTCCCTTTTATCCAGTTCTTGATCTTCTCTGGAGTGTGCACACTCATCCAGGAATAGAAATTCAATGAAACCCTTACCAATGAACGACCAAGCCTTGAAGAACCAAATAATTCTTCTCCTTGATTCTGGGAACTGAGTCCCACTGTGGTTTTCGTAACCTGACGAGCCTTCTTTGAAGTTGCCAAAGACACCACCATTATCATTCCCGCGCCAACAAGGAAATATAACGGTGTGTCAGCGGGTCTATTAAGACTGCTCATCATGAAATTATGAACGTCTCCTCCTCCCGACATGCTATAATCCTGATAGGAAGCAAGGGACGTCAAGGGAATACCTATGAAGTTTACAAGATCATTACCTGCAAAAGCCATCGCGAGGGAGAATGTTCCAAGCAAAACAACCAATTTGAAAACATTAACCTTAAGAAAATGTAAGATTTGAGCCAATATCGTGAAAAATACAAAGGAAACAGCCAAAATCAAGACATAGTTATTATCTATCCACAACTTTAAATCATCTGTCATGAAGTTAAGATCCTTGATTCCTTTCAACAACATGAAATATATTATAGCTGTGCATGCCACGCCTCCGAACAAGCCTACTTTCCATTTCAGCCTGCTTTTATATTCGAACTTAAAAATCATTCTGGCAATAAACTGCACCAATGTTCCGAATACGAATGCTATAGCCACCGATAAGAATATTCCCAGTATCACGGTGAGTGCCTTTTCTGCATTAAGCAGATCCCCTATTCCGAGTGTTGACTCAGGAGCTGCCATTTTAAATAATGCCACTACGAAAGTCGCGCCAAGCATACCGAACACCAGTGAGATCGTTGTGGAAGTGGGCATTCCCAACGAATTAAATATGTCCAAGAGGATTATATCCGTTACCATTACTGCCATAAAGACAGCCATCACGTCATAAAAAGACAGATTCTCCGGACGGAAAATACCATTCCTGGCAACATCCATCATGCCATTGCTCATGGCGGCGCCAACGAATACCCCTAACGAAGCAATAATTATAATAACTTTGAACGATGCTGCCTTTGAGCCTACCGCCGATGTTAAAAAATTCACGGCATCATTGCTCACGCCTACCGACAGATCGAAAACAGCTAAAAGAAACAGGAATATTACAATACCTAAAAACAATATTTCCATAATCTAATTCACCTTTTTAACTTATAGAATGTTTAGAAGTTGTTTAAACAACTTCAATAAGTACATTGCAAAATTCGATGAATTATATTAATGGAAAATTTATTTTATGTTACATTTTTATTAATATTCAATTTGCGCACCTATTTCTTATAGAAAAATAATATGTTAGTCCGTTTGCATTAACAACCCTTATATCTCCACCATGTATCAACACGGCGTTCCGAACTATCGCAAGTCCCAGACCCGTACCTCCCGCCTCTCTCGAGCGACCTTTGTCAATCCTATAAAACCTTTCGAAGATATGAGGAAGATGTTCGTCTGCAATCCCGCATCCGTTATCAGAAACTATAAAATTGCCATTGACATCACATTCTATTTTCAACAAATCGGCGCCACTGTAAGATATGGCATTATCAATCAAATTCCTGAAAATTGATTCTAATAATGAAACATTGCCGACAACCTTTATATCCGGCATATCTACCATAATTGTCATCTTCGTCCTCACCTGCTCGGAATCGACAACGTCTCTCACCAAAGACTTCAGGTTTACATCGGTAACGCTTATCATATCCGCCCCTTCATCCATCCTTGTTATAGTTGATATATCCTTAAGCAATGTTTCAAGCCTACGGGCATTAGCATAAATCCTATCTAAAAACTCTTGTTTCCTATTTTCTTCAATCTCAGGATGATCCCTCAGCAATTCCAGCGAAACAAGAATGGAAGCGACCGGTGTCTTCAATTCATGATTTATATTATTGGTAAGTTGTTTCTTAAGCCTTATTTTATCCTGCTGTTGCCTTATTGCCTCCCGGTGTCGTTCGTCTCTCTGCACATACAATCTAACTATATGACTCGCAATGCTGCCAAGTTCATCTCCGGGAAATGCTTCATCATCGTATATACGCTCTCCCCTCTCCGCTTTCTCGGCAAATCGATTCAACCGGCTGATACTTGTTGAAATACGCCTTGTAGCAAAATATGCAATAAGGCTCATTAACACGGTCAAGAAAGTCATCAGCCAAATAAGGGAACCGTCTGCCTTAAGAAACTCTCTTAAGGTATGGGTATAAAGGGCTGCAGACCGAACCACAATCCCTTCGGGACCAAGTTTTGCCGAATAAAAATAATTAACGTCATCGCTTTCCGAATGACGCTCCAGCGAATGTCCCTCCCCTTTGAGTCTGGCTTGAATAACTTCCGGACGGTTGCTATGGTCAGAAACCGGGAAAGGTGTGCTGTCATTATTGTCAAAAACAACTTTACCGTCTTTATCAATAACAGTGATACGCAATTCTTCTACCGGACTATACATACGGCTTACTATATCCTTAACTGTCTCTCCATCCTGCATGCCATCAATAATCAATGAATTATACATCTGAAGCTCAGAGTCAAGAAGTTTAACCTTAAATTCCTTCTCCCTATGATACTGGAATACCATAAACACCCCTACAAGAACCCAGCATATCACCATCACGGTAAGAAAAACCCGCGTATGAAAATTTATGCTAATCCTGCCAACCATAGCCATATCCTGAACGAGATATTATATTCTTCCCATAAGGAGCTATCTTTCCTCTCAATCTGGTGATGTGCACGTCAACCGACCGATCAGTCACAATCGTTTTTTCCGGCCACACCCTATCAAGTAATTCTTCGCGAGAAAATATCCGACCACGATTCTCAAGCAATAATGCCAATATCTCGAACTCTTTGCGAGGCAAACGTATAACACTCCCGTTAACAGTGCATAATAACGAATTTCTATCACAGGAAATCCCTTCGGCAGGGTGAACACCCTTAACCCGCCTCAGCACCGCCTCAATACGCGCTATTACATTCCGTATTGAATAAGGCTTCGCAATATAATCGTCAGCACCGAGATTAAGACCGAGAACCATATCATCATCCGTATCTTTTGCCGTAAGAAATATAACGGGAATTTGAGAAGTTCTATCATTATTTTTCAGAAATCCAATAAAATCAATCCCGCTCATTCCATCCATCATGATGTCAAGCAATATCAGATCCACACCGTTAAGATCTGAAATAATAGCTTCCTCCGCGCTTGAACAAGCACGGACATTGTAACCCTCAAGTTCAAGATAGGTTTTCAACCCCTCCCTTAAAGTCTCCTCGTCATCCACCAGCAATATATTGACCATATCAGCTTCTTAATTAATCTAACTCGTCTTGACTTATTTCAAAAACATACTCAGATAGACGGTCATCTTTACCTACTTAACTTCAATAACTGAAACCATTGTATGAGACAATGGTTCATCCGCAACTTTCTCCCCGTCGCCCTGATGAACCTTCTGAACAAATAAATTAAGTTTATTCTTATTGTTCCATAGATTTATATCGAAAGTCGGTTCCCATGCATCTACAGAATAATCGGTAAGATCTGTGATCTGCCAAACCGATTTGCCAAGCATTGGAGTATAGGCGACACTTACTTTACTCCCTCTTTCCGAATCACGGAAAACATAATACGCCCTTTCTCCATCTGATGCTATTTTAGGACGGGAAATAGGAATCATTTTAGTTCCACCACCTGAAAGGCTGAAAGGAGTTTTCCGTTCGCCGACTATTGTCATACGCCATTCTTTACCGTCATGCCAAACAAGTCGATATTGCGGTATCAAGTCATCTTTTTCGCGCCAATATGTAGCAATATAAGGATGCCCCTCTTTGTCAGCAGTCATGCTTGTCTGATTGATCAACTCAGAATTTTGGGGCACATGCCATGCTATTTCTGCATTCGCGGCAGTTATAGGCAAAATATAATCCGACCCGTCGGAACGCTGCCAAGTCTGTCCCCCGTCTTTAGATATCGCATAACACAAATCGTGATTAGTTTCTACAAGCCAGGATTCACGCCAAACCCACGACAGGTAAAGGACACCACACTTATCCACATACATCTGCCAATAAGCGTTACGCTCATTTTCGCCATCTATTATAATATCATGAATGCGGTTCCATTCTCCCCTCTTTGTATCATAACGATTAAGGACAAGGTTGCCACGTCCCGAAGCGCCCGACCTATAAGCAAAAATCAAATCGCCGTCAGGCATAGTATAAAATTCAGGATATGTAACATCATTTTCATCCCTTCCGATCATCGGTTGCAACTCCCCAAATTCCAATTCACCGGGAGCTATAGATTTACAATAACGCAACGGATGCCCGTGATGGTCAAAAGAGAGATGAAGATAGCCTTCTCCATCCAATCCGATTGAAATAACGTTATGTCCGTCTTCAACATTCCCCTTATATCGGGTTCTGTTGAGTGTCCATTCATCGGAATCAAACGAACGCTTGCCTACAACCACAAAACCATCCGGATCATAATACGAAATATACTGCACACTGTCATTGCTAACGAGAGAGCAGCCTCTAAATACGGCCGCATTCACAGAAGTCTTGCAATAACCCTTTCCAACCGGCAATACTCTTGTTCCGTAAATAAGATTAACTCCCGATACTAAAAGAAAAAACAAAACCAATTTATATGGAAAACATATACACTTCATAAACATCAATTCAGTTACCTCTGGTATCGCATACTTGGACATATATATTGGTTTATAACATCAGGCTCTGCGGATTTCATTGATTGGGAAGGATGCCGATATTCATATACAATATCCCGAACCCGACCATTTAAGTTAATAGCCCCCAAACACATTAATATATATAACAATGTATCTTTCATATGTCCATTAAACACTTTAAATCAATGATGTCTTTTGCTTAAATTTCATAAGTAAGGAGACATCGAAATTATTTAATGTATTGATTAGTCAACAAATATAGCCAGAATTTTTTAGATTACAGCATAGATTTGGAAAATAAAGTAAGTTGATAATTACATTCTACATGAAAAAGAGCTATATGTCGGAATACGGCATGTGCCTCTTCCGATGACAAGCGCAATGACGGCTCCGGTGCTGATTCCTTTGCCCATCAGTGCCACTCCTATATATTGGATTACGGTTTCCGCTCTGATGTATAGCGTAACACCAATTATTACTGCGACATACACGGCAAAAACTGTAATCACGATGATCTTTTCTGCAGGTTTCGTGCCTGCGGCGAATACATCAATTTCATGACTGAATGGCTGTAGAAAGCTATGAGCCATCTGGCTTCGGCAACTATTACAGGCACAAAGAATCAACACTTTTATATTGTCTGTAATTTAGAAGAAATATCCATAAATCCAGCCTGAGAGGGTTGCCATGACAATTACCAAAACGACATATACCACGGTCTTTTTCGTACCCATTACACTGCGTATGACAAGCATATTAGGCAGTGACAGCGAGGGACCGGCAAGCAGCAGGGCGAGAGCCGGACCTTTGCCCATGCCGGAAGCGAGCAGTCCCTGAATGATAGGCACTTCGGTAAGGGTGGCAAAATACATAAACGCTCCGGCAAAACTTGCGAAGAAATTTGACAGTAGCGAATTGCCTCCGACAGCCCATTCAACCCAACTGTTGGGAATGATGCCGGGTAGCTCTATACCGTCGTTCGTTGATCCGAGCAGGAATCCCGCTGTCAAAACTCCTACTGCAAGCAGCGGCAGTATCAGTTTTGCGAATCCCCATGATGACAACGCCCATTCGCGGTTCTCATCATTGTTCTTATCACATAGCAATATTATTGCAAGCACAGCGACAGAAACAATCATCGGCACAAGGGGTGCTAGTTTTGCATCGGGAATGAAAATATTTGCGGTAAAAGCCGAAACAGCGACCGAGATTGCTCCAAGGATAATCCATCGTGCCTTGAGATGAAGTATTTTTACCAAGATAACGCACAATCCGATTGCGAGCGCCGATGTTATCCACCATTTCGCCCCATAGATCGCTGCCCAGACTCCATGGTTTATTTCGGAAGGCGCACCCCAGTTGGCGAACACGAGGATTGCCACGAGGGTAAAAAAGAACAGTGCGGTCTGCCACAGAGGACGCTTTTCGGGCGGTGGCATAATATTCATCTGTGCAACTTCTTTATCCCTTTCTTCCTTACGGAAGATGAATGACATAACAAGCCCGATTACCACAGCAAACATGACTGCACCGATGATTCGGGCAATCCCCATTTCCAGTCCGAGGATACGGGCAGTGAGAATTATCGAAAGTATGCTGATTGCGGGACCGGAATATAGAAACGCTATTGCCGGACCAAGCCCGGCCCCACGTTTGTAAATGCTTGTGAACAACGGGAGAATAGTGCATGAACACACGGCAAGGATACCTCCCGATACTGAAGCCACAGTATATGACACCCATTTCTTAGCATTTGCGCCGAAATACTTTAATACCGCTCCTTGACTTACAAATACCGCAATCACTCCGGCAATGAAGAAAGCCGGAAGAAGACAGAGAACTATATGTTCACGGGCATACCATTTCGCGAGGTCGAGAGAGGAGTGTATGGCTGTCAACAGCGTTTCACTGTTAACCGGCATGAAGAACGCTGTCAAGAATATGACAACAGTCCATATCAGAAACTTGATTTCCTTTTTTATTTCCATAACTGATTCAAGTTGCTTCAAATCAGATGCCGATAGCTTTTTTTACTTCATCGGCAGATGGGACGTGTCCTTTTATTTTTACAGTTCCGTCAACAACCACAGCTGGTGTGGTCATGATATTGTAGCTCATCATCTCGACTATATCCTCTATTTTCGAGAGCTTGATGTCGAGATTGTTTTCTGCAATCACACGCTCGACAACCTTGTATGTCTCTTTGCATTTGGCACAGCCGGGACCGAGGACAAAAACCTCGCTGGCCTTTGTACTGGGCGATGTGGCACAGCATGAGATGCAATCAGTATCGGATGATTTAGAAGTACAGCCGCACTCAATAGCATGTTTTACAGAAGCATCTACTATGATATTGCTGTTACAGCAGCAATTTTTATTCTTGGGTGCAAATAGCACTGACCAAAATCCTTTCTTTGATTTCTTGTTATTATCCATATATTTTTAGAGATTGCCGGATTTTGTCAGTAAAACCTTTCTTGAAGCCGTCCGGGGTTTACGGGCATTTCCGAAGTTAAATTCAGTAAGGTTGCTTACCGTGGAAATATATCACTTCCACTCTATCCTTTTCAAGAGATTTCGCAGTGGCGGTGTTATCTCCGCTTCCGCATGACATCAGCCCTATCATAAGGGCGAAAAGCATCAGTAATTTTTTAATGTGCTTGAATGTATTTAATTGGATTGTTATTTGCCGAATTACGAACATCTGGAGCAAAAAATAGTGCTTACGAGCAACAGCTATTCTTTTTTGAGGGACAGCAGTCATCAAGCATCTGTGAAAACAGTTGCCGGGCAAGTTTCCAGTTCTCAGCATTGATGCAATACTTCACCTTTGGAGGTTCTATGGCGCCTTGTATCAGACCTGCTTCTTTCAATTCGCTCAGATGTTGCGACACGGTGGCTTTCGCAATCGGAAGAACCTCGTGTATATCGCCAAAGAAACATTCATTTCTCTGTGCGAGGAAATGCAGAATTGCAATACGGGTGGGATGCCCCATCGCTTTCGCAAACCTCGCAAGACGCTCCTGCTCAGGTGTTATCTCTAAATTTGCCATATCATACTTTGTTTGGTGTTCGCAAAATTACAAACAATATATAATATATCCAAACATCACGACTAATATTTTATATGATAAAAGGGAACGCAGGTTCAACTGGCAAGTGCAAAATTATTGATTTGTTTGAAAAACTCGGACTTCGGATTTGAAAAACCGAGTTTTTTTCTTGGCCTGAGGTTCAATTTCTTTGCCACATTCTTGATATACCGGTCAGAAAAGTCATTGAAATTGGACTTTTTAGGGATGTATTGACGTATTAGCTTGTTTACGTTTTCGACTGCACCCTTCTGCCAGGAACAGTAACTGTCGGCAAAGTAAACGGTCACGTCATCAAGCCCTTTCATGCGTAGTCCCGCAGTTATGTCAAGATGTGCCGCGAACTCGCTCCCGTTGTCTGTCGTAATGGTTTTAAGGCATTTACGATATGCGAACAGCATTCTCACGACAGCCTTTGACAACGGTTTTGCCCTTTTCCCACAAGGAAGCCTTTCCATCATCACGAAGCCGGTCATGCGTTCGAGCAGCACAAGGATCGCGTGACCGTAAGCATCGACAATAAGGTCCATCTCGAAATCACCGAAGCGGCTGCCGTCGGCTTCGGGCGCCCTGTCATGTATGCTCGTGCGGTTGGGTATGTTGGTGGCCTTCGTAGGTTTGCGTCCCTCCTTGGACCTGCGTTTAAAGCCGGGATGGCGGCGGTGACGTCGCAGTTCGCCGCTCTGATCGGCATTTATGATGTTGTAGACCGTCTGTATGGAAACTGATATCCCCTCCCTGGCCAGTACGCCGCAAACCTGCTCGGGCGACCACTGGTGGTCGACGATCATCTGCTTTATACGCCATACAAGCACGCTGTCGAGCTTCCTGTTGGATGTGGTCCGCTTCCTGCGTTCCAAGGCTTTTGCATGCGCCTTGTTCCACAGATAGTTGCCTTTTTCTGTGGAATTACGCCGGAGTTCCCGGCTGAGGGTTGCCTGACTGCACCCTTCTCTTATCGGAGCATAGAGATTGTGGATCCCGTCCGTCAAAACAAATGGACGCTCTTTGCCCATGAATCTGCCACCACCGGAAATTCCATCAAACAGACCGCTGGTTTCTATGAGCGCTTGCTGACGCTCACACTCCTTATCTTTATAGTTCTTCATGCTCTATGTATCCTAATTATATTTACGAATTTAGCAATTTATTTCGGATTGTCCTCACTAATAGACTTGTAATATTCAACAAAACTACCGTCCGGATTTGGTTCCCACTTTGATTCTTTCCAGTGTGTGGATGGCTGAGTGTATTCATATGGTAAGTCATTCTGTCCCCAGTCGACACAATATCCCTAGACCATGAAAATAATCCATCCCAAAAGAATATTCCTGTGGTTTCTCAATATCTGCGATTTTTCTTTCGGCCAACCTTTTGGATCAACAGTGGTGAACTCTGCATCATATTTACGGCAATACCAGTTGGCAAAAATATAATAGACAGGAGCTAATAACGGTGTAAGGATAATGTATAACCAAATCATAATGCCTCAACTGCGTCCGAGAAGAGTAAGCCACGGAGTGAGGTCGGTACTGGACCCACGGTAGTTGCCCTTAGCATCATGGTAAACTCTCGTTGACGGGAACAATGCACTATGAATCAATGAGGACAGGCTGCGCATATCTGTTACATTGTAAGATTTGCGAAAGGTAACTTACCGTGAAGTGACATGTATTCTTCAAGCATCCTCACTTCCTCGGTCCTCGGGTCTATCGTCGGAGTTGGCTTCCATGCTATGAGTAGATTGTCGGAATCTACAAGCTGCCAAAGGTAGCGACCGCCCCAGTGACCAATAGCGGAACCGGTGCCAAATCGAAGAAGCTGACCGACACGTTTTTTAAGACTTGTCGCCTTGCCGATATATACAACTTTGCTGCCAGCGACATAATTTGTTTTTAGCTCGTCGATACTTACGTTAGGATTTTTTCCCTTAAAGAATCCACCTGTTCCTTCAGGAAGGAACTCAGGAGCCATGTCGCTATCGCGAACGACTATATATACACCTCCACTTTCAGGCATTACTTTTGTGTTGCCACGAAGTTCAGATACCGGAACAAAGCCTATGAAACCATCTTTTCTGTAATTTTCAATTTCTGCTGTCATCTTCTTATGTTTGTTTTAGTTGTTTCTTTTAGTTGTTTCTTTCAATCGCTTCCTTATAAATCTCTCTGATTCTTGCACGCAACGACAGCGGTTTTACCACCGTAAGAGACGCACTTCTTGCGAGAAGTGCCATTACAAAATCATTGGTAATCCTTAGCCGCAGACTTATCCTGAACTCGATGTCATTGTCGGCGAGAATCTTTTGAGAGCTATGCAATGGAGTCGTCTTTATAAATTTGCCGTCCAACGGGGAATATGAAAGTTCGATGTCCTCGATAGGCATTGACGGGTCATCCCATATGCCATAACTATGTTTGAAAAGGTCATCCGGGTCTATGGATTCATCCCGTTTGAATGTAGTGTCATCCAATGTGATATTCTGCATTCTGTCAATACCGTAGGATCTTAGATTATCATGCTCATCAAGAGCAAGGAGATACCACAACCCAAGGGATTCTTTAAGAAAATGCGGTTTAACCTTCTTAGAAATCAGCTTGTCACTTTTTCTTACAAGGATGTAATCGAATCCCACAAATCTTTGTTCCTTTGTAGCTCTTATCAAGATTGGAATACTATCACTTCCTTTCGGACGATGATGTTCGGGTATGATAAAGCCAATGGACTGACCGCTTTGATTCATGGATGTAAGGAGGTCAAAGTTCATAAGTATTTCCTGATACCTTATATCTGTTTCAACCGGTCTGTCGGCTACATAATATCCATATCCACGATAGTTCTTGATTTCTATTTCAAACATGTCTGCTATTTCCTTTATATCTCGTTGGAGTGTTCGCAGACTTATACCGATTTCATAACCCCGAAGCTCCATCTGAAGATTAAGATAAGAAATCAGTTCGTCGGCCGAGACATATTTTCTATGTCCTGACAACTTATGAATAATCAGTATGTAGCGGATTAACCGTCCCATATTTTGTTTCATACGGCAAAGTTACAAAATGAAAGCGTCAATTTATGTCGTTTTCAAAACAAAATGTATATTCGAGCCGAAATAATAAAATGACATTAAATAATACAAGGTTATTTTTGCCTGCAGAATTGTGTATCATCTGGCTATAATAAAACACCCAATATTACTGCCATTTCTAGGTGTAATATTGGGTGTAGATTTTGCAAATACTTGATAATTAATCTATTTTGCGGAAAGACAGGGGGCGTGCCTTACCTGTCTAAATGCAGTTATATCAAATAGTTGGATAGTTTCAAAATTCAGTAGTGCCGAATTAGTGCCAAATATCCGATGCCGGATTTTGGCTCTGGCGACTTGCCTCTGCAAGCGGTATCCAATCACTATTGCGAAGTTAGTCATTTTTCCCGAGACAGGCAAGTCCGAGAGTTCATTTTAGAGATTTCTAACACTTTGATTCACATTCCTTAAATTAGGCTTGTGGGTGTGTATCTCTCAATATCGACAGCCGGGAGCTTGCTCCCTTTGGCGACAACCTCCGCTATGAACGCATCGACATCCTCCTTAGTCATCTTCTTTCTTATGAAAGCGTAATACAGGAAGTCGAGAGTTGTAAGGTATGTAATCTGATTCAGATTGCAATACTCCTTTATATCCCTGAGGTTACTGCTTCCAAGCACATCCTTATTATCTCGGCAATACACCATACAGGCACTCTCGCCCTTGCCCAAAAATAATGTGTTGCGCAGCCGGGCATATTCAAGCCTTGATTCTCCTTTAAGGTCAAACTTTACATTAGCGATTCGGGAGGCAAGGAATGTCAGGGTATTGTCAATCTGTGTTTTCATCGCCCTGCTCACCGTCACCTCGTCGTACACCACATCCAGTATCAGATATTGATACTCCGGGAATATGTCCAGCAACAGGCTGAACTGACCTGCCTTGACAAAGTGGATTATCACATCGGCGTCAAGCACGATTTTAGTCTTCGCTGTCATTGATGCCGATTTTGTGTAACAGTTCCATGTAGTGACCCTCGGAAATTTTCTCACCGTCGAAAAGTCGGCGGGCTTTCTCTCCGAAATCTCCTATGACAAGATTCTCATTGCCTGGTTCATACAGAGCCGTGTCATAGCCATACTCCCTCGCGGTTTTCTTCACCGGGTATTCCCTGAAAGCGTCACGCTCATTGCGGTCAATCAGTTTCAGATCATACAGGCGGTTGATCACTGCGGAATATGATACCGAGAAATAATGGCCGATACGCAACACTGATGCAAGCGACACACGTCCCGACATCAGCTCATTGTCGGGAATCATTTGCCTCACACCATCTGCCGGCATTAGAAACATAAGAGCGAAGGCATCGGCGCATTGCTCCACATCGTTTTTCTTGCCCTCGGCCATGCAGTTGTGTGGCATGGGATTCGGGTCGATATAAAGATGATAGAGTTCATGGGCGATGGTGAAATGCTGTCGGCACCGGGGATGATTGGAGTTGACCAGCATAAACCGTTTGTCGCCGCTTTTAAGACTCATGCCCGAAAAATCGTCTGACAACGGTCTGTAAATGGTAAGCACGTTCAGCTTCAACAGCAGACTTTTGAGATTGACCGCCTCGCTGTCGCTCAATCCAGTCATCTGACGAAATTTGGAGACCTGACTCTCCACAAGATTCAATAACGACGCTTTCATCTTGCCTCGATCGCCTCCATTTTAAGATACGACTTTACAATATCCTTGAAGCGACGAATTTCAGCCGCATCCTCCGGCGCGATGCCCTCGATGCGGAACGCTGAGGCAAGAATCATGGTATCTACATTCTCATTTTCCTCAAACAGCATCGTCATGTCGCAACCGAAAAAATCGCTTGCGTTCTCGATTACATCGTATGGCACCTCACGGTCGCCCGATTCATAATTGCTGTAAGCAGAGCGGGTAATGCCGAGAGCCTGCGCTACCTCATCCTGCGTATATCGGGCTGTTTCCCTGAGTTTCTTCAAGTTTCGTGCGATTGTCTTATCCATATAGTATCAGTTTTGTGTGGCAAAGTTACTAAATTTATTTCATATTACAACGATTTGCCACAGCATAATGTTGCAGTAACGTTTTATTTTGCTCTGACGAAAGCGGTGAGAGGCGGGGCGGTCTTGCAGTGCTGGCGGCGTTATGCCGTCGATAGGTGACGGTGGACGAGCCACTGACACCTATTGACTTTAGTGCCTAAAAATGACGCTTATTTTCCGAGTTTCGTCCGAATTGTGTCTTTGTAATTTACTGACTACTATATGTTTGGAACGCTATTTGGCACTATTTTGGCACTAAAACCTATCGGAAAATTCTTAGTGCCATTTTAGTGCCAAAACTATGTCCGGAGAGGTCTTTTCTTGGTCTGATTTCAGTCCTGAGTTGAAAGGGATAGACACGAAAAACCGCAGAAATATTTGATAGTCTGCGGTTTGTCGCTTAAAGGCTGATTTTTGTCGCCTTAGGTTGCGGAAAGACAGGGATTCGAACCCTGGGTACCTGAAAGGCACAACGGTTTTCGAGACCGCCCCGATCGACCACTCCGGCATCTTTCCTCAGTCGTTTTTGATAGCTTGCAAAATTACAACTTTTTTCTGATATATACCAAATTTTTCATAACCTTTTTAGTGAACATTTAATTTATTTTGTTTACATTTGTATAGTCGTTATTACGACTCAAATGTTGTATCGTTATAAACCTTAAATTTGTATATTATGACAGAAAATAGAATCATCCCGGCTTCTGAGCTCATCATTAATGATGATGGCTCCGTTTTTCACATACATCTGAAACCGGAACAACTCCGTGATAACATTATTTTTGTCGGAGACCCGGGACGCGTAGATATGGTTGCTTCATATTTCGACACCATCGAGTATGATGTTTCATCCCGTGAGTTTCATGCAATCGGAGGAACATACAAGGGCAAGCCTATAATGGCAATTTCCCATGGCATCGGTCCCGACAATATCGAGATTGTCATGACAGAACTTGATGCTCTCGCGAATATAGATTTCAATACCCGCAAAATTAAACCGGAACACCGAACCCTCAATATTGTACGCATAGGCACATCAGGTTCTCTTCAGGAAGATCTCCATATAGGAGATTTTGTAATCGCTGAAAAAGGTATGGGATTTGACGGAATCCTGAACTTTTATGCTGACCGTGACAAGGTGTGCGATCTTGAATTTGAGCATGCATTCTGCAAACACACTGACTGGAAGCCAACTTGGGCAGCCCCCTATACTGTAGATGCAGATGCTGATCTTGTAGAGCGTATCGGACGCGACGATATGGAGCGTGGATACACCATAGCTGCCGTGGGATTTTACGCACCACAGGGACGCATGGTAAGGCTTAAGCTTGCAGATCCAAATCTGAATGAAAAAATAGAAAGTTTCCGCTATAACGGAAGACCGATAACGAACTTCGAAATGGAGTCTGCCTGCCTACAGGGTCTTTCCAAATTGTTGGGACATAAAGCGATGACCGTATGTTGCATCATTGCCGAACGTCGTCTAAATAATGCCAACACTGATTATAAGCCGAAGGTTAAACACTTGGTCGAGACTGTTCTTGACCGTTTTTAACAGAAACCTCGTCTTAACAGACGATGACTATACCAAATAATCAACAAAAACAGGAAGAATGCAATTGCATTCTTCCTGTTTTTGTTGATTGACCGATAACCTAACCTATAAAACGTTTGTCATGATATTGAATAACGGTTACCCGGTTGACGGGATATGATACCGTCAAATTCAAGATCTGTCAATGCCGACATCAAATCCGGAACACTAATGCCAGTACGCATATGTAGCGAATCTATCGCCATCGGTTCTGCCTCAAATTTTAGCAATTCATATATCTTGCAGGGAATGCCCTCAAGCTCCGGAAACAAGTTCCTCTGACGGGGCTCAATATGTTTGCCAAGCGGTTTCCAGCCCATTAGCTCTATAACATCTGCAGCGGCAGTGATCAGATGTGCCTTCTCTTTCCTTATAAGCAGGTTGCATCCTGCGCTTACAGAGTCTGTTGCCCTCCCCGGCAACGCCATAACTTCGCGATTATAATTAAATGCAAGGTTTGCAGTGCTCATAGCTCCACCCTTGATGGCAGATTCAATTACAACAGTCAATTGAGACAAACCGGCGACAATCCTGTTCCTTTCAAGGAAACGACCTGCATAAGGCGTAGAGCCGGATGGATATTCCGTGATAACAGCACCCCCGTTTTTAATTATCCGTCGCGCTAAATCTCTATTTGCCGCCGGATAAATAGTATCCAACCCATGAGCAACCACCCCAACAGTGGGCAAGTCCATTTCCAGTGCAGAAATATGGGCTGCAGAATCTATTCCTAACGCCAACCCGCTGACAATCGTCAGATCCGGGAAATATCCCCCGAGATCCGAACAAAACTGTCGACAAAAGGACATTCCGTATTGAGTTGGCTTCCGCGTGCCCACAACACTCGCGGAATATTGCGGATTCAAATCTGCATTGCCAAGCATATATAAAGTAACCGGAGCATCCGGTATCTCACCAAGCAACCATGGATAATCTTCATCAAAAAGGGAAAGAACCCTTACAGAATGACGCGATGTAAAGGCATATTCATTCTTTGCCCTATACATAGCCTCATCTCTATCCTTAGCTCCAAAACCTGTTTTGCTGTTAAGTCCAAGCGCATCAGAAACCGACAATAGATCAAGAGTAAAAAACTCCTTAGGTACAACGCCCCTCTCTATCATTCTGCGGACAAGCTGAGGAGTCACCCCACGCATCATGCCCAAAGCAATCCTGTATATAATCTCCTCCTCTGAATGCCCCATTGCCTTTACAGATATTTTGCAAACAAGCGTGCGAGTTCATCACCCCTCGTAAGCTTGCCGTCTTTCAATATTACGCAAGTCACAACCGCTTCGGTACACACCTCTCCGTCAGAACGGATTATATCCTGGTGAAATATGAATCTTGCTCCCTTCCTTTCAACTCTGAGACAACTCAGAAAAGTGTCCCCACCACGTAATGACGTTTTATACTCAATCTCAATTTTTCGCACAACCGCGTCAATACCTCTGTTATGAAACTCCGTAAATGAAACACCGGCATCCATACAGAACCGATGCCGCGTATGTTCCATATAATGAAGATAATTCGCATTATTGACTATCTGCTCGCAGTCAAGTTCATAGTCACGAACCTCCATATCCATTATGAAACAATACCGCTTTTTATTATCTTTCAATATACGCATAGAACACCTATTGCCTTATCTTTTTCAAATTTAAAGAAAACAAATCTATAGCAGATTTAAAAGCATCAATATTTTCGAAAGCTGACAAAGGAAGCCAAATGAAGCCTCTTACAGGTTTGCCGACAGGATAAACTACAGAATCCGTATAAACACGATACTTACCGATTTCATCCCATTTTATAAAAGACGTTACCTCCTTTGTTTCCACATCCACATCCGTCTTGCATTCTTCCGATTCCTCTTGTCCGGATGTAAAGAACATCGTTATCTTCACACCGGAATCGCAAAATGTGAGATTATGGCTCACTATATTGAAATAGCTATCTCTATTTAGTCCATGATAATAATAAAGAAACAATATTACCATCGGAAATAAAATAAAAACAGCCATGGCTGAAACTATAATATACCGGATATCTAAAAGTAACCCTGCTGCAACCCCCAATATAAAAACGATAGATAATAGCGCAGCAGGAACAATACCCCATAACTGAAACATTTTCCGGGCAAACTCACCCTTGCTCATCTTAAAGGGTTCATTACATATGAAGTCACCTTGACATGCTCCGGTCACGCTTATCCCTCCCTTTCTTATAGTTTTCTTTATTTATAACCTTCATTTTCTGCACAAAGCCGGAGCCGGATTCATTATACAAAGTTTCCATGTCAATGTACTTGTCTCCATTTCCCTTATTTATCGGAAAAACCTTATCACGCATCTTTTTTGCCTTATCAGCAAGCGGGGAATGACCGTTTGGTAAAGAGCCCCTCATTTCTTCGTCAACACCCTCTTTATCGCATGTAACAGCACGTATCTCCGCACAAGGGGGATATCCGAGACCGGTCCACATAACATATTGCTTCTTTACAAAATCCGGTGTAACATCAAGGAGCGATGACACAGGATGACAACCTTCAATCGCAATTGTAGCAGTAGATTTATACCTGGGTATAAAATCCTGATCTATCACCCATCTCTCTCCCGCAGATGAATAGTCTCGTTTATTCATGTCGTGATAAAAGCTACGACTCAGTTCCTCAGTCAGCACCTCGGGAGTTACAGACTTCGTTTTCACATACGGGTCAAGCAAATGGCAGGCATTAGCCTCACGCACAAAACCGAAACCTTCGTCAGGTCTGCCTGAATGACTGTAATTGGTACGTACGAGCACTCCATTCTCGGCATCTTTCAGATCAAACCGCCTATAACTATGATTATTCGTCTCGAAATAAGCGCCATTACCAGTTGCATCAATTACGCCAAAATTCGCTTCTACACCCATAGGGCGTGGAAGAGTCTCCAACAGGCGGGCAAAATCATCCACAGTGCGACATGTTTTCAGAGCCTTTGTCATCACGTATCCTTCCTTGTCCATTTTTTTGGCGCTGACCTTGTCATCTTTAATATTATAAGAAGCTGTATTCATAACGGCAAATCCAGCCTCGTTCATACCCATCCATGCCTCCTTAAGATACTTATCCCCTGCATTAAACAATGCAACATACGATAACTCGCCGGGACGCGCAGCAACATATTCAACCTTATTGTCAACTGTGCTCGTATCCCGATGCTTCCAAAGGATCGGGCGCCCGTAAGGGTTAACCTCCGCCGATATTATAGCCGAAGTGCATGCTCCGCTTTCCATGGATGGAAGCAGGAGCATGCACGTCAATATCGGAGTCAAAAACTTTAAGACTATGTTCATCATTATCTCTTGGATTCTGAAATGCGTTGCCGCATCGCAGCGTTAAAGGAATCCTTACGCATAAGCTCCTCCACAGTCAGATGCATGCGGTAACGCCAGTAATGACGTGGATTTGAAGGATCATTGATTTGTTCATCATTCGGATTCTCCCGTCTCAATGATCCGTCACACGACATCCAGTCTTGCAACGGGAGGATACACAACATTGACGGACTCTCAAGGTGAAGACTTATAATCTTGTCACAAATCCATGGTTCTGCAAAATGAGGTGCATTTCCGCTCTCATGTAGCACATGACTATAAAACCTCTGCGTGGCATCACGATCGCTTTCCCACCAGCCTCTGATTCCAGCCATGTCATGAGACGATGTTGTGCAAACCGAATAATACGGATAATGCCATGTGTCTCCAAACTCAGTTCCCGTATCTTTAGGCATACGCTGGATCTCGAGCGAAAGAATCTGTAAGCGGTCCATAACTTCAGGCACGCAGTCAGGTATCATACCAAGGTCTTCAGCACATGTCAGCATTGAAGTTGAATCCAAAAGCGGAGGCAGCTTCCACATAGCCTTCCCATACCAGAAATCATTATGTCTGTGGTAGAAGAAATCTGTGTAAAGACGATTGAAATTCCATTTCGCATAGTCTGAAAGCACACGATACTGATACGTATATTGAGCGGCAATTCTTGGATGATAGTGTCCTTTATTATATGGATCTTCAATGAAAAGCACGTCATCAATAATTCCCAGAAGGGCATTCATTACACGCTCTGTATTTTCATCCTTGTCTATGCCGGCAAAATACTTCTCTACTTTCTCTTGAGTGTCAATAAAACTCTTTAGACAATAGCGGTCTCCACCCACCCTGTCAAGGAATCGTTCTTTCACTTCTTCTTTCATATCACCGAAGAAGTCGTTGAGCATCCAGTCAAGAATCAAGGGATGTGTCATGACATCCGGATCAATCCAGAAATCATAGCTATTACGGAGTTCCTCTGCTGAAAAAGGTAATGCCGGATTAAAATATCCGAGAAGCCCATGCACGGCATTCATCGGTATTTCCCATATGCGGAAGAAGCCAAGTATATGGTCAATCCTATATGCATCAAAATACTCCGCCATCTTACGGAAGCGATTTTTCCACCACTGGAAACCGTCTTTCGCCATTTCATCCCAGTTGTAAGTCGGCAATCCCCAGTTCTGACCAAGCACTGAAAAGTCATCCGGTGGCGCTCCTGCCTGAGTATTCAAGTTGAACAATTCAGGAGAAACCCATGCATCCGCACTGAAACGGCTTATACCGATAGGTATATCTCCCTTCAACACCACTCCGTGGCTATGTGCATAGTCCCTCGCGTCATGAAGCTGTCTGTCAAGATGATACTGCACATAATAATGAAAATCGAACCTATCTTTAAATTCAATAGAGAGCTTTTCTAACTTCTCAACATCATAACGGGCAAACTCTCCCCAACAATTGTTATCCGGAGTCTGATATATTTCACGGAGCACACACCAAGCGGCATATGGCTTCAACCAGTATTCATTCCTCGAAACAAACTCTTTGTATTCTTTACGCTGACGGGTTACACTGCCCTGCTCGGCAAAAATCTCCCGAAGATATTCCTGTTTGCCGGCATTGACACGCTCATAGTCTATGACCGGAAGCGCATTAAGATCCCGCGCAAGATTATAGTAATAATCACGCCGTTTTTCATCTTTAAGCGTACCTACTTCCCAAAGGCTGAGAAACATAGGATGAAGAGCAAAGATAGAATTTGCCTTATAGGGATAAGAATCAACCCATGTTCCGGTCATGGTCGTGTCATTGATAGGCAAAATCTGAAGTATCTTCTGACCTGTCAACGCACACCAGTCAACCATCTTCTTGATATCCATAAAATCTCCTACTCCAAAATCATTTTCGGTTCGGATCGAGAATACCGGGATCGCGGTTCCTGCACCTTTCCAGTTCTCCTTCGGATTTGCAAAACGGATACCGTCTATTATGACCTGCTCAGACTTTGATTCGCAATGAATGCCATACGCACGGTTATTAATATATTCCCAACCTTTAACCTCCCGAGTATCTTTTTTGAGTATCAAAAATTTATATTCAAACGGTGGTTTAAGGGTATCTGATTGCAGGTTGGCTTCCCAAACCGGGAAATGAGCATCATTCATTATCACTGCATGAGATGGATCCCAATTGCCAAGCTGGTCTCCTTCACCGGAAATCGCCAAAACTTCGTCCGGCTCAATCATAGGAGCCTCTATGCGTATGTTTACGGTTCCCGGTTTTGGAGTTAACGGTTGATCACGATATGGACGACGGAGCATACCATCTACGAACGCCGATGAATAGAATGGCTTGTCAGCGGGAAGGTCTTGCCAGGAGCAAAACACCCGGTATGAATCAATCCCACTTCCCGTAACGAAACGGTGTGGTGCACCCCATTCGAATCTCCATTCCTTTTCAGGAGCCTTAACTATGAAACGATATTCAAAACTTCCCGGATCCCTCCTGAGATCAAACTGAAGTTGCCACATATCAGGGCTTATCAGATTCATTTCTATAGCCTTGGTAACATCATTATTGCCAAGTTCGGGTATCGACCCACTAACGAAAAGCGATTCACCCCAATCTGTGTGGTAGTTGATATTTAAGGTAATTTTCATATAAGAATTTAGTTAGCCAATATTAATTAGTTCATTATCCGCATTTTGAGTTTCCACATGACGTGCAGATCAGACAACCTTCCTGATAAATAAGGGTTTCTGCTCCACACTTAGGACATTTCTGTCCCTTGGCAGCTGTGCCATTAGGCAGATATTTCTTAAGCGCACGCTCAAGACCATTCTTCCAGGTATTGATATTTGTCGAATCAAGTTCAAGCCCTCCAACAAGTTTCAGAACCTGATCTATAGGCATACCATAACGCAACACACCTGATATAAGCTTTGCATAATTCCAAAATTCAGGATTGAACTTTTCACTCAAACCTTCAATAGTGGTTTTATAGCCACGTTTGTTAATAAATTGGAAATCATATCTTTTCTTGCCATCGCTGTCCATTGCCTTTATTATCTTACCGCTATTCACGCTTTTCGGACAGAAAATACCGTCTTCATCGTCAGCAAGACCTGTAAATATTTCATAAGGTTTGCCGTCTACGAGACCGACAAAAGCGATCCATTTCTCTTTGTTATTCTGAAAACGGACAACGTCAGCCTCAAGTTCGACCGGACGTTTTGTTATATGCTCCGGAGCTACGATGAGCTGCGACTTACTTGAAGTGACAGCCGCAAGCACATTATTACGAGACCCGTCCCGATATACTGTACACCCTTTGCAACCAGCCTTCCAAGCTTCCACATAAAGATTGCCGACAAGCTCTTCAGTCACATCAGAAGGGAGATTGATCGTCACGCTTATTGAATGGTCAACCCATTTCTGCACAGCGCCTTGCATACGAACCTTCTCCATCCAGTCAACATCGTTGCTGGTGGCTTTATAATACGGAGATTTCTTAACGAGCTCTTCGATTTCTTCGGCACTCATGTTTTCCTTCTTCTCAATGCCGTTTATCCTCATCCATTCAAGGAACTTATGATGATACACGATATACTCTTCGAATGCATCACCAACTTCATCCACGAAGTCTATCCTCACATTCTCGTCAGTTGGATTCACCTTGCGCTTACGCTTGTAAACCGGTAGGAAGATAGGCTCGATACCTGAAGATGTCTGAGTCATAATTGACGTAGTTCCGGTAGGAGCAATTGTCAAACATGCAATATTGCGCCGTCCCGATTTTATCATACGCTCATAAAGAGCCGGATCGGCTTCTCGCATACGCATTATAAAAGGATTGCTCTTCTCGCGCTCAGCATCATAAATCTCGAACGCCCCTCGTTCAGAAGCCATGTCCACAGAAGAGGAATAATATGCCAATGCAAGTTGCTTATGAACTTCAGTGGAGAAAGCCGTAGCCTCTGGAGTGCCATACCTATAACCGAGAGAAGCAAGCATATCCCCCTCTCCGGTCGTCCCGCATCCGGTACGTCTGCCCTTAAGTGTCTTGCTGCGGATTTTTTTCCAAAGGTTTAGTTCGGTACTTTTCACTTCCGCAGTTTCAGGATCATTTTCAACTTTCTCTATTATAGTATCGATCTTCTCCATTTCAAGATCAATAATATCATCCATAATGCGCTGCGCCTTCCCTGCGTGCTGACGGAAAAGATCGAAATCAAATTCAGCCTCCGGTGTAAACGGGTTCTTCACATAGCTATAAAGGTTGATTGCCACAAGACGACAGCTATCATAAGGACAAAGAGGTATCTCTCCACATGGATTAGTTGAAACCGTTTCAAATCCAAGATCAGAATAGCAATCAGGCACGGATTCACGCTGAATCGTATCCCAGAACAAAACCCCGGGCTCCGCGCTCTTCCATGCATTATGAACAATCTTATTCCACAATTGGGATGCATTTATTTCTTTTGTTACCGAAGGAATGCCACCCTTTACAGGAAACTGTTGCAAATACGGATCTCCGGAAACAACAGATTTCATGAAATCATCATCAATCTTGACAGAGACATTAGCACCTGTCACCTTACCTTCTACCATTTTGGCATCAATAAAACTTTCTGCATCCGGATGCTTAATGCTCACGGTCATCATCAATGCCCCGCGGCGTCCATCCTGCGCAACTTCCCTGGTGCTGTTGCTATATCTCTCCATAAATGGAACAAGTCCTGTAGAAGTCAATGCAGAGTTTTTGACAGCGCTTCCCTTAGGACGTATATGTGACAAGTCATGACCGACACCGCCCCTTCGCTTCATCAGCTGAACCTGCTCTTCATCAACGCGTATGATACCGCCATATGAATCAGGATGACCGTCAAGTCCTATGACAAAACAATTTGATAGCGAACCAACCTGAAAGTTGTTACCGATACCAGCCATAGGACTTCCCTGAGGCACAATATATTTAAAATCCTTCAGCAACGAGAAGATCTCCTCCTCACTCATAGGATTAGGATATTTTTTCTCAACGCGAGCTATCTCCCGGGCGATACGATGGTGCATATCGTCAGGAGTCAGTTCGTAGATGTTACCGTCAGAATCTTTTAAGGCATATTTGCTTGACCATACGCGGGCTGCAAGTTCATCACCTTTGAAATACTCCAGAGAAGCCGCATAGGCATCATCGTAACTATAGACTTTTAAAGACATAGATATTTAAAGTTGTCGATTTTGATAATTATACAACAGAATAATTTCAAAAAGTTGCCAATTTTGAAATTTTTCCGACTGCAAATATCGTATAAAATATTTGAATATAAAAATGCACCACAGGTTTTATTTTATTATTTTTTTAATATATGACACTTCCCCCATAATCCTCTTCCGACACATTATACACGACCTCGTAAAGATGAAACAGTTTTTGTTTGGAAATAAAACGAATTATAATTAAATTTGTAACCATAACGCCCGACAAGCACCCCTCAACTCCATACTATACAACAATTTATGAAATTTAATTATAACTACGGCATAAATCTTCCGGAGAATATATCCACAATCCTTGATCAAGATTTTTGGATACATGAAAACATTGGACATGACATATTGTGTACAATAACAGAACCCGTAAAATTCTCAGCCTCTACTTGGATATTCGTTAAAAAAGGAGAATGTGTTGCGGATATAAATTTAATAAACCATGAAATAAAATCACCGGCATTTGTCACGGTGGAGAACTCACAAATTTTACAACCAAAATATATCAGTGAAGATTTTGACGCATCAGTTCTTGTAATGTCAAAAAGATTTCGCGACAATCTGTTTCTGTTCATGAGCAACATGCCTCTATATACAATTATGTCACGCCATCCTGTAGCCAATATTGGGCATGAAACACTTCATAAAGTAGACAAATTCTTCTTGGAATGTAAAGATATTATTGAAGACAGTGACAACCCGTATAGATCACAGGCATTCCTCTTCGAGTTGACATCATTTATTTTCAGAACCGTTTATAAATGGTTCGAACCTTATAAGGAAGAAGTCATAACGAACCATGGCAGAATGTCAGACCAATTCCTTATTCTCGCACAACAGAATTTCAAGCAACATCGGTTCCTTGATTTTTATGCACAAAAACTTGAAGTAACGCCAAAACATCTTTCACGCACGATTAAAGCCCAAACGGGCTATACAGCTGTTGAATGGATTGAAAGATTCGTAATCCTTGAAGCCAAGGTGATGCTGAAATCATCGAACCTCAATATCCAGCAGATATCGGACGAACTCAATTTCCCGTCTCAATCTTTCTTCGGCAAATATTTTAAGAAATTGACAGGCATGTCTCCCAAAGAATTTCGGAACACATAAGTAAGTGATAAAATATCACTTACTTATGTGTTTAGTTTCATGATCCAAATTTTTCCGATAAATCCCCGTTTATCCCTCTGTCCAAACCAATCATATTTTATTTATACTCCAACCACCTACAACCACGTGACAACCACCTTTTTAAACATTTTTACATCTTTAAGGTGGTTATTCCGGGGTTGTAGGTGGTTGGAATTTTTATGTGTGTTGAGTTTTTAAGTGTGATATTATGCGATATCAAAAGATCCGCGTGCCATCCACTCTGTCCGCGTCCTACCTGAACACCGTGAGGTGAGAGGGAATCCGCGATGCTTCAAATTCTTAATATGCATCCGTTTATATTGCTATGCCATACATTTTTAGGGCTGGCTTTGCGACTTGATAGGAACTACCTGTTACTTTTAACCTATTTAGCTAACCTATTTAGCGTAAGGAATCAGGGACATGGAACTGAGCACCCTGATTACTTACTTATTTTTTCTTAAACCAGATGGAACCCTTCCACTTGTCTGAAATTATCAGACCTCCTATCACGAGTGCACAACCTATGTAACCTAACAGGAAAATATTTTCTCCAAGGAAAAAATATCCCGCAATCATGGTGATCGGAGGCTGAAGATACAAATAATTGTTTGCCGTGACAGAACCTAATTTTTTCATTGCCTCGTTCCATATGAGATATGAACATATGGAACACATCATCACCAAGAACAAGAAATTAATCAAATACTCCGGTTGCTCCATATCAAATAACAAATGAAGATGATAAGGCTCATTCTGTATTAACAAGAGAGGCAGAGCGGTAACAACACCATATAAAAACAGTTTACGCGTAATAAACAACGACGTATACAAGGGAATCACCCTCCTGACAGCAATAGTGTAAATAGCCCAACACAACGCAGCCGCCAAAGCAAGTAAATCGCCCTCCGGTCTGAATGCCAACCCCGTGCCGTTACTCAATATTATGCACGCAACACCGGCTATTGCCACCCCTGACCCTATTAACACGCCAGTCTGAATCTTCTGTTTAAAAACAAGAGCCATGAGGAAAGTCGTAAACAAAGGCGATATGGATGCCAAAAGAGACACATTGCCTGCTGTAGTAAGCCTAAGGGCATAATTTTCGGTAATAAAATATAACGAACCGGCACAAATGCCACTTATGAACAAGGTAAATTCATCGCGCCAAGAACGGCTCTTTATATGACGGAATGTCAGTAACAACAATAGCAAGTATGCGAGTGCAAACCTATAGACATACATTTCCACAGGTGTAAACCCGCCACGCTCCATCAACACTTTCGTACTCAAAAATGAAGTTGCCCAGAATGTCACCGTGAGAAGTGCGCCAACATGTGCAAACATTATCATGTAGCGCGAGCCTATACTTTTATAAAACCTCATTGCTGTGTTCCTATGGTATTAATAAGACCCCGATGCGTCTCATTTCCGTTTATATATTGAACTTGCTTAACCAAGTTTATGCAAAGTTATTAAAAATTGTTCAATTATTAAAAATGTTTATAAGCATAAGAAACTGTAAAAATTTAATTCGGGAAAATTTTTAGATTGCCCCTTGTGGCTTCCTTGAGGTCTTTTATGGTTGTTTTCACCGAGTTTCATCGGTCACATAGCCCGCTATGCTCCCCCTTCAACTCGTAAAAACAACTCATAAAATCCTCTCAATGAACCTCACAATTAAATTTAAACAGTTTCTATAAACTGTAAAATCATTCAAGGCGACAAAATTTTGTCGCCTTGAATGATTTTACACTATTAAAGAGGTGCAATTATGCTTCTACAAATTCATCTTTGCCTACTCCACATATAGGGCATACCCAATCTTCGGGAATATCTTCGAATGCAGTGCCGGGCGCAATGCCGCCATCAGGATCACCAACTGCCGGATCATAAATCCAGTCACATACTTCACATCTGTACTTTTTCATATCCTTTTATATTTTCAATATTTAACTAATCACATTAGAACGATGATAAAAAGACTTTGATCTTACATACCATCACTCCCTCTTGGGATATTTTCTTAAAATATAACACCTTTTATGTAACAAAGGTTCAAAAAAGTTTTAATTGCCACTTGTTTTTTTGAAACCTGCTGATTAAATTTGCATATAGAATGAAAAAGAAATATGTTGACCAGTCGTTACGCGACCATTTGAAGGAAACATTTTCTGCCTACATCAAGTCCAAGAAAATGAGGCAGACTCCCGAGCGGTTTGCAATTCTTGACAAAACACTCGAGCAGAAAGTGCATTTCGACATAGACGAACTGTACAAAGACATAGAAGCTGAGTACCACGTATCACGGTCAACGGTATACAACACAATAGAGCTGCTTTGCGAATGCGGCATTCTCAGGAAGCATTACCTTAATGAGACGCAGGCAGTTTACGAACTGGCGGAAGACAGGCACCTTCACCTGATATGCACGAAATGCGGAGCCGTTAAAGAGGTGGGTGACGAAAAAGTGGGAGAATACCTTTCAACATTAAAATTCAGAGGATTCCATCCGACTTCTTCTTCCATCAACATCTATGGTGTATGTTCATCATGCTTAAGGAAACGAAATAAAACATAACCTTTTTTATAATCTTAAAATACCATGGCAAGAATCAAACCATTCAAGGGGGTTCGTCCTCCGAAACAATTAGTAGAAGAAGTGGCATCGCGCCCTTATGATGTGCTCAATAGCGAAGAAGCCCGTAGGGAGGCTGAAGGCAACGACAAGAGCTTGTATCATATCATAAAACCGGAAATTGATTTCGAACCCGGTTTCGACGAGCACGATCCCGCCGTATATGACAAAGCTGTTGAGAATTTCAAAAAATTCCAAGAAAACGGCTGGCTTGTTCAAGACGAGAAAGAAAACTACTATATCTACGCCCAGACAATGAACGGCAGGACACAATATGGTTTTGTCGTAGGTGCTTGGGTTCCCGACTACATGGAAGGCAGGATTAAAAAACACGAACTTACCCGTCGCGACAAGGAAGAAGACAGGATGAAACATGTGAGATGTAACAATGCAAACATCGAGCCTGTGTTTTTCGCATTTCCGGACAATACAGTCCTTGAGAATATAATAAGAGAAGTCACCGCCGGCACTCCTGAATATGACTTCGTGGCTCCGGACGGTTTCGGACACACCCTTTGGGTCATCAAATGTCCTAAAACCATAAAGACAATAACTGAAGAATTTGAAAAAATTCCTAACCTCTATATAGCTGACGGGCATCACAGATCAGCTGCCGCGGCTCTCGTAGGTGCTGAAAAAGCTGCAGCCAATCCAAATCATACCGGAGAAGAGGAATACAATTATTTCATGGCAGTTGCATTCCCGGCATCCCATCTCAACATAATCGACTACAACAGGGTCGTGAAGGATCTCAATGGTTTGACACCAGCCGAGTTTCTTGACAAACTCTCCGAGAATTTCATTGTTGAAGACAAAGGAACCGAAATCTACACACCTTCTGCTCTCCATAATTTCTCACTTTATCTTGACGGCGAATGGCATTCATTAACAGCCAAGGCGGGAACATTTAATGATTCAGATCCTATCGGTGTGCTTGACGTAACGGTATCCAGCGATTTGATCTTGCGCGACATACTCAATATAACGGATCTCCGTAGCGACAAACGTATTGATTTCGTTGGAGGCATCCGAGGCTTGGGAGAATTAAAAAGCCGCGTCGACAGCGGTGAGATGGCAATGGCATTGGCATTATACCCTGTCACAATGGATCAGTTGATAAATATTGCCGACACCGGAAACATCATGCCGCCTAAAACCACCTGGTTTGAGCCCAAGTTACGTTCCGGTCTTGTGATTCACAAACTCGACGATTGATTTGGTTATTTGTGGCGTTTAAACTAATTTTGTATTATGAAATTTAAAATAGACGCCACAGCTCCTGAATCTGCAGCTCGTGCCGGTGAAATAACCACCGACCACGGAGTGATACCCACCCCTATATTTATGCCGGTAGGCACGGTGGGTAGCGTGAAGGGAGTTCATATGCGCGAACTTCGCGAAGACATAGACGCCAAAATAATTTTAGGCAATACATACCACCTTTACCTCCGACCCGGTCTTGATGTGATACGCGGAGCCGGTGGTTTACACAAATTCAATTCCTGGGACCGCCCGATCTTAACCGATTCAGGCGGTTTCCAGGTGTTTTCTTTATCATCAAACCGCAAACTGAAAGAAGAAGGTGCATATTTCCGTAGTCATATAGACGGAAGCAAGCATCTTTTCACTCCGGAAGGAGTTGTTGACATCCAACGCACAATCGGATCCGACATCATGATGGCACTTGATGAATGCCCTCCCGGAACATCTGACTTCAACTATGCCCGCAAATCGCTTGACCTTACCCACCGTTGGCTAAAGAGAGGATGGAAACGCTATCAGGAGACTGACGGCATATATGGTTATTCGCAGGCATATTTCCCGATAGTGCAAGGGTGTGTATATCCCGAACTCCGCAAGGAATCTGCCAGATTCATTTCAGATCTTGGAGCGGACGGAAACGCTATCGGTGGTCTCGCCGTTGGTGAACCAACCGAAAAAATGTATGAAATGATCGAAGTGGTCAACGACATCCTGCCTCAAGACAAGCCGAGGTACCTGATGGGTGTCGGAACACCTGCAAACATACTCGAAGCCATCGACAGGGGAGTCGACATGATGGATTGCGTAATGCCGACCCGTAACGGACGCAACGGAATGCTTTTCACATCAAACGGCATAATGAACATGCGCAACCGGAAATGGGCAGACGACTATTCGGAACTTGATCCCGAAGGAACCGCATGGGTAGACCATGAATATTCCAAGGCATACGTACGCCATCTATTCGTTAGCCAAGAATTATTGGCTATGCAAATAGCGTCCATACATAACCTCGCTTTCTATCTCCATCTCGTAAAAGAAGCTCGCAAGCACATTATTGAAGGAGACTTTGCGTCATGGAAGAAAAGTATGGTAGAGAGAGTGACAAGGCGTCTGTAACATATCAACGCTACCTGTTTATTGAGCATGGTTAGAAACAAACTGAGGAAAATAGGAGCAAAAATACTTTCAGTCTTCAGACTGAAAGTGCTTGACATATTCATACTCAAGAAATTCCTCGGGACATACTTCATGGCAACAATACTTATTCTTGCCGTGATATCCATGTTTGACATAACGGAAAAGCTTGACGCATTCCTCACAGCACCACTCAAGGAAACCCTGTTTGATTATTTCTCCTCTTTCCTGCCCTATTTTGCGAATATGCTGTCTCCGCTGTTCGTATTCATCTCCGTGATATTTTTCACTACCAAACTTGCCGGAAATTCAGAGATAATAGCAATTCTGTCAAGCGGAGTCAGTTTCAACCGTCTCCTTAGACCCTACATGATAGGAGCGGCTGTCATTGCCGCTATGACATTTTTGCTCAGCAATTATATCATACCTCCGGGGAATGTGAAACGAATAGCTTACACAAATAAATATGTACGCAACAAGAGTGTTCAAACCGGTGTTGACATTCAACTCATGGCACGTCCGGGAGAAGTGGTGTATATAGGCAGATTTGAGAATAATACCAAAAGGGGCTATCGCTTCTCTCTTGATAAATTCAACGGCAAAGAATTGGTATCAAGAATGACAGCACAGACGGTGACATACGACACTACCCGCAATTATCATTGGATAATGCGTGACTATATGATCCGGGACTTCGACGGGATGAAAGAAAAGATAACATCAGGCAGTGTAAAGGACACGATCATACCGATAGAACCACGCGATTTCCTTATATCAGCCAACGATTGGGAAACTTTGACCACCCCTCAACTCACAGAGTATGTCAACAAACAAAAGATGAGAGGCGTTGCAAACATCAAGGCATTTGAAATAGAACGAGAAAAAAGGTATGCATCAACAGCAGCAGCTTTTATCCTGACGCTAATAGGAATGGCATTGTCATCGAAAAAATCAAAAGGAGGAATGGGACTCAACATTGGTATAGGGCTCGCACTCAGTTTCAGCTATATACTTTTTTCCACCGTCACGAGCTCATTTGCTGTCTCCGGATTGACACCCCCCTTCATAGCAATGCAGATCCCTAATGTAATATACCTTGCAATAGGCATATACCTATATCGAAGAGCAGCCAAATTTTAATAGAGTAAAACTATAGAAAAGCTTCAGACAAAAATACTGTCTGTGATTTCACGATAGCCTATCTGAAAAAAATCACAGGAAAAATCCTTCGGACGAAGTGTCTCGTTATCCCACATAACGACATCAATATCAATAGGCACCTCCCCTCTGCTTCTATGAAAATCATTCCTGCCGTTATTTAACTCAAATGTTTTTGCAAGCTTATTCAATGAGCCAAAATCAAGGGAAGTCGTACCCAAAGCCACTGCATTCATGTAGGCAGCTCCCTTTCCATGAACCTCAGGAGTCTCATATATAGACGAAAACCTGCAATCTGACGCCATCGTGCCAAACCATTTCAATGCATCCGCAACATTTTTTTTACGATCTCCAAAATTAGATCCGAAGCTGAGTATAACGCAAGAGCCGGTCATTTCGTTTTAAGTGTTATTTCTGTGATTTCAGGATATGCAGCGCCTAACCGAGCCGGAATAGCCACTTCCCCACACCCTATATTCACATACAGGCGAGTCGTATCTCCATCCTCATTTTCACGCTCATACATGCCTTTCCATTGGGGATAGCGCCATTTAGACGGACTCCATTCGTATCCAAACACATTGACTATCATCTGCATTGCATGTGTATGCCCGGAGAGTGTGAGGTCTATATTGGATATTTTAGACACCTCTCGATTCCAATGTTCAGGATTATGTGAAAGAAGAATCTTAAAACGATGATCCTTAAGGTTATATATGGAATCGCGACTTAACGGATAGGCATCGGTGAGCTTTCCATATTGGCGGAAAGGAGGCTCGCCCCAATTCTCCACCCCGATCAGCACGATTGAATCTCCATTACATGTAATGAAATCACGGTCATTATTCATGACCCTCCAGCCTATCTGCTTCTGCCACATCGCCATCAATGCATTGTTAGCATCCCTTTCCGATGAATACTTCCAATGCAAATAATCACCATAATCATGATTACCAAGAACAGAATACACCCCGTCGCGTGCCTTCAATCTACTTAAGACACTTAAAAAAGGTTCCATTTCCGAAGTTTCCCGAGTCACCACATCTCCGGTAAAAACAATCAAATCCGGTTTTAACGAATTAATCCTATCCACCAATCTACTCACAAACGAAGTGTCGTTACCCCATGTTCCCAAGTGTATATCGCTAAATTGCATGATTTTATATCCATTGAAAGATTCTGGAACCCTATCTGATACCAAATCAACCTTTTCAACATCTATCTCATTCCTCGTAAACAATACTCCCCACCACATCAGGATGCAAACAATCAATGCAGCCGGAGCGCCTATATACACACCATAATTGAATCTTTCCCCTTTCCTATAGCTTTTAAACAATCTCCCGGCAGCTGAAAAAGCCACATATATAAACTTAGGCACATAAATGGAGAAATACGCATATAACATCCATATTAACGGAATGATGGACTGCGATTCTGTCCATGCCGGCCAACATACAATAACCGTTAGTAACCCTAAAAATGCAATAGAAGAGATTATATATATACGTTCCCAGAAGCGTTTCCGACAAGTGCAATAACTGCGTATGTCATGAAAGATATACCAGTCTATAAGCAATGTCAATATATATAGGAATATTATAAAGATTACAGGTATTTCCCGCATTATAAGTAAGTAATAAAAATTAACCGATATATTAAACACATTCTACAAAATCTTAGAAACTGCTTGGACCCATTTACCAAGCAGTTTCTAAATCTTCCCGTGTGTACTATTCGATACCGCCAAGGATAGTTTTCAGTTTATTTTTAAGCGGATTGGCATACATGGAAAGCATCATTTCCATCATATACTCCCGTTCATCTTCCTTAAGGTCATCAATATCAACCTTTGCAAGCTGACGCTCAAAATATTCGATTGTCTCACGCTTCTGTTCTTCGGTATAGTTCCTTGAAAAGCGGGATGTATTATGCAGCATGTCATAAGCGACATAATTAATAACAAAAATCTCATAACTGCGGTGAATCGCCTGATCTATAAGGCATCCCACATATTTTGCAGCCGTATTGTTATCTTTGAAATCGCCAAGCTGATCAAGTTTAGTATTGATACGCGGCGTAAGCTGAAAATGAACCTTGCCCTTAAACTGCAATAGCCCCGTCTCCATGCTGAACAAATCATCCCTTTGAGATTTCTTGAAATGCGGATCCCTTCTGCGGAGCAAGAATTCCTTAGCCTTCAAATAATCGTTCGGGTCATATTCATATGAAATCGAAACCGGCATGAGGTTAATCTCTTTCAGCCTCTCCATAAATGAACCTTCACCTCCGAGAGCCAACATCTTTATCAAAGACTCCTGTGTATGGTCAGAGCTATCCTTTGCCCTCCCCTCCCGCTGTGCGATCCAGATCGACTCTCGCTTCTCGATAATTGTATGGTGAATGTAAGCCGACAATTTTTTAGCAGCCTCAAGACCTTCCCTAAGACCGGTATTGCGTTTCACAATAAAACTTTTATTAAGACGCACCAGATCGTTTATCCAATCGAATATAAGAAGGTTATTGCCAATTGCCACTTCAGACGTAGGCATACCGTTGCGCAAGAAAGCGAGGTTCAAGAATGATGCATCAAGAACTATGTCACGATGATTGGTAATGTACGTGTAATTGATTCCCGGATTGTGATATTTAAGACCGCCAAGCGTTATTCCTGAAGTGGTGGTTTTTGCCAACATCTCAAGGAATGGGAACATTATCTGAGTCTGGAAATCATATTTATTATCGATTTTCAGCAGCTCTTTAATCAGGACAGGCACATCATCTTTTGGCATAGTGTAATTAACCGCATGAAGAAAACCCGGCTCCTTCACCAATTGATCCATCTTCTCATGAAACACTAAGTCGTCATAAGGAGCGATATCGCTGAAATCAAATTCTTGAGCACTCATATAGTAAGTATAGTATGCAATTTAACCAAAACGCCCCGCCGTCAATTAAAAAAACAAACGGAGGAATTACAAAGTTAACAAATTATTTTGCTATAATCCTAATTATCATCATATTTTTTGCCGACACTTCAATTGCCGGCACGATATGCCCGCCATCTCTGAAACAAAGTCTCCATATCTGCCGGAACCGGGCATTCAAAATTCATCTCCTCTCCTGTCACTGGATGCCGGAATCCCAATGTGCGGGCATGCAGAGCCTGACGCGGACAGGCGGAAAAACAATTTTCCACAAACTGTCTGTATTTAGCAAACGTTGTGCCTTTAAGTATCTTGTCTCCTCCATATCTGGCGTCATTAAACAACGGATGCCCCTTGCTTAACATATGAACCCGAATTTGATGAGTACGACCGGTTTCCAACACACATTTCACTATGCTGACATATCCGAAACTCTCAATGACTTCATAATGAGTCACCGCATGTTTACCCTGGTCCGGATCCGCAAGAACTGCCATTTGAAGTTTATTCTTAGGATTCCTGCCTATATTGCCGACAATTGTCCCTCTCTTTTCATCAAAATCCCCCCATACCATGGCAACATATTCCCTCCGCGTAGTCTTATTGAAAAACTGCAAACCGAGATCCGTCTTGGCATCCGGAGTCTTGGCAACGACCAAGAGCCCCGACGTATCCTTATCAATCCTATGCACAAGACCTAAGCGTGGATCGTTGACATCATAATCAGGAGTGTCTTTAAAATGCCACGCAAGCGCATTAACCAAAGTGCCCTTATAGTTCCCATGTCCGGGATGAACCACAAGACCCGGCGGTTTATTCACAACAAGGAGATAAGGATCCTCATATACGATATCGAGAGGAATGTCTTCAGCTATAATCTCGAAATCATAACGCGGACGATCCATCACAATGCTGATTACATCGGATGGCTTTACCTTATAACTCGACTTCACCGGCTTTCCGTTGGCAAGGACACAATTGACATCCGCAGCTTGCTGCACACGGTTACGCGAAGTCTTTTCAATCCTGTCAGTCAAGAATTTATCAACCCGGATCAATTGTTGCCCCTTATCGGCCACAAAACGGAAATGTTCATAATATTCCGTTCCTTCATCATCTATATAGAATGAACCCTCCTCTTCTGCCATCACTCAAGATATGACGTGTTTTGTTCCCCTTCATTCTCACTCTCCGAAGAATATGACTCCTGTTCCTCAGCCGGCACGGATTCTTCCGTTTGATAAATCTCCGGATTTTCCTGATAATAACGCATCAATTCTTCATTTTGCAGCGAATCTTTAACCGCCCCGAGACGTCCGTCAGACACCTCAAGGACTACGGATGCAGTGACGGGCACTTTCTGCATCTTGTGAACAGCCTTGCCGTTAGCCGAAACCTTTACCACACGATCCGTTGTACCAAGCACCTTGACAACCTTCACATTTTTAAATCCAAGTTCGTCAAGCCTTGCCATCGCCGAACGGAATGACACGCCTTTCATAGCAAGTTCGTTCGGATTATTGTCATCATCAATAATCACCTCCCTCGGATGAACGGCATTTATATAAAGGAAAACCTTACGTCCGGGCTTCACGATTGAATGAGCTTTGGGAAACTGCTCAATCACACGCCCAGGCTTCATGTCCTCGCGATACAGCGAATCGCGGATATCCACCTTGAACCCGTGACTGTGCAATATATTCACCGCTTCCGTATATGTCTTGCCTTCCACCCCGGGCAACTCATCGCTATGCCCATGTTTCGTAAACAATGCGATTGCCACATACACTGCATAGATTCCTAATATCGCAATAATGCATATTATGCCGATGTTTGCAAGCACCGGATGGCGGGAAATGAAGTTGCTTCCCCAATCGTATGATATTTTTTTGCTATTCTTTTTCAAAACTTAAGATATTTTGACCTTCAAAGTTAATAGAAATATATGAAAAAATAAAGTTATATCTGCCATCAAATTAAAATTTCATCATCTTTCTAAAATATATCGATTTTTTTTACTAACTTTGCGGTTCAAAGTGAATTTTTGAAAAAAATGCGTAAACTATTATATTTCCTGCCACTTCTTCTGATCTTTACCTCCTGTGGAGAATACACGAAAGTTCTGAAGAGTAATGATATCGATTATAAATTCGACTATGCAAAAAGGGCATATGATCAGAAAAAGTTTCTTCAGGCATCAACGATCCTGGACGGCATTGTCACTCCTTTGCGAGGTGGCCCCAAGGGGGAGGAAGCATTGTTCCTCTTAGCAATGTCTTACTACGAAAACAAGGATTATCCCAATTCTGCAGTCTATTTCAAGACATATTACAACCGGTATCCCAAAGGGAAATATGCGGAACTTGCCAGGTTCTATAGCGGATATGGCTACTACCTTGATTCTCCCGACCCTCAACTTGACCAGACCAACACGATAAAGGCGATTGAGGAACTTCAAGGATTTCTTGATTATTTTCCGAAGAGCGACAGGGTAACGATTGCCCAGAATGCCATTTTCGAGATGCAGGACAAGCTAACCCTTAAGGAATTGCAAAATGCCCAGTTGTATTATAATCTGGGTAACTATATGGGCAACAATTATGAATCGGCAATCATTGTTTCCCAAAACGCGCTTAAAGATTACCCTTATTCAAAATATAAGGAAGATTTTGAGCTCCTGATTTTGAAATCCAAATTTCAGGAAGCAAAGCAGAGTGTAAACGAGCGTCAAGCCGATAGATATCGCGATGTTGTTGACGAATATTATTCCTTTATCAACAATTATCCGGACTCTAAACACAAAAAAGAGGCTGAAACGATTTTCAAAATCGCAAGCAAACATGCTAACCTCTAATTGCGTTATTTAAATAATTTAGTGAACTGACATAAATCATAATAGAACTTATGGATTATAAGAAAACCAACGCCCCGCTTAATACGGTGACTCGCGACATGATCGCCATGGCGGAGCAAACCGGAAATGTTTACGAAACTGTTTGCGTAATAGGCAAACGCGCCAACCAGATTTCCGTAGAGCTGAAGAAGGAGCTTGAACGTAAACTTCAAGAATTTGCATCAACCGATAATCTCGAGGAAGTTTCTGAGAATCGTGAGCAAATCGAAATCTCCAGATTCTACGAAAAACTTCCCAAACCCACGTTGATTGCAACCCAGGAATACGTGGAGCACAAACTTTATTTCTCAAACCCGCTGAAAGAGAAGGATCGTCTGGACGACTAAATAGAATATTCACTCGCAAATCAAAATATGATTGCAAGAATGACCATATAAATTGAAAGATATGTCAGGCGAAATCCTGACATATCTTTTTTAATAAGTACTTATTCAATACGCGTCTACTATTAGATTAAGAAGCTGTTTAAATATGATTCTGCATATTTTCAACCCGGACACAGACTATGCGCTGGCATCTAATTCGGAAAATTATACACCTCCGGTTTCCATACTTGCCATAAAGAGGAGCCTGTCGCTTCTTCCGGCTTTATATGCGAGTCCGGGAGACGCAATCCTGCTGCCGGAGGGCACTTCAGGAACCCTGCAAGCTAATCATCCGTTTGTAGACTTGATTTCTGAAAAAGGGATGAAACTCGTTCTCCCCCAGCACGTATCCGCATTCACTGAGAATCAAAAAGATGTTGAAATAAGACCATGGGGATGGAACAAGACCCTATGCAAATGGCTCACATCGCTTGGTGTGAATGAAATGTTGATACCCAACAAGGAAGAAATAAATATTCTTAGAAACCTATCACACCGTAAACTCACAATACCTTTCATCCTGAATATGGAGGATGTGAGAAATGAAGAAATCAAGATACCCCGTGAATTTACAAACATAGGTGATGCATTAAGCTTCTGGCAAGAAAATGAAGAAGTATATTTCAAGGCGCCCTGGAGCAGTTCCGGAAGAGGTTTGCTTTATACTAAGGATCTTGAAAAAAGGCATATTGAACCTTGGTTAAGGGGAATAATACGCTCTCAAGGAAGCGTGATGGGAGAAAAGGCATATTCCAGGGCATTGGATTTCGCTACAGAATGGGAATGTCGCGACGGAAAAGCAATGTTTCTCGGTGTGTCAACGTTCATAACATCAAAAAGGGGGAAATACAAATCAAACATAGTTGCCCCTCAGGATAACATAGTTGCCTACATACTCCAACAGATTGATGTATATAAAAAGGGGAATAATCTATCTGAAATTATAGAAAGACAGAGACTCCTGCTCGAAAACTATGTGGCTCCATATTATGCCGGACCATTGGGAATCGACATGCTCGTTACATCGGAACGCAACATAAATCCGTGTGTGGAAATAAACCTTAGAGACACTATGGGACGGGTAGCAATAGATATACAGCACCGCATATCCTCCGAGAATGCATCAGATTCAGAAATCAACTTCCTGAAGCATCTAACAATGGGAGGAATCTTCTCCCCTATGAACCTTCTTACAACGCTGAGAGATATAGAAAGCAATTAAAAAAGATAAATAATTTTTGATTGATGAAGATAAACATTATAGGGAGAGGGAATGTGGCAACTCACTTACACAAAGCCTTTATGGGCAAAGCTGATGTCGCTATTGTCAACCCTCACACTTTCGAAGGATTTAACAATGACGCGGACATTACATTGATCTCCGTATCTGACAACGCAATATCGTCAGTTGCAAAATCAATGCCTGCCACTAAAGGAATCATAGCCCACACCTCCGGATCTGCTCCTCTGAACATTTTGAGTTTCAGAAACGAAAAAACAGGTGTGTTTTATCCGTTACAGACCTTTACAAAAGGCGCAGACCTTAATTATTCTGAAATTCCTTTTTTTATCGAGGCCGCAGACAAAGATACGGAAAAGCAGTTAACATGTTTAGCTTCATTAATAAGTTCAAATATTCATATTGCAGATTCGGAAAAAAGGAAAGTATTGCATGTAGCGTCTGTTTTCGCTTGCAATTTCACTAATCATCTTTGGAACATATCCGACAGATTGCTTACCGAGAATGGAATGTGTTTCGACATGATCCGCCCTCTCCTGAAAGAGACATTAAAAAAGACGGAACGCCTCTCCCCGTTCGAGTCTCAAACAGGACCGGCGGTGCGCCAAGACAGTAAAACCATAGACTCCCACCTTTCGTTCCTAAATTCCGATAAGGAATTGGCAAATATATACAAAACCCTTAGCTCCTCCATTATATCAACACATCATAAATAAGTACTGAAATTTAGATATGAGCGGAATAAATTATGACTTGACAAAAATCAAGGGATTCGTCTTTGATGTAGACGGTGTCCTCTCCCCTTCCGTAATCCCGATGTCGGAGGAAGGAGAACCCTTGAGAATGGCTAATATCAAAGACGGATACGCCTTGCAACTCGCTGCCAAACTCGGTTATAAACTTGCTATAATCACAGGCGGGAACACTGTGGCTATAAAAAACAGATATCAGGCGCTTGGTTTTAAGGATATATTCCAGAAAGCATCCCATAAACTTGAAATATTCCAGACATGGATTGAAAATAACGGATTGAAAAATGAAGAAGTCATATATATGGGTGACGATATTCCCGATTTAAAATGCATGCGCATTGCAGGACTTCCGTGTGCACCACGTGATGCAGCATGGGAGGTAAGAGAAACCGCGCTCTATGTATCCAGATTTGATGGAGGATACGGATGTGTGAGAGATGTTGTGGAACAAGTGCTTAAATCAAAAAACGAATGGCTTTCGGATGCACATGCTTTCGGATGGTAAATCATTAAGTAAGTAAAAAAATTAATGCACATATAAAACGTAGTTATTTTTGAGATATTTTTGCTGCGTGATGAAGGAGCATATAGGCATATGCGACTGAATTACAAGGTAAAAATAGCCAAAAAGAACAAGTTTTATAGTGCAAGATTTCATTACTTACATATGTCGGTTAATTTTTATTACTTACTTATATTATGCTTGAGAATCTAAACAAATATCATATTCTTTTGGCAAGCAAATCTCCTCGACGCAGAGAATTGTTGTCAGATTTAAGAATACCCTTCAGTCCGATCAGTCTTGGAGGGATTGATGAATCATATCCTGAAGATATGCCTAAAACTGAAGTTCCTCAATACATAGCCAATAAAAAGGCTGACGCATATCTTGAAAATATTCGTGGCAATGAAATGATAATCACAGCCGATACTTTGGTCATTAAAGATGAGAAAGTTTATGGCAAACCTAAAAACTCCTCAGAGGCAGTGCAAATGTTAAAGGAACTTTCAGGAAAAGTCCACACGGTCATCACAGGTGTCTGCATACTCACTGCTGATCGGCGCACTTCTTTCACTTCAGAAACAGAGGTCAAATTTGCAGAACTATCCGAAGAAGACATAACCTATTATGTAGAGAACTATCTGCCTCTTGACAAAGCCGGCGCCTATGGCATCCAGGAGTGGATTGGTTGCATTGCAGTGGAATGGATAAACGGCAGTTTCTACAATGTCATGGGGCTTCCCGTCCACCGACTCTACCAAGAACTCAAACTCTTCTGAACAACAACATAAACTCAATTTCAAAATCATAATCCTCTACCAAAATATATTGCAAAGTTCTTGCAAAAATATTTTGGTTTATAGATATGTATTGTTAAATTTGCCATATGACATCCGCTGCAGTCACTATAAATTTCCAATAAAACTGAAGCAATTTAACAATCATGAACAAACTCAACCACTATCTTCTAATCTTTCTTGCAATATTTGCAACAATATTGCAACCGACTTATGCTTCCACAAGAAATGAAAAATCTCCCACCGATTCCATAAAAGGTTCGAACCCGTTCGATGGATGGTCGGAAGAACGCTTCGCGGCATATGAAGATTCCCTCCTACGGGCATTATATCCGGAAGTAAGAGAATGCCATTACCCTGACTCTCTTTTGAGAGATTCACATGCAGAAATATCCCCTGCAAGTGTCATCACAGGATATACCTCAAGCATCTCAAATCCCATACTTCCAGACGTTGCTCAGATCGACAAGACAAATACTGTCGGGGAGATAGAAATAAAGTCTGGAATGACACAGACAGGTGCCAAGACATATGAGGTTCCAATCAAGGCATATCCGGGAATGAACGGCTTCCAGCCCCAAATATCCCTTGCCTATAATAGCCAGTCGGGAAACTCGGTGGTCGGGCAAGGCTGGGCACTCTCCGGCATACCTATAATCACAAGAGGAGGTAAGAACCCTTTCCACGATAATAAACGTGAGGGCATCCAGATGAACAACTCGGACTCATTCTATATTGACGGGATAAGGCTCATTAAAACCGATTCCTCATCTTCCGGTTCAATCACCTACGAGTCCGAACAGGGCAACATCAAGGCAACTGGCTATATATCCGGAACCGTCATGACGTATTTCAAGGTGTCATATCCGGATGGAAGCACCGCCCGGTTCGGATATACCTCGAATTCGGAAAACACACTTTATTATCCTATAACATCAGTTTCCGACATCCACGGAAACATTGCAACATATGTCTATAGTCTTGAAGACAACTATTATTTCATCTCAAAAATTGAATACAACGGAGCCTCCTTAAAGTTCGCTTACAGAGAAAGGACAGATCCAATCACAACATACATCAGCGGTAAATACACAGCAATCAGGAAACACCTTGCATCAATTACATGTCTACACGGGGAACTGACAATGGGAGAATACACTCTCAATCTTTCGCTTCACAACGATGTGTCACACCTGTCATCAATTGAATACTCTTCAGGGCAAGATCAATTCAACCCTATACGCTTCATTTACGGCAGTGGACGTACAGAGGAAAGATACAAAGTTGACACGACACAACTTATTGAATGGTACGAGTCTGATGACAAAAAAATGATCAAAGTTGTAAAGGGGCGTTTCAATTACGGTAACACCGACGACGGACTCATCGTACTTCCAAACAAGAATACATGCTGGCATAAATATCAGTCTCGAGCAGCTTTCAGAAAAGAGACGAACAGGCTTGAAAACAAATATCTGGATGATGAAAAAATCTTTCTGTACACCGGTCTGTCTGAAAGTTTTGCATCCCCAATGCCCAGTCTTGTGACCGGAACTGGATTCGTTGACATATTCTGTGCCAACCTCAGAGGTGGACAGGAAGAGTTTGTCGTAAAGGTCAACAATTACCAGCATATGCACCTTGACCGTCTCTCATTCACTGTATTACGTTCAAATTTACACACGGGACTCCAGCGCCTTTACACGCGTACGTACGATTTTGAAACGCTACATGTCGACGAGCATAATGTGGGCAGTGTACAGCCCAAGTTCTTCTACCCCGGTGATTTCAATGGTGACGGGAAAATGGAAGTGCTCGCAGTCTGCATGCACAATCCCTGCAATGACACGGCAATACCGACAAGATGCTATCTCTTCGATCTGGAGAACGACAGGATTCTCTATAACGGACGTGAATTCGATTTCAAGCTTTTGTTAATGGGCACGAATGTAACTGACGAGCATCATGCCGCTAACAACTCCGACAAACTTATGGCATTTGATGTTGACGGTGATGGCAAGACAGATATCTGCCTGATAAATGAGTCCGGATGTCATACCTATACTTTTGACATATCCGATGACGGGGCATTGAAACTGAGGCTCCTTGCGTCACGCTATCTTCCAAGCCGCTTACAACTTGCTGACAAGGACATTTTCACCGGTGAGTTCAATGGTGACGGACTCGTTGATTTGGCGGTTTCCCCTAAACGCGGAACCACAGGAAATACCAATAATTGGACAATATACTATTCAAGCGGAGACGGAAAGTTCATAAATTCCACCTCTTTGGGACCTGGCAAACCGACAGATGACGGTTCGGGGTTTGTTACCCAAGATATAGATTCCGATGGGAGAACAGACATAATCAAATATGATTCATCCGGTTTCGACACGTTCGCATCCGCGTCAGGACGACCATGGACAACGAGCATACGCACCCAGTTCGCATCTGCGAATTCTATTCTCGTGCCAACGGACATCAACAGCTGCAACCCGTTCTCACAGTTGCTATGCCTCCATAAAGGGAAAGTGACAAAGTATTCCTTCATTAAGGACAAGTCGCGCGAGCAACTTCTTACGGGCATGATTAGCAGTCTCGGGCTGATTGAGAAGAATGACTACCGATCTCTCTGTGATTCACATCTGGAGGGTGGCAACTACACCCATAGCTCCAAGAATGCCTTCCCTTACGTATCCATACGCGAGCCGATGATGGTGCTCGCACGTACCGAATCACTTATTGACGGAAAACTATGCAGTGAGAGTACATATGCCTATGAGAACGCGGTACTCCACCGCATGGGACTCGGTTTCCGTGGTTTCGAAAAGGTCACATCGTTCGACAGCCACGGTGACATGACCGTGAGCACATACGACCCTTACAACCACAGCGTACCGGTCAGTGTTGTCTCCCCTTCTTTCGAGACATACACCAACTATTCCGTCGACATAAAACCGGGCGGAAAAAAGATAATACTGCTTGATACAAAGACCGAGAAGAACCTGCTTACAGGATATACCGCTGACTTTTCATACACCTATGACCGGTACGGATTCCCGCTGACCGAAACAGCGACGTATTCGGACGGAATAAAGATCCTCAAGGAGACTACTTACGGCACCAATGCCGATGAGAGTGACATATACAGCGTAGGGTTTGCAACCGATGTCAAGGTTACGACAACAAGAGGAGACGACCGGTACGTGGAAAGGCTGCTTTTCGCGGAACACCGGCACAGGCAGCCGATAGCGGCAGTAAAATACGTCAACGGTAACCAGGTCGAACGCACCGAATACTCTTACGACAGCCATGGCAATGTCACAGGAAAAACTGTCAAGCCATATGAGTCCACGAATGGACTCACCTATGCATATACATATACTCAAGATGGACTGCTGTCAGGAGAGACCGACCCGTGGGGATGCTCACGGACATACACATATGACGCATACGGGAGAGTAAGCGCAATACAAGACTATACGGGAACAACTTCCATATCGTATGATCCGTTCGGCAGGGAAATTTCCCGCTCATTCCCGGACAATACCCAAAGGATCACAACCTACGAATGGACAAAAGCCGGCTCGCCTGGAATATGTACTATCTCCACTGAGAGCACCGGAGAACCGCCCATCTCTGAAAGTCTTGATGCCTTGGGTAGGACGGTGCGCAACTGCGACACTCGTTTTGACGGGAAAATAAGGAAAATCGACAGAACATACGACATACACGGCAACCTTGCGCGTGAATCTCTACCGTTCAGAGGCTCAACTGCGTCACAGTGGACAGATTATGAGTATGACACTCATAACAGGTTACTGACAGTATCAGAGCCATCCGGAAGACACACCCTCTACAGCTACGATGGGGCAGCTGTAACTACCACGGAAGACAACGTTCCGATCAGACGCACTTACGACTCTCAGGGACACCTACTTACTTCAACCGATGCCGGAGGAGGAGTCCTATCGTATGACCGTGCTGCCGACGGGCAACCGGCGACCATACAGGCTCCGCTGGGTCTGACAACATGGATCTATTATGACAGATACCGTAGACTGTCCTGCCTCGGAGATGCCGCTGCCGGTTCTATAAATTCATATTACGATGAGTGGGGAAATCTTAGCAGAAGGTCATCAGATGGCAAGGAAATCAAATATGAGTACGATGGGCTAAACCGACTTAAGAAAATCATAACACCTGAACTTATTACAACATACACCTACGACAGCAACAATAGACTGACATCTGTGTCTTCTGACAATGGAACTTCACAGACCATCACATACGATAACTGCGGCAGGGTGGCGACCCGACTTGAGGTGGGAGTGAACGGAATCTGGATGCGAAGAGACTATTCATACGCTGACGGCAATGTCAATTCCATAAAGTACACCACTTGGACCGGGCTGGAGCTGACAGAAGAATATACCTACGCCAATGGGACGTTTGTCGAGGGCAAGGTAAACGGAATTTCCGTGTACCGACTGGATGCCGAGGATACAAGTGGAAATCCGGAACAGATACAGACCCAGTCAATCACCCAGAAATACAGTTGGAGCAGCGGAGGTCTTCCAGAACGACGTACCGCATACATCGAAAAATCACATAATATCCAAGACTATTCATATGATTTTGACCCCTCGACATCAAACCTGACACGCAGAGAGGATCTCGTGAACGGACAGTCAGAAGGGCTGGCATACGACAATCTCAACAGGCTTGTTTCCACAGACACCCAAGAGTTCTCCTACAACTACTGGGGTAACATAACGGACAGAAGCGATGTCGGTGCATTCGGATACAACTATTTCTACAAGCCCCATGCCATAACGGACATAACGCCCTATGGAGACAGTATGCCGGCACGCACGCAAGAGATATCGTACACCTCATTCTCTCGGCCGGACTCAATATCTGAAAACAGAGTAAAGGCATACTTTACATATAATGGTATCTCCGACAGGGTCAGGATGCACGTGACAAGAGGAAATATCCAGCTCCTTGACCGTCATTATCTCGGGGGTTGCTATGAGTGTGATGTCTGGGACTCGTCACCTTTTGAGAAACTGTATCTTTTTGGTGACTACTATGATGCCCCAGCAATATACGCCACGGAGAGAGACTATAACGTTACCTGTAATATACTACGCGATTATCTCGGAAGTATTACACATCTGATAGATTCAAACGGGTATGTTTTACAGGAAATGAGCTATGATGCTTGGGGAGGACTCCGCAATCCCCTGACACTTGAGAAATTCGATAAGAGTCCGAACGGCGATCCTGAACTGCTTCTCGGAAGAGGATACACCGGTCATGAGCATCTACCTTGGTTCGGACTTATAAACATGAACGCGCGCCTATACGACCCACTTACAGGACGGTTCCTCTCCCCGGATCCATACATCCAGATGCCAGACTACCTGCAATCGTTTAACCGCTTCTCATACGCCCTGAACAACCCTTTCAAATATGTCGACCGGGACGGGGAGTTCCTGTGGCTGGCAGTTGCCGCCTTTGTGGGAGCCACGATAAACGTTGCCGTTCATTGGAACGACATATCATCTGCGAGCGGATGGAACATGGTAGGCAGGCTTGCCGGATATGCATTCACGGGAGCCGTGGCGGGAGGTGTCAGCGCAGCAGTGGGGGTTGCTGTTGCCGGAGCATTGGGAGGAACCATGATGGGGGTGGCGGCAGGTACCACAGGTTTCATCAACGGAGCTATCACAGGTGCATCGATGGGTGCCTCTTCGGGATTCATTCTGGGGACAGGCAATTCACTGATGTATGGCAATGACTTCGGCGACTCCCTGCTGGATGGTCTTAAGGAGGGAGCTATAGACGGTCTTACCGGTGGCGTGACTGGAGGTGTCAGCGGCGGTGTCAAAGCCTTGAACCAGAGCCGCAACTTCTGGACTGGAAAATACTCGACTAGAATGCTTGTACAAAGGGCCGCGACCAATGCCGAACTCCATATCGGAGGAAAGGGACATGCAGCGGGGTCAAGGAAACACAAATATGCGACCGATGTATTAAAAAGATACCAAAGTATGGTTGAAGAGAGACATTTGACATTTGGTGACTCAAAAAAATTAGATGGAAAGAAACTGATTCTTGATGTACTTGATAATAAAAATCATGTTATTTATGACTGGAAATTTGGATATCCAGACAAAACACCATTCATGCTTAACCAATCCATACAGATGCAAAAATACAGAAAGGCATGGGGATATCCTACAATAATAATAAAACCATAATATGTATGATAGGATTTGAAGAAATATTTAAAGAATGGCAAAAGAGATTCCCATTATTGTCGAAATATACTGACCGCACCCTATTTTTTATACTCAAACCATACATGGCAGGTTTGAGATTATCAAAGCCACGATTCGGTACGGACGAATACCGGGTATATCTTGAAATCATTCCGTTATGGGAAAACGATAATAAATCGTTTGGGATTCCCCTATGTTATCCTGTATTAAAAATTAAACAAGGCAAATGTTTATGTCCTGATATTAAATTTAAACTACATGACTCTTTGTTTCATGAAGCTGTTGAATCTGCAGAACATCAATTTGGTATTATTCTTAAAGAGGAAGTTCTCTATAAAGAATTAATGATTTTCATTGATAGAATAATATCATCATTTCAACTAAAGCATAATCCCTATGATTGGATTGACGTTTTCAAACTCCAATTAGGACTGGCAATGTATTTTGACAAACAAAATTTATTGGATTGCATACATAACAACATTATGCAAGAGATAAGTTATTGGACACCTAAAAATATAAAATACGGTGATATACTATCTGTCGAAGAATGGCGTAAAAAAATTTATACGGGACTTGAAGACAGAAACAAATTCATGGAAGCTATTGAAATGAATTGCCAACGTCCTAAAGTCACTAAACTTAATGTTGCTCACATAATAGGAATAGACGAGTACACTGTTGACGAATACACTAAAAAAGATGTTATAGATCTCTCCTGGCGCGAAAGATTACGCTCTTTCTTTTCCAAATAAATAATTCTAAGCGATGAAAACTTTTGAAGAAATATTCTCGGAATGGCATAATGAATTCCCTTTTCTTAAGAAATATTCACCATCCACCATTTATCAGAAAGTCGGTCCGTTCCTACTCGGACTAAGGATAGATAGGCCTTGGGAAGAATGTTATCGCTTATATTTAGAAATAATGCCCCTTTGGTTTACAGAACGAAAAAGATTCGGATCTGTACTTTTGAGCGATGAACTATATAATATAAAAAGGTTACAGGACCTGATTGATTACAGGCATCACGATTTCTATTTTAAAGAAACACTGGAAGATGCGAAAAGACAATTTGGATTAGTGCTGGCTCCTGACATTCCACTTAATCACTTAATTGAATATATTGAATCGACATCTGAAAGGGAACTGGGGTTCAAACATTTAAAGCAATTAGGTAAAAGTCTTATTTTTGAACTTGAACTCGCAATCGCCGTATACTTGAATAAAAAAGATATGTACGATGATGTTTGGAAACACATTATCAAGGATTCCTCAAAATGGGATGCCGAATACTTTAATGAATGGACGAAACTGACAATTGATGAATGGAAAGAATCAATGCATTCCAAATTCGATAACCGGGACAAATTTATGGAGACAGTAGAATGGAACTACCAACGTCCCCGTGTAGCCAGACTTAACACCGCGAATATCACCAGAGTTGACGAATATACTGAATACATCCCAAAACTTTCTTGGCGCGAAAGATTGCGTTCTTTCTTTTCCAAATAAACCCATGGCGAAACGAATAATAATAATAATAATATAAATGTCACTTAATATATTTTAAATTGAAGATATGAAAGATATTTTTAATGGAAAATTTTGGTCACTCCTCATGTTTATGCTTATGTTTCAGTTAAGCGGGGAATGTCAAAACATACGGTTCACCTATGATGAAGCGGGGAATCGTATCAGGAGAGAGACGGTACAGGTAGAGGAAGTCAATGAACAGGAGAAAGAGATGCAAAAGTTCCTAAAGGGAGACCGAATCGACAAAAATATCAGCGTAACTGCAAACAAATATACTGATTCAATACACATTGACATTAAGGATGAAAATTTTACAGGGCCCTACAACATTGACATATACGACATTGCTGGCTATAAAATGCTCGGTACAAATGCTACCACCAATATATATGACGCGGACATAAGCCATCTGCCCGACGGCATATATATCGTAGTGGTCACATATCAAGGGAAAACAAATGCTTGGAAAATAAAATATTCAAAATAATAGTACAAAATAACGGAAGGCATCGAATTTGATTCGATGCCTTTAGTAGATGATAAAAAATTAAAATTATGCTGTTAAATACCTAATTTCAAGTGGTTATATTTGCAAAGTCCCTAAAAAACTAGTAATTTAAAGGAAAAGATTGACCGCTTTTTCACATGAAAATTACTAATTCTAATTCCAAAGACTTGATCAAAGTTAACCAAATCCTTCCGATTATGCAAGAGCATTTTGGACAAAGTTTGAATCTGGCACGCATAAAGCTTATGGCGTTGCTCCTCCATATAGTGGTTGTACATCAGGAGAGGGATACCCTGTGTCCTTTTTCTCACGGTTGCCCAATCCGGCTGAAATAATTATCTTTGCGCTTATAAAAAACTAAACCCGATAGCTTGACGAGTCAGGGGCTACCGGGAATCAACACTGCAAAAATAGTGCTTTCTTTTAATTAAAACAAATTCCGACTCATAAAAGATTGTAAAGCAAGTGAAATTCGCCGATTTTCAGAACATATTGTCCTCGGAAAGACTTAACAGATACGTTGCTGCCTGTGACAACGATACCCGAAAAGCCATGTCGCTATATCGTATGAACCTCAATCTATCGCAAGAGGTCTTTACTTTGCTGAGTTGTTTCGAGGTGGCTTTGAGAAACGCGATAGACCGGGAACTAACGGCTCACTTGGGGGCGGACAGGCTTCGTAACTCAGTATTGAACGGCGGTATATTTGACATTCCGGGTTGCCGTGACAGCGCAAGAATCATCACAAAGGCTTACACCAGATTGCAACGAAACGGAGAATACTTCCACCACAAACTCCTTGCTGAAATGGAGTTTGGTGTGTGGAAGTATATGTTTGCCAATCCCCAATATCGGGCTACAGGTCAGATACTGCTGAGAATATTCCCGAACAAGCCTCGTTCATCGGTGGCTGTTCAGTACAACAACGCTTTCATATTCAATGAGCTTGGCGGCATCAACATTCTGCGCAACCGTATAACCCACCATGAGCCAATCTGTTTTGCCCGCCGTCAGCCGCGCATCGGCACTGTCTATATCCTCAATGAGTATCAGACACTTCACAAGCTGTTCATGTGGATGGGGATAGACAGCCATTCCTTATTGTATGGTCTTGACCATGTGCAACAGGTATGCAATCGGATAAATGCATGTAACCGAATGTTAAACCGATCAGAATATTGAAACATGGAAGAAAGGCAAAGTCGCTTGTCAAGTATTGGGTGAAGAAGATTGTCACAATACTTCTGAGACCAACTTACACACCTAAATTCGATGTCTTCAAATTTTTGTCATGTCGCACTTAAATTCAAAATAATAGTCCAAAATAACTGAAGGCATCGAATTTAATTCGATGCCTTCAGTTATTTTGGACTATTACAGTTATAAGTAAGGGATTTTAAAGTTCTGGTGAAACAGCCGGAATTTCGTTTGAGGTAGCAAGTGAACCGGGAACTTCATAGCGGTATTTAGCCTCCCAACCGAGAGCAGATGCTCCAAGAACGGCGGCATCGCTTTCTTTCAATTCAGAAAGGAGGATTTTTGCTTTACCCCTGAAGATGGGAAGAACATTCTTATCATAAGCTTCTTTAAGTGGCTTCATCAACAAGTCACCGCTCTTTGTCAAACCACCGAACAGCACAAAAGCCTGCGGACTTGAGAAAGCCGTCATATCTGCCATTGCTTCACCAAGGATCTTACCTGTAAACTCAAAGATATCCTTCGCAATCTTGTCGCCCGCGATAGCGGCATCATAGACATCTTTCGATGTGATTTCCTCGATATCAATATTACGGAGCAGCGATGGTTCTGTCCGCACTTCAAGAAATTCGCGTGCCGTGCGCGCAACACCTGTAGCAGAACAATATGCCTCAAGACAACCTGTGCGACCACAGCCACAAACACGACCGTTATTGCGCTTCATGATTACATGTCCCAACTCACCCGCAAAGCCATCATGACCATATACGAGCTGACCATTGATCACGATACCCGATCCTACACCCGTGCCGAGAGTAACCATGATAAAATCCTTCATACCTCGAGCTGCACCATATGTCATTTCGCCAAGAGCAGCTGCATTGGCATCGTTAGTCACAGCAACAGGGATTCCATTGAAAACTCGGCTGACGGTCTCTGCCAATGGAACAACCGGACCCCACGGAAGATTTGGAGCACCTACAATCTCTCCAGTGTAATAGTTGCCGTTAGGTGCGCCGATACCGATACCTTTAATCTTATCTACTGCATCGTTAGCTTCAAGAAGACGCATGACTGCCTGATGAAGATCTGCAATATAATCCTCAAACTTGGCATGTTTCTTTGTTTTTACCGAATCGCTTGCAATCACCTGACCACGGGCATCAACAATACCGAACACAGTATTGGTTCCACCCATGTCCATGCCTATTACATATGGTTTGCTCATATCTGTAATTATTTATTAATATTTATATTAGATTCTAAGTTAGAAGTCACTTGATTTGAAAGATTTTAAGAAGGGAATCAAATCAAACCGATAACAGGTAATATGAATATTTCAACCTCACATATCCCCTACTTTTCAATGATACATGTCCAATTTGAGATCCTGCTTAATATTTTACGCAAATATAGCCAAAAATTACGAAAACCATAGCATCTTATTAAAAATATTGCTCAACCTTATCCTCTTATTACTTGTTATTTAGTTAAACATTGTAAATTAAACTTAAGCGTTGTCATTGACATGCAAGTTAATTATGCACTTAATAATTTATTAACCAATATCTTATATTATGAATTTTAACAATTTCACTATCAAATCGCAGGAAGTTGTGCAGAAGGCATTAGATCTAACCAAGCAATCTGGACAGCAACAGATTGAGCCGGTGCATTTGTTGAAAGCAATCATCTCCGAAAGCGAAACTATAGTCAACTTCATATTCCAGAAGCTCGGTGCAAACCTGAATGGCGTTAAAATGAGCGTAGAGCAGACTATTTCCACTCTCCCCAAGGTGAGTGGAAGCGATGTGATGCTCAGTCGAGAATCCAATGACGCGCTTCAGAAGTCAGTGGATTTTTCAAAATCCATGGGTGATGAATACGTATCGGTTGAAGCTATGCTTATGGGAATACTCAGAACCAAATGTAAGGCTTCACAGATTCTTAAAGACAATGGAATATCTGAAGATGGGCTAAAAGCTGCCATTGCCGAACTCCGTAAAGGCAACACCGTAAAAGATCAAAGCGGTGAAGAATCGTATCAGGCACTCAGTAAATATGCAATCAACCTGAATGACCGGGC
>CASBHZ010000005.1 GCA_949123685.1 uncultured Bacteroidales bacterium | reverse complement strand
TTTCTTCGGTTCTTTCTTCGGTCTTAAAGGCTCTTTCTTCGGTTCTTTCTTCGGTTCTAAAGACTCTTCCTTCGGTTCAGATGAAGCATATGATGAAATTTTTTCCACAACAAGAAAAGCTGTTACTAAATGAAGTTTGAATTCTGCCTCTCCATTGCCATTGGATTTAAGTTCATCCTGAACCGTCTGAACACCTCTACTATAACGATTAACAAAGCCTAACACCTTCATTCCTTCTGCAACTATTCCGTTACGATAATCGTTCACATAAGGGAAATTATCAGGTGTCGCCTTGCCATATAATCCTCCCGGGTTCATTATTTCAATACGATCATCATATTGATAAAACTGCACCGGACCATTACCTTCATAATCTCGATGACAAACTGCATTCATAAGAAGTTCGCGAGTCGCCCAATGAGGATAATCCACCCTCATCTCTTCACGCAAAGCAGACACAGGCACCGGTCGTCTGTTAGTAATGGATGCATCGACAAATGTATCCAACTGAGATAGTATCTTAACAAGATTGCCGGAGAATTTGTATTCATTTTTAATTTCTCCGGCTCTGCTTATACCGGCAAATCTGACATATTGCACATAACATCCAGGCATGAATCTCTCAGGATTTTTACCAAACATAATTATACCCGCATAAGTGGGACAATTATATTTAATATTGAAGTATCCTAACGCCTGCATTTGCTGCTCCACGCTGCGATCGTCAGATTTAATTACATCCTCCGGAAATGCCTTGGGCAAATACACCTGCTTAAAAGATGAAAGATCTATATCATCAATTGTTGAATCAAGGCAAGGAAGGGCATCAAATGTCAGCATCCTGCTGGTTCTTTTCTCGAGCAACCGTTTTTCATCAGCTTCGCTCGCAATGCATTTACGCGGACCATTACGAATCCACACCCGCCCTTCATATCTAACCGGAGTAAACTGACATGGTTGTACGGTTACGACTGCAACATCACCATCCGGCAACGACACTTTCTCCACTGTCATACTTACCTGTGGCTGAAGTTTACCATCCGTCTTTATACCGCCGAGATTTTGCAACAACTGGTCTGTTATCTTGACAGATCCTACAACCTTACCGGTTTTATCATCAGCACCAAGTATTAAATATCCCGGCTGATTATGATTTGGAAGATCATTAGCAAAAGCACATATTGCCTGACCAAACTTGTCAGTGTTGGTTGTAGAGACTGTTCGTTCAATACGATCACTCTCTATATCTGACAATAACTTCAATACTTCATCCGGTGTAATCATTATATATCAGTTTTTACCGGTCAGCAAGCCCTGAAGATCATGGAGAGTGGTCAGAGCCTGTAGAGGCGTGAGATTATCGATACTTATACCTAAAAGACGGTCACGAATCTGGCTTAACAAGGGATCGTCAAGCTGGAAGAACGACAACTGATAGCCATCACGAGCCTTCCCTATGTCTTTCATGTCTCCTTTCCCTTTGATCTTTCCTCCGTCTACAGTTGTCTCCGATTTAGATCCGCTTTCAAGACGGGAAAGTACCTGGTCGGCACGTTTGACAATAGATGGCGGCATTCCGGCAAGTTTCGCAACATGGATACCGAAACTATGTGCCGAACCTCCCCGCTCAAGCTTGCGCATGAACACCACTTTGCCTTTGATCTCTTTAACAGAAACATTATAATTCACGATACGATTGAATGTCTTCTCCATTTCATTCAACTCGTGATAATGAGTGGCAAAAAGCGTTTTAGGGCGAAAATGCCCGTTCTCATGAATATGCTCCACTATTGCCCATGCAATCGAAATACCATCATAAGTAGACGTGCCACGTCCAAGCTCATCGAAAAGGATCAAAGAGCGGTTACTCATATTGTTCAGGATTGCTGCAGCTTCGTTCATCTCAACCATGAAAGTGGATTCACCAGAGGATATGTTGTCACTCGCCCCGACACGTGTGAAAATCTTATCCACCAACCCTATATGTGCCGCCTCCGCAGGGACGAAAGACCCGATCTGAGCCATAAGGACAATAAGAGCCGTCTGGCGCAGCAATGCCGACTTACCGCTCATATTCGGACCGGTGATCATAAGTATCTGGTGTCCGTCGGAATCAAGGTTCACACTATTGCTTATATATGACTCGCCGGGGGGAAGGCGACGCTCGATCACAGGATGCCTGCCTTCGGTTATGGAAACTTTCAAAGAATCATCCACCACCGGACGCACATAACGATACTCCTCCGCAACCTTAGCCATAGAAAAGATGCAATCTACAGTTGCAGTGGTAATGGCATTCCTCTGGATATGCGGAATAAACGACATGGCTCCATGCACCAATTCAGTGAAAATACGGTTCTCTATTGCGGAAATCTTATCTTCCGCGCCCATGATTTTCTCTTCATATTCCTTGAGTTCGGGGGTGATATAACGCTCCGCATTCACGAGTGTCTGCTTGCGAATCCATGTGTCCGGAACCTTGTCTTTGTGGGCATTACGCACCTCAATATAATACCCGAACACATTATTGAACGCAATTTTCAAAGAGGGGATATCTGTTATTTCACTTTCACGGATCCGGATCTCTTCAAGGGCACGTTTTGAATTTGCATGAAGGTCCCGCAACTCATCAAGTTCGGCATCTACCCCTTCCGCAATCGCGTTTCCTCTGCCAAGTTGTGTCGGCGCATCATCCACTACTACACGAGCAATAGTTTCCGAAAGCTGAGTCGTATCACTCATGTCGCCAGCCATTTTACGGAAAACATCCGAATCTGATTCCGACAAAATCACACGCAACCTATCTGCAGCCCGCAGCGAATCGCGCAATGACACGAAATCTCGCGGTCCGATCCTGTTGGAAGCTAACTTAGCCATAAGGCGTTCAAGGTCGCCCACACTCCGCAACGTCTCCCCACAACGTTCGCGACAGGCAACATCACGGAATAAATATTCCACTGCATCCTGACGGTGGGTAATCTCTTTTATATCCAAAAGAGGGAAAGACAGCCATGAACGCAATTTCCGTCCACCCATGGGAGTGACAGTCTTGTCTATCACCTTCAGTAGCGATAGCCCCTCCTCCGCCAACGGTGTCAAAAGTTCAAGGTTGCGGATAGTAAACTTGTCAAGCCTAACGTATTTGTCGCCATCAATGCGGCTTAAGGTAGTTATATGTGATATATTGGTATGTTGCGTAAGGTCAAGATAATACAACAGACTTCCGGCTGCGACTACAGCCTCATGCATGCCATCCACACCAAAACCCTTCAGCGACGAGGTTCCGAAATGTTTCACCAGCCGCTCATTCGCAGCATCTGCAGTATACACCCAGTCGTCAAGTTCAAAAACACTGCATTTATGGGAAATATTGTCTTCGCAAAACTGACGGGTGCCGTGCATGCGGAGCAATTCTTTAGGCGCTATATTGGCAATAAGCTTGTCAATATAATCCTTGTCACCCTGGGCACAAAGAAATTCGCCTGTGGAAAGATCCATGAAAGCTACACCCACCGAAGACTTGTTCACGTGGATGCCGGCAAGGAAATTGTTCTCACGCGGACGCAGCGTGTTGTCATTGAGGTTTACACCTGGAGTCACAAGTTCCGTAATACCTCTCTTCACAAGCTTTTTCGTAAGTTTCGGATCTTCAAGCTGCTCACATATTGCCACCCGCTTACCCGCTCTCACCAATTTGGGAAGATATGAATCAAGCGCATGGTGAGGAAATCCTGCAAGCTCAACATAAGCGGCTTTACCGTTAGCTCGCCGCGTCAGCGTGATTCCGAGAATCTCGCTTGCCGCTATCGCATCGTCAGAGAACGTTTCATAAAAGTCTCCCACCCGGAAAAGAAGCACGGCATCGGGATGCTTTTTCTTCATCTCGACATATTGGCTCATGAGGGGAGTCTCGGCAAATTTTCCCATTTCTATAAATTAGGAGTTTTAATCAATTAGGAACATGATATTTATATTAAATGCATGAACCGTTATCATGTAAACAGGTTCAACATCCACATAGCCATCACCACGTATATAAGCAACCCCACTACATCATTGGTGATCTGGATAAAAGGGCCGGTGGCAAGAGCCGGATTAATCTTCAGTCGCTCAAGAGTAAGGGGCACCAGCGCCCCGAACACGGTAGAGAATATCACGACACAAAAAAGAGATGCCGTCACGGTGCAGGTGAGTGCGTAGTTTCCGGGTTCTGTGAAAACCGTATACAGGCAGATCGCTCCAGATATGACTATGGCGTTAAGCAACGAGATACGCAACTCTTTCCACATCTGGTTCCAGAACTCCTTGAGTTCGAGACGTCCATTGGCAAGGCCCTGCACCACGATTGCCGATGCCTGCACACCTACATTTCCACCCGTGCCTCCAATCAGCGGAATAAAATATGCCAACGCAGTGAGTGCTGCGAGCTGAGCTTCAAAGCCGGAAAGAATCAATGAACTCAAAATCCCTCCGGCAATACCGATCAGAAGCCATGGCAGACGCGCCTTTGTCTGAGCCATAACGGAGTCGTCTGCATCAATATCGGAAGAGATACCCGAAGCAAGCTGGAAATCACGCTCACTCTGTTCACGCACCTCATCCATCACGTCATCGACCGTGATCTGTCCCACCAATCGACCTATACTGTCGACAACAGGCATCGCCACAAGGTCATATTTTTCAAAGTCAATCGCTACATCCACAATTGGCATATCAGCCTTCACGGATACCGGATCCGTCTCCATCACATGTTTGATTTTTGACACTGACGGATGCGTGATCATCTTCTTTAGAGGCAACACACCTTTCAGACGGTCATCGTCATCTACGACATAGATATTGTATATGTCATCGAGATCTTCCGCCTGATGGCGCATCTCCTTGAGGCAGTCGGGCATTGACAGGTTCTCATTTACCTTGATAAGCTCAGTGCCCATCATACCGCCAGCCGTATCCTCGTCATACTGCAGCAGGTCAACGATATCTCCCGCCTGTTCCATATCCTCAATGTTCAGGATTACCTCTTCCCGGTCTTCCTCATCAAGTTCCTGAATTAGGTCTACGGCATCGTCGGTATCGAGCAGATCAATGAAATGACCGATCTGTTCCGGATCCATACCCTCCAGAAGCTGCTTGCGGTCTTCCTCGTCAAGCTCCATGAGCACATCAGCCTTCTTCCCCTTATCGTCAATAAGGTTGAACGCCCATTCCGCCTCCTTGAGGCTCATGTCCTGGAAGAGTTCTGCAATATCGGCGGGGTGCAGTTCGGAAAACACTTTACGCGCACCGACTTCATCACCATGCTCGATCATCTCGCCGATGAGCTCTATATCTTTTTCATTTAAATCTTTCAATGCAAATTCTATTTTTTGGCACTTAAGCGAAGTCCTGTGTCAAAGACCCTAAAAAGTGTCAATAGTGAAACGAAGAGCCTCCGAGAAACTCACGAAGCAGGGAGGTGAAAGGCACCTGATCGGCAGGAATCGTCTTGAAAAGGTCAAGGAACTTCAGCAGGCGGTTTGCCACCGCATATTGTTTCTGACCATGCGGCACACCACGCAACAATGGTTCTGCGTAATCCTTCATGACTCCGAGTTCGAAAATAAGGGAGGAATTGAAAGTGGCATCGGCATTTTCCGCAAACGGGAATATCCATTTATCCTCGCCCCGGCGCACACTCGGCCAGCGACGGATGGTTTCTTCCGCAGAAATATGACGATATTTGTGGTCGCGCACTATCCGGCGCAACAACCGATTGTCGGATGTAGAAATCCAGTTGTGATCATCAATGCGGAGCGTTGTTAGCGCCGAAACATATATCTTGTAAAGGTGCCTCGGATCTATATTGCCCGTAAGTTCCGGATTCAACCCATGAATGCCCTCTATTATAAGGACATCGTTTGCCTCAAGACGAAGCGGTCTGTGAGACTCCACCCTACGCCCAAGTTCAAAACTATATGTCGGCAAATTTATCTCCTCTCCTGCGAGGAGTCGCTCGAGATCCGAATTAAACCGCTCGAGATCCAGAGCATAAAGGCTCTCAAAATCATAATCTCCGGTATGATCTCGCGGTGTCTTTTCCCGGTCGATAAAATAATCGTCAAGAGATATCATCTTGGGAACCATGAGGTTCGTCATAAGCTGAATGGCAAGACGTTTGCCGGAAGTCGTTTTTCCCGAAGATGAAGGTCCGGCTATCAGAACGATCCCGGCATCCCCGCGACTACGCCTCTCCGCGATATCATCGCTGATGCGTCCCAAAAGCTTATCGTGCATAGCCTCGGCTACGTTTATCAAACGGGATGTCATGCGGTGTTCCACCGCCCTATTCAATTCGCCGACATTCGACACCTTTATCACCTTATTGAATTTAAGATGCTCCGTGAAAGCATGATACATCTTTTCCTGCTTGATGGAAACAGCCGGAGAATCAGGATTCTCGCTATCGAAACCTAAAAGCAGGAACCCGCTTTTATAAGGCAGAAGGTCGAACACCCCGAGGTATGAAGAAGATGGAGCCAACGGCATATAATAAGAATCAGCCGTGTCTCCAAGCAGGTAATAATGCGTGTAAAGATGATTGACAGTTTCAAGAAGTCCCACCTTGTCTTCAAGACCCTCGTTATGGAAAATATCAATCACCTCATCTGTGGGTTTCTCTTTGCGCCTGAAAGGGATGTCTTGCGCCACCGTCCTGCCCATCGCATCCTTAATCTTGGCGACACCCTCCTCATCAATATGAACCGCGTGACCCGAATCATCAAGCAAGCGACAATAATAGCCCTTCGAGATGGAAAGCTCTATCCTCAATGTCAAACCTGGATAAAGCTCGGACACCGCCTTGTAAAGCATCATGCATAAAGAACGGATATATATATCTTTCCCTATGGCGGAATGCGCAGGAAGGAACTCCACCCGCTTCGGTGAAAACAGATGATAGCCCAAAGCCTCCACTTTGTTATTCACCAGAGCGCATATAGGTTTGAAATCAAGCTTAGGGGCAAGATTGCTTGCAATCTCAAGAAGAGTTGTCCCTCCCGCCACTTCGATATGACTATCGGTGTTTTCACAAAAGATTTTTAGAGTATTCATATCAAAAAAGGATAAAATTGGATGGGTTTATTGCAAAATTAATAAAATATTTTGTGATTTTTTGGTTGAATCAAAAAGAATTATTACCTTTGCAGTCGCAAAATACGCTTAAAAGTTATTATTTTTTAATAACGGGAAAGTGCAGTTGCTTATCGTGGCCCATTCGTCTATCGGTTAGGACGAGAGATTTTCATTCTCTAAAGAGCAGTTCGACTCTGCTATGGGCTACCAATTTATTAACAGAACAAAGAAAAGAAATTTTTAACAATGGCAAACCATAAATCGTCATTAAAAAGAATTCGCCAGTCGGAGAAAAGAAGACTTGAGAACCGATACTGGGCTAAAACAGCACGCAACGCAGTGCGTCGCATTCGTAGAATGAACGACAAGGAGGAAGCAACAGCTGCCTATAATAAAGTAAGCGCTCTTCTTCAGCGTCTTGGCCGCAAGAATATCATCTCAAAGAACAAGGCAGCCAACCTTTGCAGCTCACTCTCGAAGCATATCAACAAAATTTAAAATAGTAAAATCCTCCGCGTGATGCTTTTCGGGCATCGGCGGTCAAGATTTGTGTCGGTCCATTCGTCTATCGGTTAGGACGAGAGATTTTCATTCTCTAAAGAGCAGTTCGACTCTGCTATGGACTACATCCCCAAATCCATCCTATCCCCGAGACCGACAGTCTATCATGATTGTCGGTCTCAACTTTTTTATAATGAGCAATGTTTAATATAAGGTATCTGCTCATAACGAACCTGTTTTAAGCAATCTAATTTTTACATATTCCACGTTTAACATTTATAGAATGCATAAGCTATATCTATTACTTGTTGCCGCAGCCACCCTATTGACACCCGCAATAGCCAAGGCTGAATGGAACGACTCCATCCGTTATCACGGCGAAATCGGAATCAATGTGGCGGGAGGACAAAACACCCCGTTCTGGATGATGAATAACCAATACGGACTTTCGTCAAGAGAAAAAAACAATGCATACCTCCGACTGGGGGCTTTCCACGACATGGACACGACACGCCGCTTCACTTGGGGCGCAGGCGTGGATCTCGCCGTGGCAGCAAGATTCTCATCAGTCTTCGTGGTTCAGCAATTGTACGCCGAAGCGAAATATCGCTGCCTCAACATAATGGCAGGAAGCAAGGAGATTCCCGGATTCATTTCAAACTCCGAACTTGCATCGGGAAATCTCACCTATTCCGGAAACGCACGACCCATTCCGCAAGTGAGAGTAGGTATATTCGACTATGCCGATTTCTGGGGAACAAAGGGATGGTTTGCCGTAAAGGGATATATAGCTTACGGTAAATTTACAGACAACAGATGGATAGAAAGCTGGGTAAACAAAGATTCCAAATATACCCTCAACACCTTATACCATTCGAAGGCAATATTCTTCCGAGGTGGAAACACGAAAAAATTCCCTTTGGAATTTGAACTCGGGCTTGAGATGGCAACACAATTCGGAGGTGAATCGTATCAGAACGGCAAAGTGACCAAAATGCCTCATGGATGGAAAAATTTTATAAAGGCTCTTATCCCGATGAGGGGTGGTGAGGACACACCGGCAGGAGAACAGGTCAATGTTGAAGGAAATATGCTTGGAAGCTGGAACTTCGCATTGGCATGGAAACCGAAAGCCGACTGGAGCGTGAAGGCGTATTATCAACATTTCTTTGAGGACCATTCCATGCTTTTCTTCGATTATCCATGGAAAGACGGACTATGGGGTATTGAGGCTAAGTTCCCCAAGAACCGGTGGATTTCGGAAGCTGTATATGAATTTTTATATACCAAAGACCAGTCCGGTCCCGTATATTGGGACCACACCCCAGAGATCAACGAGCAGGTCAGCGGCAGGGATAATTACTACAATCACGGAATCTACAACGGTTGGCAACATTGGGGAATGGGAATAGGCAATCCATTGATAATCTCGCCGATCTATAATGCCAATCACAAACTGCAATTCCTGTCAAACCGAATGTGGGGACACCACCTCGGCTTCAAAGGGCAGCCGCTTGAGGAATTAGGATATAAGGTACTCGCATCGTATCAGAAAAGCTGGGGAACATACGATATCCCTTTTGCCGAACCCAAAACGAGCTTCAATCTCCTTGCCGAGGTTAATTACAAGCCAAAAAAACTGAAAGGGTGGCAGGCAGACCTTGCCTTTGGCATGGATGCCGGTTCGCTAATCGGCAACAGCTACGGAGTAATGTTGAAGATAAGTAAAACAGGATGGCTTTTTGGTCCTAAAAACAAGAAATAATGATGAAAAACAAAATATTTTTTTGCATTGCATTACTTTTCGGCATTATCAGTCTCATCTCCTTACCTTCATGCCGCAAAACTCCCATCAATGGCAAACTTGATGCCCAATGGCAGATAATGAAGATAGAATATCTGGAAGACGCAGAAGAATGGACTCCGGAACAGAGGAGATATATAGATATCAACCTTCACGTGGTCAACCTCAGGAGTGTTTCCGAAAATGAAAGCTCCGGTGCCGTTATAGCCGGTAATCTAAATTATGACAAGGGAACTTCCACAGTTACCATGGATTTCCCGTACAATACAGGAAACAGTGTATTTGCACTGCAATCCTGGGGCATCTATTCCAATCCCGTTGTCTTCCACATTATAAAACTCGACGGCAAGGAACTGATTCTGAAATCATCAGAAACCATCGTCACCTGCCGCCGATACTAACCCAAATAAAAAGAAGCTGCATAAAACTTAAGTTTTATGCAGCTTCTTTTTATTTGGGAAGATTGAATACCGTGGAGATTTCCTGCATCTGTTCCTGCGACATGCCATCGGGGATGAATCCCATCGAGCGGGCGCACATATAGATGTTGGCGGATTTGTTAAGCACGTCAACCTGATCGAACGCCGACATGATGTCGGTGTCTACAGCAAACACCCCGTGTTTTTCCCACATCACCACGTCATAATTGTCATCAATGGTTCTGATTGTTTCCTCTGCAAGTTCGTTACTGGATGGCATCATATAGGGCACGATGCCGAGTCCGCGAGGAGCGAAAGCCTTTGTTTCGGGAATCATGCTCCATAACAGACGTGTCAGAACATCCTTTTTGAGGAACTCAGGATTGTGGCTCATGGCTACAAGCTCGATGGGATGCGTGTGCAGCGAAGCCTTGTAGCAGGAGCCTTTACCGATGAGATAGTTGTGTACGGCAAGATGACTCGGGAGTTCGGATGTTGGCATGACAGGATTGTCAGCCACTATTTCGTAGTGAGCGCAATCATCTGTGATGCGGATAATAGATCCGTTGTCCATCGGACTGCGGGCAAGATCACGCATACGTTTCTGCGTGCCTTTACAGAAGAACCAACATCCTTTGAGGTTGGGCAACGTCAACCCTATTGCAACCGGCTCGCTGATTGCCGGAATGATTTTCATTGCCTCGTCAACGTGTTCCGTGATATTGACGGTTATGTTGCCGCCATTACGCTCCGCCCACCCTTTCTGCCATAGATAGCCGGCGGTTTCGGCAACTTTCTCCACCTCGGCAGCAAGTGCCGGACGGTTTTCCAATATTGATGTCATATTATTTGCGGTAAGAATGATGAAACTATTAAAACTATAAGCCCGATAACAAGAACTGTCTTTGTTCGGGTGGTGGTTCCCTGCCACTCTTTCAGTATTATGCCCCAGACATTGGAGAATGTCACATTGAGAGACATGAGTATGCACCATGAGAATGTCAGTAGTGTCGCAGAGCTTACAAGGAAGCCTTTGCCGAGAGCAAGTCCGAAGAACTGGCTGTACCACAACAGTCCGGCGAGAGCACAGAACAGAATATTGTTCAGATACAGCGAGGTCTTGCCGTAGTCTGAGAATGTCTTGTTCCTGCCGTTCTGCCATAAGCAGTAGACGGCATTGGTGAAGAACCCTCCGAGTGTGACAAGAAATGTGGCAGGCAATGTACGGTAAATCTCAGGAGTATTCTCAAAGCATAGTGATGACCCGAATCCGAGACCGATGCTGAAGCATGCGCTCATCACGCCGGCTATCAACGCAACGGTTATCCCTTTGCCGAAGTTGAAGTCCTTTACAGTCTCGCCTGCTGTCTTTGCCCTCATGTTTCCGGCAATACCGATGATGGCAATGCCCAACAGCGTCACGACAACGCCGACAATCACAGGCATTGTGAGGTCGCCCGGTTTTCCCAAAAACAACGGAGTCAGTATTGTTCCCAGACCTGCACATGTGCCAAGCGATATCGACTGTCCGAGTGCCACACCGAGATAGCGCATCGACAGACCAAAAGTCAAGCCTCCGATACCCCACAACACTCCGAAAAGAATAGCGAGCAGTGCGGCAGTAAGGTTCGCACTGTATGCCTCCATAAGGGTATGACCCGATGGAACAGCCAGCATTGCACCCAACAGCGGAAACACCAGCCATGCGAACAAGCCCTGAACAAGCCAGAAGCTCTCCCAGCTCCAGTCTTTTACGCGTTTAATCGGCACATAGCTACTTGATTGACAAAAGCTTCCGATTGCGATGATTAATAATCCGATTATTATCATTTGGTTTATGGTTTTAGTTTAAAGTTTAGATAATAGCACTGTAAACTCAATTGAATTTATTACATTTGCAAAAAAACAATATGGAATTTAGTTTTGAGAAATTGATCATCTGGCAAAAATCACGAATCATTGTGAAAGAAGTCTACAAAATCGCATCATTGTTTCCTCATCAAGAAAAATATGGTTTGTCAGACCAAATTCGGCGTGCGGTAATATCTGTATCATCAAATATTGCAGAAGGCACAGGTCGTTTTTCGAATAAAGAGAAAATTCATTTTTGCGAAATTGCTTATGGCTCACTTATGGAAGTAATGTGTCAACTTACTTTGGCTGTCGATTTAGAAATGACCACTCCTGAGAAAGTTGACAAACTCCGTCCAATAATCGAGGAATTATCACGGCAACTTTGCGCTTATCGTAAATCCATGCTCAAAGAAGAACAATTATCTAAACTTTAAACCCTAACTTTCAACTAAAACTATCTACGTGAGGTTACCTCTGCCTCGTATTTCTCAACCTCGGAGATGAATGTCTCGCCGACGGGGACGTTGTTCTTCAGGCAGAACATGTCGTAGACGGCGTTCCACGGCAGGTTCTTGCATTCTTCGAGAAGGGCAAGACGCTGGAATTTCTTGTCGGCAAGTTCATAATTGCGCAGGGTTTCGATCGGTTCGAGAAGTGCGCGTAGCATACATTTCTGGGCGGCACGGCTGCCGATGACGTAGGCGCCGATACGGTTGAGGGTGCCGTCGAAGTAGTCGAGTCCGTAGTGCACACGGTTCAGGGCACCGGCGCGTACTATCTCGCTGAAGAGGTCCATCGTGGGATCGTCCATGATGGTGACGTGGTCGGAGTCCCAGCGCACGGGGCGCGATACGTGGAGCATAAGCTCGGGCACGAACAGGAGCATGGCGGATACCTTGTCGGCAACGCTCTCCGTGGGATGGAAGTGACCCGTGTCGAGGGTTATCATCATGTCGCGTTTGGAGGCGTAGGCGGTGTAGAAGTCGTTGCTGCCGACCGTGTAGCTTTCCAGCCCGATGCCGAAGACCTTACTTTCCACGCAGTCCTTCATCCAGTCGTAGCGGTGCTCGAAGATCTGGTCGAGAGAGTCCTTGAGCAGTTCGCGGTACATGTAGCGGTTAACGGTGATGTCCTTGCTTCCGTCGTGCACCCATGTGTTCATGATGCAGGGATCCTGCTGCGCCTCGCCGATGGCTTGGGAAATGGCGCGGCATCGCTTCGAGTGTTCGATCCAGAAATCGCGGATGGCTTTATCGGGATTTGAGAGGCTTAGGTCACCGCTCTTGGTGTGGGAGAAGGAGGTGGAATTGAAGTCGAGCTTGATATCGTTCTCTTTACCCCACTGAATCCAGCTCTCGAAATATTCGGGTGTCACCTCGTCACGGTCAACGAACTTTCCTTGAAAGTCGCCATAGATTTCATGGAGGTTGAGACGGTGCTTGCCGGGAATTAGCGACATGGCATAGAGGATGTCATCGCGAAGCTCCTTGATGTTTCGGGCTTTGCCGGGATAATTGCCGTTGACCTGTATGCCTCCGGTCAGACCGCCTTCCCGTTTCTCGAAACCGGTTACATCGTCTGCCTGCCAGCAGTGCATGCTCAGGTGGAAGTCCTGCATCTGTGCGAGAACCTTGTCGGTGTCGACACCGATAGCCGCGTAGCGTTCCTTCGCTATTTCGTACGCCTTGCGGATTGTTTCTTCTTTCATGATTATCTGGTTTTGGTATTATGATTCTTTGGATAATAGGCTACAGTCTCAATATTTCCGGCGATGATCCTGCGCATTTCCGCAAGATTCCTTATATCCCCAGATGCAATTGCCTGGATCATTATGTTGCCGAGGGCAGTAGCTTCTGCCGGTCCGGCAATGACAGGTATGCCGCAGGCATCGGCTGTCAGCTGGTTGAGGAAGGCGTTGCGGGAACCGCCTCCTATTACATGGAGACGCTCTATCGGATATTCTGACAGTCCGCGGAATACGTCGAGGGTCTTGGCGTATTTCCGGGCAAGGCTCTCGAAGATGGAGCGGATGTATTCCCCGTGAGTTGCAGGAACAGACTGGTTTGTTGCCCGGCAGTACTCGTCTATGGCGGTGACCATGTTAGCAGGAGCGGTAAAGGAGCTGTCATCGGGATCTATGATGCAGACTGCCTTGGAATTCTCAGCCAATTCTACCATCTGCGGGTATGTATAGTCTGTACCTTCCGACTTCCACTGCCTGAGACACTGCTCCACTATCCACATGCCGGTGATGTTCTTTAGAAGCCGTGTCGTGCCTTCCATTCCTCCCTCATTAGTGATATTGTATTTTTCGGTGATTTCGTTGATAATGGGCGCATCTGTCTCAATACCCATCAGCGACCAGGTGCCGCTGCTGAGGTAGGCGAAGTTGCGGTCTGTAGCGGGGATGGCGGCGACTGCCGAGGCGGTGTCGTGTCCGGCTACTGCCACGACCGGTATTGTTCCCAAACCGGTTTCTTCAGCAATCTCTGGTTTCAGATTGCCTATCACATGACCGGGCTCTACCATCGGTCCGAACTTGGAAAGCTCCGTTCCGACGGCGGAGAGTACCTCCACATCAAGCTGTCGCGCTGCGGCATTCACTATTGAACCCGTAGACGCGATTGTATATTCAGTGACTATATTCCCCGTGAGCATATAAGCAAGAGCATCAGGCAGGAATACGAACTTCGATGCGTTGAGATGACCGAAATCATTGCGGTGCTCATTGAGCTGGAACACCGTGTTGAAGCCCATGTGCTGAATGCCGGTGTGGCGGTAAAGTTCGGATGCCGACATCACATTCTCAAAGAAACGTCCGTCAGCACCGATGGTCTGAATGTCACGATAAGCATATGGCAGTCCTATGATCGATCCGTCGGGGGCAACGCATACATAATCCACGCCCCATGTGTCAATGCCTATAGAATCTGGGGTAATGCCCAAGCGAGCCGTCTCACGCAGTCCGCATTTCAGTTCCTCAAATAAAGAATAGATGTTCCAGTGGAGATGACCGTCGAGCGGCATCATCCGGTTTGGGAAACGTGTCAGTTCTTTCATGGTGAGTTTTCCATCCTCGGTCAGCTCTCCTAAAACGGAGCGTCCGCTTGTGGCACCAAGATCAAAGGCTATAAAGAATTTCGTTTTCATGCTTCATGGTTTCATACTTCAAGGTTTCAAAACTACGCAAAGCGCAATTAAATAAAAGACTGATTATTTTGTAACAAATACTCACAAATTTAGCACTTTTTTGATTCATACCCACGTTTGCCACTCAAAAATATGTTATAAGAAATTTTTTCTTTCGTGGTAAAATACGTACCTTTTCGCACGACTTGGAAGCAGTTTAATATTTGTGATAAGGTTGCGACATGGCATGGATCGGAGATACAATCCAAACCCGATAGCGTCCGTTCCGGTTCCAGTCATTCCCTGCCGAGCCAAAGTCACAGAATCTTACCATTCTTCCGGATGCGTTTTCGGGATTCTCAAGATCGGTTCCCAATATCATCGGAACTTCTACGGTTATCCACGCGAAGTCTGAAGAGGATTCCGGAAAACGTATATCCACCTCTCCGTTTTCGTTTTCCTTGATGATTCCGCATTCGTCAATGTCTCCGTCACAATATCTGCTGTCGCGGGCAAAAACAAGTGGTCCGCGTGTCAGTGCCTGCATCCCGTTGAGCTTTTCAACCTTGCTCATCAGATTGTAATCCGAGGAGATGACATTTGAGCCTTTCTCCAACGACATGATTGCATATCCATTCACCGGTTGTGCGTCTACCTTCCGTCCATTCAGACTGATATCATACTTTCCACCGCACCATCCGGGTATTCTCAGCGCAAGAACAACCTTTTCCTTACCCGGCTTTAAAATCTTGATCCTGTTCTTTCCTGTCCGCGGAAAATCATTGGAAATTTCAATACTCATGGCAGATTTGCCAATTTCTATCTCTCCCTTAAGGGGCGTATAGAGATTCACAAAGACCGTGTCACTTTTAACCCTGAGCGCAAAATCCGGAATAAGAGCAAACCCTCGCGGTCCGTTTGCATTGCAGCAGTTGATCGGCAGTCCGCATTGTTCTTCCCCCGGCTGACGCCGTCCTTCCAATGGGCTGTATTTCGATATCTCATGGCGTCATTGCGCAATGACGCCATGAGGGCATTGTACATTGTGCGCTCGAACTCGTCGGCGTACTTCGAGTTTCCGGTTTGTTGCCATAGTTTGTCGAGCAGTTGCATCCATGTGAACGTGACACACGTCTCCATCGTGTGATAGGCAGGTATGGTCTGTTGTGATTTACCATCGTACCAGCACTCGAAGGCTGCTCCCGAGCCTGCAACATTTATTTCCGTATCAAGAATATTACGTGCGGCAGCCTCGGCTGCTGATAAATATTTCCCTTCTCCCGTTACTTTCCCTAACTCCATGAGACCGACATAACAGGACATCATCTCGTATGCCTTGTGACCGTTTTCAAACGACCACCAGTGGGACGGAAACGGAAACCTGTGCGCCACCGGCACTCCGTCAAGAGCCTTAGTCACAAGCTGTGTGCTTCCCGGTTTCTCTATCGCTGCCGCTATGCCTTTTGCAAAATCGAGATATCTCTTTTCCTTGGTGCTATCGTACAGATACATCACCGGCTCAAGAATCGAACAGCTTGGCATTCCTCGGTAGAGACCTGTAGTCGCTATGTCGATGTTCCTGTCCTTCAATTCTGCAATCAGACCGTCAATAAGTTTTTCAACCGCCTTAAGAGCCTTTTTATCACCGGTAAGTTTATAGTAATCAAGAAGTGCGAGCGATGTGTATTTGCGTCCCCATATGTCCCAATTAGTCAAACGATTATCTTCTTTATAATTACCGATATAGCCATCTTCCCTTTGTGTTGACATAAGGTCGTACGCTGCGTCATTGATTTTTTGCAATAACTCGACATCGTGACTATAGCGATAGGAACCAATCGCTCCAAGCATCCATTTCCCTATAAACTCTGTTTGCCATCGAGTGCCTTCGGTCAAATGCCGGAACGGCTCTACAAGTTGTTTTGTGTCTTGACTTTTTACCCTGTTGTTTATACAGGATTCAATCCTACTTCCAACATAATCTTCGATCTTTATCGTCTTGTTCGCTTGTGCTGCACCAGCTGATGCGCCGGCAATTATCAAAAAACATATAACCTTCCTCATCTTGCTATTCATTATTATCAAGAACCAAAGTATCTCCACAGTCCTTCAACTTGAAAATTTTTGCTCTCTCCGCACCGGCAGGACTGTTTGGCTGATGCAGAATAAGCCTCAACCGGTTACAGATTCCGCTATCCCTATTGCATACTCACCATAACTGAAAGTGGAGCATATCATCAAAAAATTTCCACTTTTGGTGCGGTACAGATAGCAGCCGAATCTTTCCATATTAATAAGGCGATTGATATTATTAAAGCAACAATGTGAATTTTAGTGACTGATGTTCCCGGCTGTTCTGTCCAGATAATCCGAGGCGTAGATAAACGCCCCTGCTGTCCAACCCATGAAAGGTGGCATTTCGTATTCGTTGTTTACTTCCAGATTGCCATGTTCCGCATTGAACTTCTCCCATAAATTGCCTGTCTGTTGATAAATTCCGACAATGCTGTCTACGTATTTTCGGGCAATCCGGCGCGCATCCTCCTTGAAGCCGTAATTGTCCAGACCTCCGATTGCCATCACATTGAAGCTTGCCCAGGCATTGGGGTAATCCCACTGGTAAGCACGTTCCCGTGTGCCACGTTCACATGCCGCCACTCCACAAGGATATTCCAGTCTTTGAAGATTCTCAACCACCTTTCGCGCCTGACTCGGAGTCAGAACCTCTGACCAGAGCAGATTGAACACCGCTGACGAATAGACAGGACTCAGCCGGTTGTTTACAAAATCATAGTCATAAAAACACCCATCCTGAGGGTTGCAGCAATACTTGTTCAGTAGCTTTTTCCTCTTATCGGCTGCTTTAAGCCATTTGTCAGAACCTTTTTTGTTCAGTTCCTTATAAAAATAAGCAAAATTCTTTTCGTACAAATATAGATTGGCGTTCAGGTCAACCGGATTAAAATCCTCGCAACGGAAATTGAAACGTGGCGTGAAGTCCCAACCGGACTCCGCCTCTGCTACAAAATGAGATGCCTGCTTCAATATTTCCACTGAATCCGTAAGCACAGGCAAATCTGGGAAACGCGACTTCATATATTCATAGAATGAAATCAGCTGGTCTTTTGTAGTATGGTTGGAGTAACGGTTCAATCCTGTCGGCGTGATTCTCTGCTCCATCCAGAACCTGTATTCCTTCTCCAATATCCTGCAGGCAGATGCAAGCCATTTTTTATCCTTGTTTATTTCATAAATGTCACGGACCATCATGCTGGCAAACGGAGGCTGGGAACGATCAAGATATATAACATTGGATCCATTTGGCATGAATCCATATTTGTCTATCAGGAAAAGAATATTATCCACATTGTTTCTTGCCTGCATAAAGTCAGAACCAGATATGAGTGCTATATTTGTAAAATATGTGTCCCAATAGAACATATCCTTCTCAAACACTCCGTTCAGGCTCGGAACACTATATGGTTTAGGTAACGCTATATGTCCCAGGGTATCTTTTTTGCACTCCTTTACAGTATGCCCGATATATTCCCTGATGAACATCCTTACCTCAAGAATTTCCTGATCAGACTTTTGTCCGGCATTGACAATGGGTAAAACTATGGAAACCAATACCATGGTCATTAGTTTGCGTAGGTGCATGGTGTTATGTGTTTTATTTTTAAACAACTTCTAAATCTAATGCCTAATACCTAAAGCCTCAAACCTCACAACCTTCACATCGCGGCTGTTCGGTCCGACCATAAGCTCAAATTCTCCGGGTTCGAAAATATGTTCAAGATTGCCATTATAAAACTTCAGGTCATCTTCCGTAATAGTAAAAGTCACATCCTTGCTCTCACCTTTTTTCAAATCGATACGGCTGAAACCTTTCAGCTGCTTCACTGGTCTTACCTCCGATGCAAACACATCGTGAAGATAGAGCTGCACAATCTCCGTACCGTCCCTCTCTCCTGTATTGGTGACTTTAACCGTTGCAGTCAACTCACCTCCGGAAGGTAGTGTCGACGAATTGAGCCGTATCTCGCCATAGTCAAAGGTTGTGTAATTTAAACCATATCCGAAAGGATAGAGAGGTTTCACACTCTCATCTACCCAGTTCTGGTTGAATATATTGAAGATTCCTTCTTCAGGATCGGGACGACTCGAGGGAAGATGGTTGTAGTATATCGGACACTGCCCGACAGCACGAGGGAAAGTCGTGGTAAGCTTGCCGGAGGGAGATTTCTTGCCAAACAGCACATCTGCTATGGCATCGCCTGCCTCTGATCCGGGAAACCAGACATTCAGGATTGCGGGCACATTTTCCTCTTCCCATGTCAGCGTCAGGGGGCGTCCGGTGAAGAGCAACAGCACCACTGGCTTGCCTGTAGCCACAACCTCTCGCAGCAGACGTTCCTGCGCATCCGGCAATCCGAGACGCGTGCGCGATGCCGATTCTCCCGACATGTCTGCACTCTCCCCCAATGCCGCCACAATAATATCAGCATTCTTCGCGGTCTCCAATGCTTCGCGCAAAAGAGCTTCGTTGTCACCACGGGCAAGCTTGCCTTGCGAAATACCCAGCTCCATCTTTTCATCAAGATAGATGTTGCTACCCTGCGCATATAGAATCTGCGCCTTGTTGCCTACGGCATCGCGAAGCCCGTCGAGCACCGTACGGTGCCTGTCGAGCGTGGAACATGAAAGCACCCATGTGCCCGCCATGCTCTTGGGAGAGTTAGCAAGCGGACCGATCAACGCTATCTTTCCCTGTGGTTTGAGAGGCAACAGAGATTCGCTGTTTTTCAGAAGCACAAAAGTTTCGGGAGCAAGTTCACGCGCTATCTTGCGATATTCCTTGCTGAAAGGTTCCTTGTCAGCGCGCTTCATGTTGCAATAGCGATAAGGATCCTTGAAAAGTCCGAGTTTATATTTGGCTTCAAGCACCCGACGGCAGGCATTGTCGATTTTATCAAGGCTCACCTTTCCTTCTTTCACCAGGTTTTCGAGATTCATAAGATACGCCTCGCTCACCATATCCATATCCAGACCGGCATTGATAGCCATCTCTCCGCAGAGTGATTTCGGACCTATGCCGAGTGTTGTCATTTCCCCTATGCCGTTATAGTCGGAAACCACAAGGTTGTCAAAGCCCCATCGATTACGAAGCACATCGGTAATCAGCCACTTGTTGGCAGTGGCGGGAACGCGGTCAACCACGTTGAAAGAGGTCATCAGGCTTCCTACTCCGGCATCAACTGCTGCTTTATAAGGTGGCAAATAGTCATTAAACATAGTCACGCGGCTCATGTCGACATAATTATAATCGAGTCCGGACTCGCAGGCGCCGTAGAGAGCAAAATGTTTCACACATGCGAGTATGCTCTTCTCATCCGAAAGATCGCTTCCCTGATAACCCTTCACATAAGCCTTCGTCAGCACCCCTCCGAGATAGGGATCCTCGCCGTTGCATTCGGCGATGCGACCCCAGCGGGCATCACGACAGATATCGACCATTGGATTGAATGTCCAGTTGATACCAGTGGCGGAAGCTTCCGCGGCAGCAACCGCAGCCGATCTTCTGGCTGCGACTGTGTCCCAGCTACACGACATTCCGAGTGGAATCGGGAAAATCGTCTCATAGCCATGAATTACGTCCGCTCCCATCAGCAGAGGGATGCCGAGACGAGACTCTTCCACTGCCAATTTCTGAAGATTCCGGACCCTCTCTGCACCCTTGATGTTGAAAACGCCACCCACAAGACCCTTGCGGATACGGTTGTGCGTATCGTTGTTTGCCACCACTCCCGAACGAAGGTCGGAATAAGACGGCAGGTTGAGCTGACCTATCTTTTCCTGAAGAGTCATCCGCGACATCAGGTCGTTAACGAATTTATCCATCTCGCCATCACTGACAGCCTCGGTGGAATATGTCTGCCGCGGAGCCGCGCCGGCAATCGCCGGTGCAAGCCCCGCCAGCAGCAATATGTATAACAGTTGTCGCATAGTCTATTGATAGAGTTTATTCCACAGTCACATTGCTGACAAATTCGTTGGTATTTATATCCGACATGCCGGTAATCTTGGTTCCGTTGACATAATAGTCTTTAATCTTGATATCGGATACCATATGGCTTCCGTCATATCCAGCGAGACTTACACCCGTATGGTTCGGACCCAGACAGCGGATATTGGTGAATGTTACATTCCTGATGCTACCGCGGATATTGTCAGTGCTCCAGCTTGTGCCATAAACTCCGAGGTCGATTGTCTTGCCCCATCCGATTGTGTTCATCGGCTCTCCTTCGAGAGTGGCGCGTTCTTTGATTACCTCCTCGATGGATATATTCTCGAAATGCACGTCCTCGATGCGACCGCGGTCACCGTTCTGCATTGAAAGCGCGGTGAAAGTGAAATGAGGTACAAAACAGTTGGTGACGCGTACATCGCGGATAACATCCACCACAGTCTCCGCACCGAATTCAACAGCCTTACCCCAGTCGTTCCAAAGCACGCAATTGTCGATACGTATATTCTGCATCACTTTCCCCTTGTCGTATACAGCAGACTGACCTTTCATGGCGATACAATCGTCGAAGGCTCGTATGAAGCAGTTTTTCACATTGATGTTACGGCTGTTGCAGATATCGATACCGTCAGCATTATAGCGCCAGAACCCTACGCACTTCACATTGTCATAAGTCACGCCGTTGCAGAGCGTGGGAACAATTGCCCAACCAGTCGGGTCGCGCACCACGATTCCCTCCACAAGAGCATTTGTGCAGCTGTTGAAGGCGATGATAGGACCCTTGCCGGCACGGCTGCCGTCAAGAATGCCTTTTCCGATAATCTTGATGTCATTGGCGTTGTCACTCTTCACGATACCGTAAACCACAGCACCTTCGTCAATATACATTGTCTCACCGCTGCGCAACTGGATCTCACCTGCCTCATGTTCGCCGGGACCATAATAATAGCGCGCATTTTCAGGTTTGGGCACACTCAGCTCTTTCGGATTGGCAAAAAGATGGAGAGCCTCATGATGTGTACCTCCGAACTCCACAACTATCTGGCAAGGCTTTGTAAGTTTGAGTTCCACAGTATTGCCGTTTACTGTCGGTGTGATGCCGTATTCCTGCGGACGAACCAAAACCTGATCAACAGCATTGGAAGTAGTAATCTTTATTGTCTCGTTATCATCATAATCGAAATATGCGAAGTGTGCGATCTCTGTCTGGCTTGTAGGACGCTGAAAACCTTTGTATGTCTCGTTCTGGGGATATTTCGACACACGGGCATCGTAGACAGTGACTGCCTCTCCTCCCACTTCAACCTTCACTTCTCCTGCAGATCCACCCTTCGGAGCTTCGGGCTCTTTGCTCTCACAACTTACGAAAGGAAAACAAGCAAGTGCTATAAGAAAGATTCTGATATTCATATTTATTAATTTTAACATATAATTATGTGGGTTAGAGACACCCGGAATTGACCCAAAACAACCCCGGATGTCATTGGATTAATAACCTGGATTCTCAACAAGATTCGGATTGTTACCGGTACGTCCTCCTGTGATCGGTAGATAATATGCACGCTCCTGGAATTGAGGACGATTGGTCTGACCGTCAACATTCTCCAGAATCTCTACTTTATATTTAATCACTTTGGGGTCGCGGTTCCAGATACGGATGTAACGTATTCCGGAGTTAGGTTTCGAAAGCTCGGTGGTGGCGATGCGCCATCTGCGCACATCCCAGTAGCGATGACCTTCGAATGCCAACTCAACCTTACGCTCGTGGCGAATGGCATCCATATCGATGCTTGTCTTCTTGGCTATGCCGGCGCGCACGCGAATATCGTTGATGGCATCAAGAGCAGTCTTGGTGTCACTGATTTCATAGGCAGCCTCGGCAAGGTTTAGAAGAATCTCGCCATAACGGAAAATCACATAGTCAGTGCTTGAGTAGCCGGGGAACTGCAGGTTGTTGCAATTCTCGTCAAGATATTTCATCACACCGAAACCGGTGCCGAATGTCTCGTCCACGGTCTGGTTGCCCTGAAGAGGAATTCCCTGGAAGGAATCGTTGCCGGTCAAGATCTTGGAACCTACGAGCACGCCGTTGTGGAAATCAATCTTGGTGCCTTTCCACTCTGTGTCCTGAGTGTAGAGAGTAGCGAAGAAACGCGGATCCTTGTTAGCCCATAGACCTTCTTTGGCACCCTCCATGAGCCATTCCTGATCCATAAGCCACTGACGGTTATCAATCTTGCCTGATCTGCCGTCGGTATATTCAAATTCCTCTGCCATCTCGAAATATGGAGCGTCTTTGTTACCAGCATTCCATGCTTGGGGTTTCGGGCACTGTGCGAAGTCATATCCCCAGCAGCATCCGCCATTGTATTCGCCGGTGTTGATTGATGCGGGAGAACCATCGTGATGACGAGCCATAATAACCTCGTTGTTATTCTTCACGAGGAATATATTTTTGAAGTTCTGCACCTTGTCGGGATCGCTGTCGTAGAGGCTGAAATGCAGACCTATCTCTTTCGAAGCCTTGTAGGATTTTGTGAAATATTCACGTGCCTGATCCTGCGGGATTCCGAGTAGTCCACCGAGCTGCACCTTACCATACTTGGCAATACTGCCGGCATAGAGAGCCGCACGGCTGATAAGAGCAAGGGCTGCATAACGTGTCGGACGTCCTGATACGGCATTGTTAACGTTGGGAAGAGCGTTGCTGTCGACGATATCCTGAAGTTCTGAAAGCACAAAATCATAGATTTCTTTTTCAGAGTTTCTCTTCCGGTAGAGCTCTTCATAAGAGTCGTCGATGTTCTGGACTCTTGTAATCAGTGGCACTCCGCCATAGCGCTTCACCATTGCGAAATAGTTGTATGCCCTGAGGAAACGAGCCTCAGCCACGCGTTGTGCGCGCAGATCACCATCAATAGGAGAGTTGGGCACACGCTCGATGAATTCATTAAGCATACGGATCACCGAGTAAGAACGCTCCCACCATTCGAGAAGTCCGCCTCCGGAGTCAATACCGCCTGCCTTGAAACGAACCACAGCCTCTGTATTGTATTTCCAGTGAACCATTGCCTCGTCAGCGATTTCATTGATCCAGAACACCCCCATACCTGTGGAGCTCTGCCAGAAGTTATCCGAACCGCCGCTGAAAAACTGAGGAGCATCGTTCTCAAACACCGATGTCTGATAATAACACTCCGTGAGGTAACCGTCGATAAGATCGGCGTCACTCCATACATCCTTATCAGTGATAATGTCGAGTGGCTCTTTGTCGAGCGTGTCGCAGGATGTAGCGGCAAACGCCAGAGCGCACACACCCATCATTATTATTTTATTATATTTTTTCATCGTATTTTCTTTATTTGAAATTGATCTCTTTCTGATAATTCTTATGCTTATTTAGAAAGAAACATTAAGTCCTACGCTGAGTGTGCGCTGCTGCGGATAATAGCATCCTACATTGGCAGCTTCCGGGTCGATACCGTATTTTCCAAGACGATTAATCGTAAAGAGGTTCGTTCCGGAGAAGTAAACCCTCACTGCGCTCAAACGGATCTTCTGAAGAATTTTCGTCGGAAGGTTATAACCGATAGAAGCGGTTTTGAGTCGAAGGTATCCGGCACGTTTTGAATAGAAGTCTGAGAACCATTTGTTGCTATCTGCTCCGCCGAGGCGTGCAAATTCAGCATCGGGATTATCCTCTGTCCATCTGTTCTCGAAAAGCGTTGTCGAATAATTGTCGCTCTGCACATACTGGTTATAGCCGAATGCTCCCTGGAAGAGGGCACTTAGGTCGAAACCTCTGTATGCGAGGTTTATGTTTATGCCATACATCCAGTGGGGCGTGCCCCCCTGACCGATCTGCACCTGGTCACGCCAGTTGATGATGTTGTCACCGTTGATATCCTTGTATTTCACGTCACCGGGACGCAGCGAAGAGTTGCCGCCAAGAGACTCGTATATAGGCGCATCAAGGATCTCGTCCATACTCTGGAAAAGACCGTCGGAAAGATATCCGAACTGAACGTCCGTCCATCTGCCATTGCTCAGATAAATGCGGCGGCGGTCGGGATCCGTCTCGTCAGCTTCCTCAAGATATGTCCATTTGGAGCGACTCCAGGAGATATTCGCGCTGATATCATAGGTAAGTCCGTTCCAAAAACCTGCTGTTCCGACACGAAACTCAAAGCCTCGGTTGTCAAGGCTGTTGAGATTTTCGGCAGGGAGTCCCGAGCCAAAAGTTGAAGGCAGTGATGCCAGGCGTGTTCCAGGAATGCCTGTGCGCTCACGGTAGAAACCATCAATCTCTCCGTATAGAGCCCTGTTCCAGAATGAGAAGTCGATACCGACATTGGCAATCTTCACGCGCTCCCATGTGAGGTTCGGATTGGCAATGCCTCGTGAAACGAGACCTTGTGACGATTCACCGTCAAGAAGAATGAAATGACCTAAGTTGTAACCGGCAAGATATTGGAAGTTACCTACACCGTCGTTACCCGATTGACCATAGCTTGCACGGATTTTCAGGTTGTCTATGAATTCTGCGTCACGCATGAAGTTTTCCTTGCTGATGACCCAACCCACAGACACAGAGGGGAAATACCCCCAACGCTTGCCCGGAGGGAACTTGGCAGAAGCATCCGCACGGAAGATACCCTGCAAGAGATACTTATCTTTATAGCCATAATTGACACGCGCGATGAAGCTCTCGCGTCCCATCTCGGAAGACGTACCGTCGTTTGTCATACCTTCAGAGCTTCCGGCAAACATTTCCTCGATCGAAGAGGTGAGGAAGTTCTTTCTGCCTGCCCGAAGATTGGTGGCTGATGTGTTTATAATCTCGAAGAGTGCCATGGCAGATACACTATGGTCGTTAAAAAAATTGTCATAGCTCAGCGAATACTGCTGGGTGAATGTGGTGGCACGTGCTGTCTCTTCATTGAGTTGGGCTTTTGTGCCGTTGAATGTTCCGGCAAGCGTATAGACATCGGTAGAGGGATCATAAGTATAGAGGTTCACCGGTTTGCAGAATGTCTTGCCAAACATGTTCTCTTTCCTCACGCTCTCGAATACGCGCAATGCCAGACCGGGCACATATTTGAATTTGTAGTCAAGGGCAGCCGTGGCGTGAAGATTCTCATTCTTGGTATCGGAATATCCGCTCAGCTCACGGTTAGAACTGACATGGATACCACCGGTGCCGGCTCCAAATGCATACGGCGTTTTTGTAGGATCGGGAAAGCTGGCTGCATAATAGGGGTTGGTGTTCCAATAGTCCTGCCACATATTGGTCTCTCCCGGAGCCATGCTTCGTGTTGCATAGTTGCGGTTTTCCTGAGAATATGCTATATCAGCATGCAGGGTCATGTTGCTGAAGATCTTCAGGTCAGCGTTGCTCTGGAAGTTAAAACGCTCGTAACCGCCGCCATTTTTCTTGATCATGGTCTGCTGGTTGAGGTATCCGAAGAAACCGTAATATTTCAAAGTTTCGTTACCACCGCGAACCGATACGTTGTGCTGCATTTCGGGAGCCCAGTCACGGATCACTTCCTTATACCAGTCGGTGTTGGGATACGCGGGATCCGTACCCTCATAATATTTCTGAATATCCTCCTCCGTGAACGGCGCACCAGATTCAGGCATTCCTGCCTGAATCCATTGCTCGCGCTCCATCTCTGCACGCTGACCAGCGTTGGCGGGCTTCAACATGCTTGTCGCTCCCTGCCAGGAGAATGTGCTATTGAGAGTTACTGTCGGTTTCTGAGCCACTCCTCGTTTGGTAGTAACCAAGAGCACACCGTTACCTGCACGGGCACCATAGATAGAAGCGGCACCATCCTTAAGGATTGACACCGATTCAATCTGGTTTGTGTCAATATTGTCGAGGCTTGATTCCACACCGTCAACGATAATGAGCGCAGCGCCGAAGCCACGGATGTTGAGGGATGCGGAACTGCTGCCCGGCTGTCCGTTGTTCTGCACAGCGATAAGACCGGGAAGACGACCGGAAAGTCCGGCTGACACATTAGGCAGAGGAGCGACTGTCAACTCATCTGACTTCACCGATGAGATTGATCCTGTCAAAGCCTCTTTGCGCTGTGTGCCGTAACCGACAACCACGAGGTCACCCAGAGTGGTGTTGTCCATACTTAGATTCACATCGAGCTCATTGCGGTCGCCGACAGCCACTGTTTTCTTTTTATACCCTACATAGGAAAACTGAAGTTTGGTACCTTTGCTCACCCCGATTTCATAATTACCATCGAGATCTGTCATCGCACCGCGGTTCTCACCTTCTGCAAGCACGCTCACACCCACAAGAGGTTCCTGCGTCTCATTGTCGAGCACTTTTCCTTTCAGCAACCTGTCAGGAGCCGTTTGCTTGGGGGCTGCGGCTTCGTTTTTCTTCGCGCCTTTGCCTGAAAGCGAAATCTGGTTGCCTGTGATGTTGTACTTAACTCCGGTACCTTTGAACACTTGATCCAGAATCACGGTAACAGGCTTGTTCTTCACAGACACGCTGACCTTGCGGTCGGTGTCAATTGTGCCGCTGGAATAGAAAAAGACATATCCACTCTTTTTCTCAATGTAGTTGAGCACTTCCTTGACAGTCTTGTTTTGCATTTCCACTGTCAATGTCTTTCCCTGCGCTCCCGCATTTTCTTTCGCAGCATATGAACTCAGCGAAAGAAAACAGAATGCCACAAGGAATAATAGACGCACGATTTTATTCATCGTGAATATTCCGCTAATATTTTTCATATAATAGCATTGAGTTGTTAGAAATTGTTTTAATGATATTAAGGTCTTAAGCCGATAAGTGTGTCTCTGAACGGCTCTTACGAAATCTTTTCCGTTGCTGATGTTGGTAATTTTTATTCTGACATATTAAGAGTTTTTACGGTAAGGTTAATATTAGTTGTTATTGTTATTGTTGTCGCTGTTGTTATTATTGCCTGTTCACGTATATCTTCCCATTCCGCTCCTCGAATTGCACGGGAGCCGTGAAGGAGATGGCGGAAAGCACATTGTCGAGTCCGTATTTAAGGTCGAGTTTTCCGGAGACCCTTATTGTCGATACCCCTTTGCCAAGCACGAATTCATTACCGGTGACAGTGTGCAGACGCTCAAACACTATGCCGAGAGGTTCCTCATCATACATCAGGATATGATCCACCCAGCTGACATATTTCTCAACATCCACATTGCGGGGCTCTCCTGGTTGGTTACCTTTCACATTCACAAGCTGTCCGGGAACCATCTTCACCGGCTCTTTCCCTGCCCCCAACACTTTTACCGATCCACGCACAAGCACTACAGACGCAGTGCTGTCGGTCGGATATGCCGATACGTTGAAACTCGTGCCATAGACCAAGACATCGAACCCGCGCGTTTCCGCCACAAAGGGATGGCGGGAATCGGCTGCCACATCAAGGAAGACTTCACCCTCGGCATAAATGTTTCTGGTGTCGCTCTCGAAACTCAGGGGATATCTCAGTTTGGTGCCGGAATTCACCCAGATTGTGCTTCCATCGGCGAGTGTCACCTTAGCACGCTTGCCGCAAGGCACGCTCAAACGAGCTGTCTGGCGTACGCCACCGGGGGTTGTGCCGAGTGCCACACGGTGACGGTTCACCGTCACTGTGCCGTCAATGCTATTGCTAATCTCCGCCTCATTTCCCATGATGCGGATATTATGGTTGTCGGGAAGTTTCAGCAGCATATAATCGAGATCAAGATCATTCACTGGTGCGGCTACTGCCATCCGAAGCTCTCCCGGAGCCATAGGTGCTGCCACAGGATCATGGCGGAGTGTGGCAACCAATACCACCACCGCCACAGCAGCGGCAGCTGTCATGGAGCCGGCGAAAAACAGATGCCTGCGAACACGCCGACGACGTTTCTCTGCAAGAACCCTCTGCTCCACCTCTTCCCACTGCTCCTCTATTTCCTCAGGCGTGACATGCCTCTCCAAACTCCCCACATACTGCAGCAGCTTTCGAAGCACTTCTTTTATGTCACTCTTTAATTCTGTCATAATATTTAATTTTTCAAAGGATTAGCCTTAACACCTTCCATCGTCATCTTGATGGGTTTTATACGTCCGTTCTTATCGAAATAGATGTGGTCAATACAGGCGACACGTGCATTCCCGTCGGTCTCGCCGATGGGATGACGGTGATAAACTATGTACCAGTCGTTTTCCTTCGGTCCACGAATTACAGAGTGGTGTCCCGCACCTGTGCCTATCTTGGGATTCCTGCGAAGAATCTCCGCCTCTCGGTGAAATGGACCGAAGGGGCTGTCAGCTATGGCATAGGCAACACAATAGTCCGAACCATTCCAGTCTCCATCCGACCACATGAAATAATATTTCCCATTACGTTTGAACATGAATGGTCCTTCAGTATATTTTTCAGGAGTCACCTCTTTATAGAGGTCTCCGTCTTCGAAAGGTACAATGCTGAGCAGATCGGGCGCGAGACGCACCATGTTACAATGTTTCCAGCCACCATAATACATGTAGTATTCTCCATCGTCATCACGGAAAACAAACTGGTCGATGGGCTGCGCGCCGTTAACAATCTCTCCGATCAGCGGTTTGCCGAGAGCATCACGATAGGGACCTTCCGGCGTGTCGGCAACTGCAACACCGATACCGCCAACTTCCTCGTTACTTTTGATATCGTTCGCACCGAAAAAGAGATAATATTTACCATTGGCAGCAATGGCAGCTGGAGCCCATAGCGCTTTTTTTACCCACTTGACACTGTCGTTTGACAGCACACGTGGATGCTTCTCCCAGTTCACTAAATCTTTCGACGAAAAAGCATCCATATATGTCTGCTTCTCGAATGGTGCGGAATATGTCGGGAATATCCAATACTGGTTGTCATAGACAACTGCTTCGGGGTCGGCATACCAACCCTCAAAGAGAGGATTACCGCTCATGCCGGCAGTTTTTTTTGCACTCGCTCCAATCATCAACGAGCAACCCAACACTACAAAGGAAAGAATGATACCACCGGTTTTCATGTGTAGTATGATTAAAAGTCCGAAAAACTAATTTTTTAAATTTTATAAAACAGAAACTTAACGTTAACAATTTTTCAATATTGAAACGACATTTCCCCGATTCTCTACTCACATTTTCACCCATATCTATCAATTTACTTCCCTATTAATTAAAACCAATTAAAATAGTGACAGGGAAAGCTGCGGTTAGCTTTCCCTGTCATTATTGCCTAAAACAAAATATACCTTAATTACATGGAATCTTAGAAACTTATCAATTCTAATTTTTACCTTGTATAAATCCTATTGTTCTTATCTCTTATTTTATTACAACCTTCCTTACCTTGCTGCCTTTGCGGATAACATAGATACCGGGACCCGCTGCCTCGCGGCTGACCTTCACTCCATTGAGATCATACATCTCTTCTACAGGATTGCTGTCAGCATCGATTTCCTTAACCGCTGTGTCATCACCTGCTCCAAGGTATTCCACAGCTAATGTGCCGCCGTCGGAATTCATCGGATCAAGTGTAAGAGTAAGGATATAAAATTCCTCTTTAGTAACAGCAAATTTTGCATCTGCCGTTTCAACGAGATTTACAACATTATATGTGCCGTCTGCAGGTGCAATTACCTCACCGTCTGTTGCAGGACCAAATGCCGGATACCACTGCCAGGGTTCGCACACGAATTTTATTCCGTCATCGCCAGCTTTCAATGTTCCAACGTATTCCCATACATTATAGCCCTTCTTTTCCATAACCTGACGACCATTACTGAATGTCGGACCCTGTGCCCAACCATTAGGCGTGCTGCTGCCCGTCATCCAGATATTCGTGGGAAGATCATACTTGAAGGCGTTCTCACCGAGGTATTCCACTTTGAGTGTGCCATCGGTGGATCCGGAGGGTGTCAGCATCAAAGTAAATTTATAATAACCTGCTGTCTCTATCTTGAAGTTGTTGTCGGTAGCATCAAAATACGTTACAGGATATTCTGCTGCTTGAGAAGTAATCACTGTGCCATCTACTGCAGGTGCAAAAGCTCTTCCCCACTCGACGGCAGATGGAAAGAGACGAACAGTGCAATCTCCGTCAGTAGTAAGTTTTCCCATCCAAACGAATGTACCATCGCCTTCATTAGTCATCATCTGACGACCGATCACTCCCCAATCGTTAAACCAGTTGGTCCATCCGTTGGGTGTTGCTCCGGCTGACACATACATTTCGGTGGGCATCTCATAGGAAAACGCTGCGGCTGAAACTGACAGAGCCGCAATTAAAGAAATCTTGCGTAAAATTTTCATACTCTATTTGATTTTAGGTTAATATGATTTTTGTTACTTTGTTTCAAATAGCCATAAGCAAAGCGCACAGAGAGGAATCTTATCTTGCGCTGTTTCTAAAACGACCTCACGTGTTTACCCTACTCACTTATTTCTAATTATTTCTTTTTTATTCTCAAATTCATCTTCCCTGCTCTCAATCGGCAACCGCACCGTTTTTATATTTAATAAAGTGAGTATATTAAGGGATTGTTGCCGTTTTAAAGTAATGCAAAGTAGTTCGTATACGGAAATGGATGACAAGTCTTTGTGGGGTCATGTGCTGCATGGCGACATGAAGGCTCTCGCTGTGCTGTATGAACGCCACTATGAGCTTTTACTTAATTTCGGAATTAAATATTGTAACAGTGAGGAGTTTGTAAAAGACTGCATTCAGGATGTGTTCGTGAAAATCTGCACGAGCAAACGTCTTTCGAACACAGAATACGTTCGTTCCTATTTCCTGACCTCCTTGAAAAATATGATCTGTGATAAACTCGCCTCAACGCATCCAGCCGATGAGCTCGACGAACATTTCTTTGAGTTGCGGATTGAGGATGCCGGACTGCAGTTTCTCTTTAAAGGCAATGATGAGGCACTTCGCATGAGCCGACAATTTGTGAAAGCCTACCGCAGTTTGCGGGGTAACCGACGTGTGGCAATCTATTTGCGTTATGTGAAAGGATTGTCGTATAAAGAGATAGCGGAAGTGCTACACATCAACCAGCAATCATCAATGAATCTTGTGTCGCGGGCGCTCGCATCGTTGCGCTCGAGTATAGATCCGAAATATTTTCCTGTTCTGATAATATTGCTTGGCATCACCTCAAAATAATTGTTGGAGGCAAAGGGAAGATGAATTTGAGGTTTAGGAAAACGAAAAAATCCGATTGAACATTCATAGTGCTAAATATTTAATTATCTTACAAAAATGGTTAACTTTGCAAGATGATTTATATGCTATAAAAATAGCATGTCTAACAATTGCAACCATGAACGATCTTGAACTTGTCCGTTCCAAAATATATGAGATCCGGGGTCAGAGGGTGATGCTCGATTTTGACCTCGCTGAACTATATCAGGTTGAGACAAAACAACTGAAAAGAGCAGTGCGTAGAAACATTCAAAGATTTGAGGGCGATGATTTTATGTTTGAACTAACTCCAGATGAATTCTTGAGGTGTAAAAATGGCACCTCAAATCATGGAGGTGTACGATATATGCCATTTGCCTTTACCGAATTAGGGGTAGCAATGCTGTCAAGCGTATTACGCAGTAATACAGCCATTGAAGTAAACCGCAACATAATGAGGGCTTTCGTGGCGGTTCGTCAGATGTTAGCACAGCCGAAAACCGATAAGTTTGCAGTGCTGGAACAACGCATCGAAAAGTTGGAAAACTACATAGAGGAAGTCATCACGGATGTGAACGATGTGAATGAGGATACGCGGATGCAGATAGAGCTCATCAATGAATCGCTTGCCGAACTTCAAGCTGAAAAGAGAACCCTGAAAGCTTCACGTCCTTCCATCGGATTCAAACCGCAATAAAACAGTTTTACTGTATTGAGCATTCAGTTTGATATTCTGACCTCAAATTTGAAATTTTTCATCTGCGATTGATTTAGGTGTATTTATCTCCAACCACTTTCAACCACTCAACAACCCCTTTCTACTTCCCACTTTTTACTTTTTACTTTTCAACTCTTACATCTATATTTTTAAACGACGTTCGAAAACAAATAATCCACATATGAAATGCGGATTATTTTCTTTTTATGAAATTATTCTTTCAACTCTTTGTAAATTAGCAATGTTTTGCTTAGCTTTGCAGCATATCGCAATATCTAATGTCACCACAGGAAGAACTCTTAAACGACCATATGCTTTTGGCTGCCCTCAAATTCGACAGCCACGAGGCTTTCGTGAAGATGTTTCGCATTTACTATGTGGATCTTGTGATGTTCGCCGGCACAATTATTCCGGAGAAAGCCACATGTGAGGATATAGTACAGAATGTATTCACCAGAATATGGTCAGAGCGCAAGGAACTCGACATCCGCACTTCCCTTAAATCTTATCTGCTGAAGGGTGTGCAGAACTTTTGTCTTGATGAGCTGCGGCGTCGCAACGTAAGGTTGCGTTATGAAACAGAATCCCGCCGACACATCCTTGCTCTGTCACCTGAGGAATACTATCTTTATTCCGAATTGAGAGATGAGATTAACAATGCCATTGCCTCGCTCTCTCCTAATGAAAGAGAAACATTCTTCTTGAGCCGTGTCGAACACCTTAAATATAAAGAAATCGCTGATCGTCTCGGTGTATCTGTGCGGACAGTAGAAACGCGTATAAGCAAGGCTCTGAAACTTATCAAAGCATCCATTGGTGATTTCACCATGTTGATCGCCGTTATTATATATAAATTATTTATCTAATCCAAAAAAACGAGACAATGGACAATAACCCAAATATTTCCGATTCAAATGACATATTGATCATACGATTTCTTGCGGACGAAGCAACTCCGGAAGAAACAGACAGTCTGTGGAAATGGATTGAGGCTTCAGATGAAAACAGACGCTATTTTCTAAAGTGCCGAAATGTATGGGATGCGCTTAACCCGGCTTTCCAGTCTAACAGTATAGATATCGAAAATGCTGAAAAACAGATAATGTCAAGAATACATAAAGAAAATAAAGTTTCAGGCTTACGTATCTGGTGGAAGCGGTTATCGCGCATATGGCAGCAAGTGGCAGCGGCACTGATTATTCCAATCGCGGCATGCGCCATATATTTTGCCTGGCATAACAGTAAAAATGATGTGCCGGATATTCCATATGTATCGATCTCCACGGCATACGGATCAACCTCATCCACAACGTTGCCGGATGGCTCTAAAGTCTGGCTCAATTCCAACAGCTCGATTACTTATCCCAGAGAATTCAACTCCGATCAACGTACGGTAACGCTTGTCGGCGAAGCATATTTTCAGGTAGAAGCTGATAAAAAACACCCGTTCGTTGTTTATGTCGATGGTATAGATGTTACTGCAACTGGAACCCAATTCAACGTCAACGCATATCCGGGCACAAAAGAAAAGGTGTCGGTGACGCTTGTTGAAGGCAAGGTAAATGTAAATGTGGCTGATAAAGGAAGCTACGCCCTAACTCCCGGAGATCATCTTGTGGACCGCGATGGTGATGTAGAAATATCCTGTTCGACCCCGGCGGATAAATACTGCACATGGCGCGATGGTGTGCTTGATTTCAAGGGTGATACACTTCAGGATATACTAAACCGCCTACAACAGATATATCCGGTAAGATTCGTGGTTGAAGATTCCTCTGTGGCGGCATATCATTTTCATGCCGAATTCAAAGATGAATCACTGGAGGAGATTCTACATTTACTGGAATTAAGCAGTCCGATCAAAATCACTATCACCCAAGACTCAGTCTCACCGAGTATATCAGTTGTGCACATCGCACGCAACTAAACGCAACCGAATTCATCCGGTAAGCTTGCGAAATTAAGATAGAAGCACTATATTTGCATAAAACTGTTTCCATCACGCTTCTTATCAATGCGTGCAGAGCACAGAGTGGAACCTTTGCTTTTTAGCAGCTCCAAATAACACAAAATCATGAATGATATTGAACTTGTCCGTTCCAAAATATATGAGATACGCGGTCAGAAAGTGATGCTCGACCGCGATTTGGCTATGCTCTATGGTATTGAAACCAAGGTTCTCAAACAGGCAGTCAAGAGGAACTTAAAGAGATTCCCTTCTGACTTCATGTTCGAGTTAACTCCGCATGAGGTAGAAAGTTTGAGGTCACAAATTGTGACCTCAAACGGAAGAGGTGGTAATAGATATATGCCATTCGCTTTTACAGAGCAAGGAGTCGCAATGCTCTCAAGCGTAATTAATAGCGAAGCCGCTATTGAAATCAACATCAACATAATGAGGGCTTTCGTGGCGGTTCGTCAAATGTTGGCACAGCCGAAAACCGATAAGTTTGCTGTGTTGGAACAACGCATCGAGAAGTTAGAAAACTACATAGAGGAAGTCATTACGGATGTTAACGATGTGAATGAGGATACGCGCATGCAAATAGAACTCATCAATGAATCACTTGCCGAACTTCAAGCCGAAAAGAAAACCCTGGTTGAAATTCCAAGATGCCAAATTGGCATCTTGAACACAGAACGAAGTAATAAAATTAAATAGAATATCATGACCAAACATAATGCCGTCAAACTATTTGAAGCAAAAAAGGTTCGTACTATTTGGGACGATAAAGATGAAAAATGGTATTTTTCAATAGTGGATGTTGTTGCTGTCCTAACAGACAGTCCTAATCCTCGTAAATATTGGAGTGTTTTAAAAACGCGTCTTAAAAAAGAGGGCAATCAGTTGACTACAAATTGTAGTCAACTGAAAATGAAATCAGCTGATGGAAAAACTGGCAAAACAGTCATCAGCCCGTTGAATGCCAAGACAGGTATTACCCTCAACCCATCACCCGAAAATGAAGATTATGCTGAAGGAATGTATGTATGAGGGGGTGATGGAAGCCGGGTGCGACGAGGCGGGACGCGGTTGTCTGTGCGGTCCGGTGAGCTGCGCGGCTGTGATACTGCCGGATGGTTTCCAATGTGAGGAGCTGAACGATTCCAAGCAACTGACGGCACATAAACGTGAGGATTTGCGAAAACTTATTGAAACGGAAGCTCTGGCTTGGGCTGTGGTGATGGTAGATGCTGAGGAAATTGACCGAATCAACATCCTTAACGCTTCAATAGCCGGGATGCAAAGAGCATTAGACAAACTTTCCATCAGACCGGCACACATACTCGTAGATGGCAATAAATTCAAGCCATATCTCGATCCCATGCTGAATATGCAAACACCACACCACACTGTGGTGAAAGGTGACGCTACGTATATGTCGATAGCGGCAGCATCCATTCTCGCCAAGACACACCGCGACGAACTAATGCTACGATATTCCGAACAATATCCAGGATACGGGTGGGAGAGAAACATGGGATATCCCACAAAAGCCCATCGCTCGGCAATTGCCACACTCGGAGTCACACCGATACACCGCCATTCGTTCAAACTCCTTCCCTGAAATATGCTTGATATACACACCCATAAACATGCCCCTCAACCGGAAGGGGTGATAAACTTGAGGCTGACACCTCATTATTCCCATATGGAGCAAGTTGTTGATAAACAACATTATTCCGTAGGAATACATCCTTGGGATGTATCATTTTCCGATTCGGAGCAAATATGGAACCGTCTCCGCGAGGAAGCATCGAAAGAATCAGTAGTGGCGATAGGAGAATGCGGGGTGGATCTCAAATGCGGAGAACCGATACACAAACAATTATTGATATTCAAAAAACAGATAGACCTGTCGGAAGAACTCAAGAAACCGGTTATCATACATGATGTCAAGGGCGATGACATAATTTGCGGACTGAGGCGGGATCTGAAGCCGACCCAGCCCTGGTGCATACACGGATTCAGGGGAAAACCGGCAGCTGCCAAAGCCTTGATAAAAGCGGGATGCTTCATATCATTCGGTGAAAAATTCAATCCTGAGACACTGATTGCCATGCCCATTGACCGGATATTGGCAGAAACCGATGAATCGGCATTTACAATCGAAAACATTATTTCACATCTTTCGGAAATAAGGGGAACGGATTTAACAGAGACCATCCGAAATAATTCAAAGATTTTTTGTAACTTTGTTTTTTAAGAAACTGTTTAACTTTAAACAGTTTCTAAGACCATGACTATGAAAATGCTAAAAGTTATATTTCTTTTTGTCTTGAGCTGCATCTCTCTGAATTTATCGGCACTCCGTCTCGAACCAATAAAATATGGAGATTTTTCCAATTGGGTCAGCAGGGAAATTGCCGAATCGAAAGTGCTTGGCGGCAAGAAGAAAACTATTTACGAAATAGCGCCCACACGGACAATACCGGGGAACAACTCTGTCTATAAAAATGAAGGAGGATCACCCTGGGCAACCAGCAACGTCTATGCCAAAGTGGCGGGTATAGTCAAAGGTTCCGGCACCGTAAGTCCCGCCGTCATTAATGGCAATAAAGTAGCAAGGATGGAGGCAAGAATGGAGGAAGTGAAAGTGCTCGGACTGATCAACATGGATGTGATGGTGGCGGGAACAATCTTTTTAGGAAGAATTTTCGAGCCTATAACTTCCCCCAAAGGCCCCTACTCAAAGATGGAGATGGGAATACCATATACCAAGCGTCCCGTTGCACTCGTTTATGATTATCGCGTGGATATGCCCAATGTAGACACCAGAGTCAAGTCTACCGGATTCTCAAGCAAGAAGACATTAAAAGGACGAGACAATGCAGAAGTTTACGTATTACTTCAGAAACGATGGGAGGATAAGGACGGCAATCTTTTCGCACAGCGCGTAGGCACCGGGCGCGAAAGATACTCACAAAACGTGCCTTGGACCAAGCATCATGTCTTGCCCATACATTATGGCGACATTTCCGGTGAAAGCTGGTTCAAGCCATGGATGGGACTGATTGATGGAGAAAAGGCCTATTATGCCACCAATTCGAAAGGGAAACTGGTTCCCGTTCATGAGATAGGATGGGCAGAGAAGGATGCCGCCCCGACTCATGTGCTGGTCATGGCATCGTCAAGTTGTGGCGAAGCCTATGTAGGGACGGAAGGACTAACACTCTATATCGACAATATTGCATTCGGATTTTAGCTTCATGAACCGGAATACGAATGTGACTTCATACATGTATGAAGTATAAAATATGAAGCAAGGGTATCAACACCTAAAGTAAAGACTAAAAATGAATATAGCATTGACCGGATATGGCAAAATGGGTCATATCATAGAAAGAATAGCAAAAGAACGCGGACACCGGGTGGTCTGCATAATTGATAAAGACAATATCGCAGATTTCGATAGCGATGCTTTCCGCTCTGCCGACTGTGTGATAGAGTTCTCCACCCCTGCAACAGCAGTAGGGAACATACGTCGCTCATTCGAACAGGGTGTGCCAGTAGTTTGCGGCACAACCGGATGGACGGAAGCTTTGCCGGAAATCAAGACACTATGTGAAAATGAGAACCACTCTTTCCTGTTTGCATCAAATTTTTCCGTAGGGGTAAATATCTTCATGGCTGTAAACCGCTATCTGGCAAAGATAATGAACGGCTTTCCACAGTATCGTCCGCATATGGTCGAGACACACCACATCCATAAACTTGATCACCCTTCGGGCACCGCAATCACACTGGCTGAAGAAATAATCAGCGAGACCGACAGGATTTATGGATGGCGCGAACCGGAGGGCACTGAGAAAAAATATAAAATGAATACTGACACAACCAGCGAACTGATGGAAATTGACCACGTCCGCAGCGGTGAAGTGCCCGGAATACACACTATCGACTGGGATTCACCGGTAGACAGTATCTCTATCACACATAGCGCCAAGTCTAGGGAGGGATTCGCACTCGGAGCCGTGATAGCCGCCGAATGGCTCGCCGGCAAAAGAGGGTTCCACACAATCGATGAAGTCTTTAACTTCTAATGTTTAATGTTTAATGTTTAGCGCAATGTTTAATTTAGAGCATATCAAACATATAAAAACCACGCGCTGGGTGCGTTTCGGAATCGTTTCGGCAATCTTTTTCCTTTGGGTAATACTGATGGGAAATCCATGGTTAAGCTTTCTGTGGCTTATCCTTGTAGATATATATATAACCAACTTCATACCATGGGGATGGTGGAAGAAAAAAAAGGGACCGACACGCACCGTCATGGCATGGGTAGATGCAATAGTATACGCCCTGGTCCTTATATATTTCGTATTCGCTTTTGTCGGACAGCAATATGAGATACCGTCTTCCAGCCTTGAGAAATCCCTTCTTGTGGGTGACCGCCTGTGGGTAAACAAGACGATATACGGGGCACGCGTGCCGCAGACTCCTATTCATTTCCCTTTGGCTCAGCATACGATGCCGTTTATCAATACCAAAAGTTATATAGAGAATCCGCAACTTGAATATCACCGCATGCCGGGTTTCCGGTCTATTGAACGCGGAGATATTGTTGTTTTCAATTATCCGCAAGGAGACACGGTGGCAACAAAAATCCCTAATCCCGACTATTATCAGATCTGTCATGAACTTAAAAGAGAGGGTATAGATGACCCGTTGGCATATATAAAAGCTAACAGTCACATCTTCGGGGAAGTAGTTTGGCGCCCCGTAGACCGCCGTGAGAATTATGTGAAAAGGACTATCGGTCTGCCGGGGGAACGCTTGCGTATTTCCGGTGACACGGTATACATAAATGGGAAAGCGATTCCGGAGCCGGAAAACGTGCAATATAACTATATCATACCCGTAAACGGACCTATCTCAGCTGAAAAGTGGCACAGCCTCGGAGTCCGCGCTGAAGATTACGGCGGAATGCCTTCCAGAAATGAACTTGCGGGATTTTCATATTATGACGTACCCCTCACGGCTTCAATGAAAGCCGAAATAGAGAAATGGCAGGAAGTTATAGGACCTCTACAGCGTGAAAGCAGAAGCGGTATATTCGACCTTGGCGGAACTTTCCCTCTTGGTGCGGATTACGGTTGGAGCAGGACCGACATGGGAGAGCTTTGGATCCCGCAAAGAGGAGTAACATTACACTTGACACCAGACAATTATCCTCTTTACGAACGTGTAATACGCACTTATGAGGGCAACGATCTCCAAATGCGTGACGGCAAGATATTCATCAACGGCAAAGAGCAGGAATATTACACATTCAAAATGGATTATTATTGGATGATGGGCGACAACCGCGACCGCTCTGCCGACAGCCGTTTCTGGGGATTCGTTCCGGAAGACCATATAGTCGGAGCTCCCCTCTTCATAATCGCTTCATTCGATCAGGAACGCGGACTGTTCAATGGCAAGATACGCTGGAAAAGAGTTTTCGCCAATCCGAATCCTGACGGTAAGAAAATGCGTGACAAATGATCTGTCAAATACCGTTCGCCCCATCCTGCAGTGCCCTGCGTACAATAATAATGAACAACGGATGGTTGGGAGATGAATCGTCTCCCAACCATCCACATAACGATGCCACACGCACCACGATAGCCGGAGGTAAAATGCTCACCGTTCCCGTGGCGGGCGGAAGAGGAAGGTTGAAACACAGACAGACTGATCTTGAGAAAATACAGATCTCCGACCATGGAAGATGGAGACAAGAACATCTGGGAGCCATCAATGCCGCTTACGGGAAGGCTCCATATTTCCAATATATTTTCCCTGAAATAGAGAAGATTTACGAAAATAACAGTCACGGTTCATTAGGTGAGTTCAACCATCATATCTTCTGCTTTATCAAGCGTTTCCTTGATCTTGACACTCTCCTTCCTTCAATCAAGGAGATGAACGAAAAAAATCCGGATCGGCTCCAGCAGCTAAAATCGGAATACGAAACAAAAGTTAACTTAAATTATTCAATTTTTGACGCTATATTCCGTTTAGGAAAAAATGCTGTCTTTTTATTGATTTAAATTGATTTAAGCTGCTTACCAGACCTTGTTATGGTATCAAACCGGTTACATATCGCTGTATTGATGCTACTCGCGGCAATCATTCTCGCGTTTCCCGGCAACGCTCAAGAGGAAACACAGGGTGAATTGCGCCTAAAAGTGAAAGCCTACAGGGGGTATAAATATATCGTTGATGAATATGGTGACACCTGTCGCTATACGTTCATACGCGACCTCAACGTGTTTCCTCCCCTAAAATTCAAAAACAAGAAACAGGAACAATATTACTGGCGCATGGTCAGGGACGTGCGCAAAACATTGCCTTATGCCAAATTAGCATTCTCGGCACTTTGTGAAACATATGAATATATCCAGACGATACCTGACAAGAAAGAGCGCGAAAAGCATCTGAAGCGTCTTGAAAAAGACATTTTCGAGCAATATAAGCCGGTGGTTAAGACAATGACTAAAAATCAGGGAAAAGTATTGCTGAAGTTAATAAACAGGGAAACAGACCAATCTTCTTTCAATATCGTAAAAGCGTTTCTGGGATCGTTCAGGGCTGGATTCTGGCAAACTTTCGGACGATTCTTCGGTATGAACATGAAAGCCGGTTTCAATCCTGAAAAAAACAAAGACGATGCCATGATAGAGCGCATCGCCACCCTCATTGAGCAAGGGGCTTTATGATTTCATCAAACCTGTCTTGCAGCCGCTCAACGCTCAACTTTTTTTCAATTTCATCAAATTTAAATTCCTTATTTAGATTTTCCGACCTTATTATAAGCTCAGCCATCTCTTCGACTGAATCAACAAGATATCCCAATTCACCGAATTTATTGAAAAAATATTCAAAATAGTCATTCCTCAAAGCGATTACCGGTTTCCGGAACCTGATTGCATCCAACAGGGCACCGCTTGCCGTAAGCCTATATTTATCTGAAGAATAAAAATACAATATAAAATCCAAGGTATCCACCTCACGAAGAAAACTTTCATAAGGTAAAGGTTCATCAACTTTTGCAGGCAACGATACACCCGATTCTATAAAAGGAGACGGATCACATTGTATATGTCCGATGGCATGAAACCTTATGTCTTTGCGTTCTTTATTAACTCGCCTTATTAGCCGGAGATACTGTCCGCTACCCTTATGCTCATTCAAGATTCCGACAGTGCCTATATTTACACACCGTTCACCGTCATTTCCTCCCGGACATAATGATCGGAATGATTCCACCGGCATCACAGGATGGTCTATGGCGTCAAATCTCCCAATAAGCTCTTTGCTTACATATGGTTGTAGATTTTCAAGGGCGATATCGCTCAAGACAATGAAATTCACACCTCGAGCCGGAGAGAGATTCCCCTTATTGAAATAATGCCTCACAAGTGCCGACATTACTCTCTTATAAAGAGGAAAACCATCTGTGTCAAGCGATACGAACTCCAGCTCGCCATGACAGCATATAACCACTTTGGTTTTCTTAAATCTATTAACAAAATCAATCAGCCACAGCGAAAAAACATTGTTATAGTTATAGAAAAGTAAATCACTCTTGCCGCTTGCAAGCAGGATCATGACATTGTGAACAGTAGAGACAATGTATCTTAACAGCACTGCCAACTTACCATTACCGGCATTGACATAGATCTTTTTCTTTTTCACGCAGCCGGAAGTTTCAAGATGTGGCATGGCAGATTTTGAAGCATAGCATACTACTTCATCTGGAAAAGCTCGACACAACATTTTTAGCATCGCATTATTGACCATCGCATGCAATGTCTTTATGGAAAAAGAACCAATGTATCTTATTTTTCTACCCATACTTATCTTTATTACTGCGCTATAGCAATAACCGCACACATCTCATTATCTTGGATGTGCGCGGTCTATTCATAGATAACTACCGATGAAGTTAAACGGTGAGTATCTCCTTCTCCTTTTCTGCAAAAAGAGAATCGATTTTCTTCATATATCTGTCATGAAGTTTCTGAACTTCACCTTCGGCATCCTTCTCGGCGTCCTCGCTCAGCCCATTCTTTATTTCCTTTTTCAAACCTTCGATAGCTTCACGACGGGCATTACGCACGGAAACCTTAGCATTTTCCGCTTCACCCTTCGATTGCTTCACAAGCTGCTTGCGGCGATCTTCTGTCAACGGGGGAATAGAAAGACGTATAACCTCACCATTATTTTCCGGAGTGATTCCAAGATCCGAATTGATGATTGCCTTCTCTATCTCTTTGAACATAGATTTCTCCCAAGGAGTGATTGCGATAGTGCGCGCATCGGGCACACTCACGTTAGCAACATTGGAAATTGGCGCCATAGATCCATAGTAGTCCACCCGTATTCCATCGAGCAGACGTGCCGATGCCTTGCCGGCACGGATATGCGAAAGCGTGTCTTCAAGATAATCAACAGCAAGCTGCATGTTATCTTCCGCATTTACAAGATATTCTTTTACTTCCATATGATTTTATCTTAATTACTTATCAATAAACCAAAGTTCCGACATTGTCACCGTTGAGCATTTTCTTGAGATTACCTTCCACGTCCATATTGAAGACATAGATAGGCATCCGGTTCTCTTTGCAAAGCGCTGTGGCTGTAAGATCCATCACCTTCAGACCGCGTGCAAGAACTTCATCATAAGTGATCTCATTGAATTTAGTAGCAGCAGGATCTTTTTCCGGGTCTGCAGTATAAACACCGTCAACGCGAGTGCCTTTCAGCATCACGTCCGCTTCAATCTCGATAGCACGAAGTGCCGAACCGGTATCGGTGGTGAAATACGGATTGCCTGTTCCACAACTGATAATTGCCACTTTCCCCTCTTCCATAGCCCTAATGGCACGCCATTTAGAATAATGTTCTCCAATCGGATGCATGGCAATGGCGGTGAAAACTTGAGCCCCTTGACCGATGGCTTCAAGAGCCGAGCTGAGAGCCAAAGAATTGATCACAGTGGCAAGCATACCCATCTGGTCTCCCTTGACACGGTCGAAACCTTTCCCGGCACCGGATAATCCACGGAAAATATTGCCGCCTCCAATCACAATTCCGATTTCGACTCCGGCTTCAACCATCTCCTTGATCTGACCGGCATAAGCATTAAGACGGGCAGTGTCTATACCTGTGCCCTGACCTGCCGCCAATGACTCTCCCGAAAGCTTCAACAATACTCTTTTATATTTCATCATAATGTGCACGAAATGTATATTAAGGCATATTTGCCTGCTTCAATTTCCAAAGTTAATGAAAAAATGGGAATTGCACATAATATAATTTATGATTCTTAAAAAGAATTCCTAATTATTTTGTAATTTTGCACGAACTATGGAGCAGTTGGAGAAAATACAATCCTATCTGGGCGCGGAACTTAAGGAGATGAACGAAATCATATCCTCAACCTTGAGCACGCCCAACGATCTGATGAACAGTATCGTCACATCTTATCTTGAGAAAAAAGGGAAACAGATACGTCCGGTTCTTGTTATCCTTAGCGCAAAGCTCTTCGGCAATGTCAACCAAGACGTGCTGCATGCCGGAGCCGCATTGGAAATGCTCCATAACGCCACCCTCATACATGACGATATAGTAGACGAGACCTCGTTACGGCGAGGGTTGCCAACAATCAATGCAAGCTGGGGAAACCATATTGCCGTGCTCGTGGGCGACTATTTTGTATCCAACGCCCTTGCCGCCGGCATCAAGACGGGACACCTAACAATAATATCCGCCCTTTCCGCCCTCGGCAAGGAACTTTCACTCGGTGAAATAGACCAGATATGCAATGTGCGTGACCATCATTTCGACGAAGGAAGCTACTTCACGATGATTCGCAAAAAAACTGCTTCATTATTCATGAATTGCGTGAAAATGGGTGCAGAAGCCGCCGGTGCCTCTCCTGACGATTATTCGCCGATGGTGCAATATGCCGAGCTCCTGGGTCTTTGTTTCCAGATAAAGGATGATATATTCGACTATTTTCCGAACCCCCAAATCGGCAAGCCCACCGGAAACGACCTGCGTGAAGGGAAAGTTACCCTGCCGCTGCTGTTTGCCCTCAACAATGCTCCGGAAGAAGATGCAAACCGCATGAAAGAGATGATCATACAAGGTGATCTGGATTCTGATAAAATTAATATACTCATTGAGTTTGCAAAAAAGAACGGAGGAATAGACTATGCCTTCAGCGTGATGCGCGACATGCAGAAAGAAGCTGATTCCATCATTGACAGTTATCCTGATTCGGAATCAAAAAGATGCTTCCGAGAGATATTCGAGTTCATTATCTCCCGCGATAAATAAGCGACCATTGTTTATCTTCAGTAGTTTTAAAGATACCGTTCACCAATGACCGAGCGCGTAAGATACACTTTGAGGAAGGATGAAAAGTTGCGCCACAGCCGACTTGTGGAGGATCTTTTCGCCAATGGAAACACCCTCTATGACTTCCCTTTGCGGCTCACATGGCGCCTCACTGACGCAGACGAACTTGCCGGAAGTTTCAAGGCGGACATCCCACGCATGATCGGCAACATCCAGATGCTTATTACGGTGCCGAAAAAAAAGCGCAAACATGCTGTAGACCGGGTTCTTATCCGTAGACGCATACGGGAAGCATACCGCCTTAACCGACTATCTCTCAAATCCACTGCCGAACAGCTTGACAACATCGGCTCGCTCTCGCTTGCCTTCATATACATAAGCGACAAGAACCTCCCTTATTCCCTTATTGAATCAAAGATGAGACATCTCTTATCAAAACTTGAGAGAATTATAAGCAAATGGCATAAGGGAGAGGAAATCACATCCGAAACGGAATGAAAAAAATACTTATACTTATCGTCAGATTCTATCAAGGGGCAATATCACCTCATTTCCCCTCATGTTGCCGATACACCCCCACCTGCTCCCAATATGCCATCGAGGCGATAACACGTCACGGGGCAATCCGAGGCTCATGGCTCGCCATAAAAAGAATCTGCAGATGCCACCCGTGGGGCGGTTCGGGATATGACCCGGTACCGTGACATCGCATCGCGAATCACTATTTTAGAAGTTGTTTAATACTGAACAACGTTTACATAATTATAAGCCGCGATCCTCGTTAATTAATTGTGAAAGTTATAAAAATTTTGTCGGCTGTTTTTATGTGTCTCCTCTTCTTTGCTTCGTGCGGAACAAAGAAGAACACTCCCCTGTCTCGAAACTGGCAGGCTTTCACCACAAGATATAACGTATATTTCAACGGCAAGGAGCATTATATCGAACAGCTCCAACAGATGGAACGTGATTACGAAGACGATTACACGCGTCGTCTCCTAACCCATCCGGCGGAAGCGCGTGCCGATCAGAAAATGCCACAGCCTACCGGAGATTTCAACCGCACCATCGAAAAAATGCAGAAAGCCATACAGCTGCATTCCATAAAAAAGAAACCGGCAAAACGATCCGCCTCTCCCAAGGAGAAGGCTTTCCGTGCTCGCGATGAATTCAACCCGTTCCTGCACAATGCATGGCTCACGATGGGCAAGGGTCAATATTTCAATGGAGATTTCTCAGGCGCAGCGGCAACATTCATGTATATTGCCAAGCATTTCACATGGCTACCGGATGTAGTCACCGAAGCCCGCATATGGCAAGCTCTCAGCTATTGCGCACTTGACTGGAGTTATGAAGCAGAGAATGTCTTGCACCTCGTGAAACCCAAGAACCTTACATCGCAACATCTTAAAAACCTTTACAACAGGGCTGAAGCCAACCTGCTTATACGCACTGACCGCTACGCAGAGGCTATTCCATACCTGAAAGACGCTGCCAACCATGCAAAAGGCACACAGAAAAACAGGTTGTGGTTCCTGTTAGGACAATTGTATTCTCATATCGGGGATAAGAAAAATGCGTATACTGCTTATAAAAATGCAGGTAAGGGACAAGGAATATCCTACAGAACAAAATTCAATGCCCGAATAAAACAAAGTGAGGTTTTTACGGGACGCAACATAGCCAAGGAGGTGGCTTCATTGCGTGCCATGACACGCTATGCCCGCAATCAGGAATTTGCAGACCAGATATATTATGCAATAGGAAACCTATATCTGTCAAAAGGCGATTCAGCGAAAGCTATAGAAAACTATAGCACCGCAATCGAGAAATCCACACGCAATGGAATCGACCGCGCCCTTGCACAGGTAGCCCTGGGAAACATATATTTCTCTAAAGGTGATTATGTAAAAGCACAGCCATGTTATGCCGAAGCGATTCCCCAGCTTCCTGACAATTATCCTGATTACAAGACCTTGAAACTACGAAGCGATGTCCTTGACGAATTGGCGGTATATGCAGGCAATGTCCATCTGCAGGATTCCCTACTGCGTCTCGCCGACATGACCCCGGAAGAACAGCGTGCCGTGGCTCAGAAACTGGTAGACGAACTGATTGCCCGCGAAAAGAAAGAAGCCGAAGAAGCAAAAAGGGAGGAGGCTATGGCGCAAAGAGAAGGCGAACAGCCTGCGGGAATCAACCGCAACGACGCGCCTGCCCAAGGTTTCATAAACAATGGTGACAAATCATGGTATTTCTACAACGCCATGACAAAGTCGCAGGGTAAAAGTGAATTTCAACGTCGTTGGGGAGCACGCCGTCTTGAAGATGACTGGCGCCGTCGCAACAAGTCTTCATTCTCATTCGACAACCCTGAAGAAACAACAGAAAACGAGGAGAATAGCGAAACTTCATCCGACCAAAAAGATGGAAACCAGCAGACCGATAACCAGTCTACGGAATCTTCCGGCAATAACGCATCTGATCCCCACAACGTTGAATACTATCTTTCGCAAATTCCGTCCACCCCTGAGGAAAGACAGAACGCTAACGACATAATACAGGAGGGACTCTACAACATGGGAATCATCCTAAAGGACAAGCTTGAGGATTATCCTGCTGCGCGAACAGAATTTATGCGTCTTGAAGACCGTTATCCCGATAATGTTTATCGCCTTGACGTATATTACAACCTTTACCTGATGGCCGTCCGCGAAGAAAATTCCGCCGAAGCGGAGAAGTGGAGACAGAAGATTCTCTCCGATTTCCCAGATTCTCCGTATGGAAAGGCTATGCTTGATCCCAATTATTTTAACAACCTCCGCCGAATGAACCTGATTCAGGAAGAAATGTACGAAAAGGCATATCAAGCATACCTTTCAGATGACAATAAGACCGTTCATAACCTGACTGCCGAAATGGAGAAAGATTATCCCTTGTCAAAGATTCTTCCCAAATTCGTCTTCATCGATGCCCTGTCGTACCTTACGGAGAACAACAACGATCAATTCCGCGAAAGGCTCACAAACCTCCTCGAACGCTGGCCGGACACTGACATGACCCCTATGGCTGGAAGCATAATGAAAGGGTTGAAGGCGGGGCGAGTGCCACGTTCGGGTGTTTCAAACTCCCGGGGCATGATCTGGAGCATGAGCCTTTCCAATGATTCAACAACAACCGGAGCAGACGGACAACCGGCTAACTTTGAACGCAATCCGGAATCTCCACAATATCTCGTGCTCGCATTCCCTCGCGATTCTGTAAATGCCAACGCACTGCTATATGATGTGGCACGTTTCAACTTCTCCTCTTTCGTGGTAAAAGACTTCGATCTTGAACCCATGAGTTTCGGAGAGATCGGACTCCTCGTGATCAAGGGTTTCTCCAACCTCCGCGAGCTTGAACACTACCGCTCCGTGATGTCACGCAATGCCTTTGAACTTCCCGAAGGCGTACGCCCCATCATGATAAGCAAACATAATTTTGAACTTCTTCTTAATGAAGGCCGTTCTTTCGAAGAATACTTCCGATTCGAAGCGGAACCTCCGGCTCCTGCCGATCTGCCGGAACCGACCCCTCCAGATCAGGACACAACCGTCATTCAGGAAGAAAAGGAAGAGAATATAAACCAAGATGACAGATAAAATACTCTGGGCTGACGACGAGATAGATTTGCTGAAGCCCCACATACTTTTCCTGAAAGCAAAAGGATATGATGTCACAACCGTCTCTAACGGTCGCGACGCGCTTGATGCACTCGAAAGGGAACCATTCTCACTTATCCTCCTTGACGAGAACATGCCCGGAATAACAGGACTCGAGACACTCGCACTTATCAACCGGTCACATCCCGACATACCGGTAATCATGATAACCAAGAGCGAAGAGGAAAACATTATGGATCAAGCAATCGGAAATCAGATTGCCGACTATCTCATAAAACCGGTAAATCCCAACCAGATACTCCTTTCTATTAAAAAGAATCTGCATAGCCGGGAAATAGTTGCCACACGAGCCTCTTCAGAATACCAACAGGATTTCATGCGCATATCTTCGCTGATAAACTCTGCATCTTCCATATCCGACTGGATGGATGTATATCGCGAACTTGTGCACTGGGAGCTTAAGCTTGCAGAGACCGACAATCCAATGTCGGAGATGCTATTGATGCAGAAACGTGATGCCAACTCCAATTTCTGCAAATTCATAAAAAGGAACTATGAGGACTGGGTAACGGGAGAAGAGCATCCCCTCATGAGCCATGAGATATTCCGGAACCGGGTGTTCCCACTGCTCGACAACGGAGAGAAAGTGTGTTTCATACTCGTGGATAACTTCCGTCTTGACCAATGGAAGGTTGTGCAACCGCTGATATCAGAATATTTCAACATTTCGGAAGATTTATACACGACTATACTCCCCACTTCCACCCAATACGCACGCAACGCCATATTCGCCGGACTTATGCCCCTGCAGATAGCCACAATGTTCCCTCAATATTGGGTAGACGAAGATGAGGACGAAGGTCTAAACATACATGAGGAGAAACTCGTACAGTCTCAGCTCGACCGATTCAGGCGCAAGGATAAATTTCAATATACCAAGCTCAACGATTCGCATTCCGGTGAAAAATTCGTGCAATCCCTCTCTTCATCCAAAGACGTTCCATTGCACGTGCTGGTACTGAATTTTATCGACATGTTGTCTCATGCCCGCACGGAATCAAAAATGATACGAGAACTCGCCAATAACGATGCCGCTTATAGGTCGCTGACAGAAAGCTGGTTCAGGCATTCGTCTGCCATAGACATATTCCGCCGGTTCGCGGAACTCGGTTACAAGGTGATACTGACCACAGACCACGGCACAATACGTGTGGACAATCCGGTCAAGGTAGTCGGAGACAAGAATACGAATACAAACCTCCGTTATAAGGTAGGCAAGAATCTAAGCTACAATCCCCGTCAGGTATATGAGATGCACGACCCGAAACGTTTCGGGCTGCCGGCACCCAATCTCTCCAGCTCCTTCATATATGCCTGCAACGAGGATTTCTTCTCTTACCCCAACAATTATAACTATTACGTGCAATATTATACCGGCACTTTCCAACACGGAGGCATATCCCTGCAAGAAATGCTCGTACCACTTGTCACCCTAACCCCAAAACAATAAAAACCTCTCAGATGCGCACCCTATTGTCTGCCATACTTGCAACAGCCTTGACATCAGCAACGTTGATTCCGGGAACTCCCATGCGGGAAGTGGAAGATCGCGCCGCTGCAGGTGAGGCGGCAGCAATATCAGCCCTCCGCGACTCCGCGACAGCCGGCTCACTACGTGCCATGAATTTCCTCGGATTCCTTTATTGGCAAGGCATCGGAGTGCGTCTCGACAGGGATTCCGCATTGGCATATCTCCGCGAGGCATCCGCAGCGGGTGATCCCAAAGCCTCCGCAAATCTCGGACACCTCCTTCTTGCCGGATCTCCGGAATTATGTCCCGACACATCACAGGCCATACGCCTTCTTGATTTTGCAGCCTCAAAACGATCACCCTCCGCCATTCGTGAACTTGCAGACTATTTCGAGAAACATCCCGGAGATTCGGCATCAGCTCCGGCAATAAAAAAAGTGGCCGATGCTTATTCACATGGCCACATATTACGATACAATTACAAGAAGGCTATCGAATATTACAACCGTGCAGCCCATTTGGGCGACACTGTATCAAAACGCATAGTCTCCGAATTGCTTGAGATCTTTCCGGACGCCCTAAAGTGAGAATTTGAAAGGAATCTCGGCAGTAGATTCCACAGGCTTTCCGTCCTGTGTTGCAGGAGTCCACGCCGGCATCTTCTTGACCACGCGTATAGCCTCCGCCTCCAGATCCGGATCAACCATCCTCTTCACCTTGATATTGCCGATAGATCCATCCGTCTTCACCACAAATGATATTACGACCACACCCTCTACTCCGTTGTCCATTGCAGCTGCAGGATAAACCAAGGTCTTATTAATAAACTCCGTCTGGGCTTTCTCCCCTCCAGGAAACGAAGCTTTGGTGCTATCCGCCATAGCGGCGGCAGACATACCCAAAGCCATCACAAATATCAATATTAACTTCCTCATAACTTACAAAGATTACTCAGACTATCTTATTATTAATTAAATAAGTGATCACACACTTAAACACATCTTGATTTAAATAAGTAAGTAATTAAAATTAACCGATATATGCAAGTAATTAAATCTTGCACTATAAAGCTTGTTCTTTTTGACTGTTTTCACCTTGTAATTCAGTCGCATATGCCTATATGCTCCTTCATTACGCGGCTAAAACAGCTCAAAATAACGGCGTTTTATATGTGCATTAATTTTTATTACTTACTTAAAATATCCAAATCACCTCTGTGCTTATTTGTATTTAGACAATTTTTCATACAAATGGTTTAAAGGACATAAATTAAACAGATCTCCTGTTTAATTTAAAAAGCTGTTTAGAAATTTCATATGATAGAAAAATAAGTTGTTTAAACTCATTTGCATAACATAAAAAATTAGTTTTTTATGTTGGTTTTATGTTGGTTTAAAAACTTCACAAATAAAAAACATCAAAAAATTTGGATAAAAAGAAAAAAGGTTGTAACTTTGCACCGCAAAAGAGATATGATATAATTTATATCTTCACTCTTCAAGCATGACTCCGTGGCTCAGTTGGTAGAGCAAATGACTCTTAATCATTGGGTCGTGGGTTCGAGCCCCACCGGGGTCACTAAGAGGTCTATCAGACCGACGAATTCCTCTGAAAATCGTTGATTTTCAGAGGTTTTTCTTTTTACCCCTGTCCCCGATCGGCGCAAAATATTGAAACTGCGGGTGTGCAAAAAGGTGGCAATAAAAATTACACCATGTTTTGCCACCTCTAAAGGCTCTATTTTATTATTTTTCAAAGATATACAAGGGGAGATGGTAGCAAATATATGCCACCTTTCAAGGTGGTTGCAGGTGGCAAAGAATAATCTTGAATTTCATCAGAAGCAGGCTCACGAAGCCTACTATAACAGCCCTTGCCGCCATTTTTAGCTACCGACATAGTTAAAAATATGCACAAGGTGGCAATTTGAGGTGGCAATTCTGCATTATTCTTAGAATTGGTTGTTTTGCCACCTCGCAACCCCGGATATTTCATTTGTCCTTCGGATTTACAGTTTGTGAAACCGAGAAAAAATTTGTATCTTTAGTTTAACCATTAAAGCCACAAGTCAAATGAAATTATCCAATGAGAGTTACTTCTCGCTGAACTTCATGGTCAGGAGAAGCCGCCCGAACAAAGAGGGCGAATTTCCCATTCTGCTGCGAATAACTATGAATAGGCAACGTGCGGAGGTATATACCAACCGGTATGTATCTCCCAACAACTGGGATGCGTCCAAAGGTCAGTCGAAAGGCAAAACCAAGAAAGACCTTGAACTGAACCGCTACCTTGACACCATCCGTACCAAAATCTGCGAGATTCACAATCAGCTCGTCATGCGCGATGAGATGGTCAATCCGGACACTCTGAAAAAAGCCTTCCTCGGCAAGCTGCAAAAGCCGACAATGCTCTGTGAGGCGTTCCGAGAACTCAACAAGAAGGTAAAGGACAAAAATGAGAGAGGCGACATCTGCGAGGGTACGCGCCTGCGCTGGGAGAGATGCGTCAAGTATCTGGAGGAATTCTTAATCGACAATCAGGATGTTAAAGACATTCCGATGAAAAAACTGACTTCGGGCATGGTTGACGACTTCGAGCATTTCCTGCGCATCAAGAAAGGTTGTGCCAACAACCATGCCAACGGCAACCTCACCAAAGCCGCCGACCTGCTCGGCATATCCCATAGAACACTATGGGAGAAAAGAAAAAAATACGGACTTGCATAACGTACCACTCTTAAGGTGGTATATTCAGTTGTTGGTGGTACGTTATTTTGATGGATTTGTACCACTTTTGAGGTGGTATATTTGGGCATTGGTGGTATATTTTCGATGTTCATATCAGAACTTTCCATATCATGGATTTGTTTTGCAACTAAAAAATAGTTACTTTTGTGCCAAAATATAATTAATGGGAACAAAAGAAAAATTGATAGCCCGATTCACAACGCTTCCAAGTGATTTCACATGGGAGGAAATGAGGCGTTTGCTCGTTGCTTTGGGATATGTTCCGGGCAACAAGGGCAAGACATCCGGCTCCCGCGTAATATTCAAGGGTGAGGGCTTGAAGCCGATAATGCTCCACAAGCCACATCCCGGCAATATCATCAAGGGATATGTGATGAAACAGGTTTATGATTATCTTAAAAATGAAGGACTGATATGAATACATTGAAATATAAGGATTTTATCGGCTCGGTCGCTTTCAGCGAGGCGGATAATGTTTTTTTTGGAAAGATTGAAGGCATAGACGGTCTTGTGAACTTCGAGGGCGAGAGCGTTGCAGAACTCACCAACGCTTTTCATGAAGCGGTTGATGACTATCTCGCATATTGCGCCGAAGAAGGTATTGAGCCGCACAAGAGTTATTCCGGCTCGTTGAACGTGCGCCTTACCCCCGACATCCATACCCGTGTTGCCTATCTCGCCAAACAAGCCGGAGTGTCTATAAACTCGTTCATACGCACGGCTGTCGAAAAGCAGATTGCCGCCATGCTTTGACCATGGTTTTATCTGTATTCCGAAAACACTACAATTTTGAAGTAAATTCGGAATAGCGGATACAACAAATTTTAAATAGGCGGAGTTAGGAATAACGCCTAAAAAGTCGTAATTTTGTAATACCCAAATGGAATAATGGGTAAGGACATTGAAATAATGCCGTGTGCAATTCGTGAATAGCGGATAGCGAGGCATTACAATATTCTGAATACTACTTAGTTACAACGATATATCCCGGCTTCTCCAGGGTCACAAGACAAAATGCCAAATGCAGAGAAACGCTGAAATCACTCGATTTTCAGCGTTTTTTCTTTTTTGCCCAAATCAAGGAATTATGAAAAACGATACGGTCAGGTGTGAATGATGTGTGAATGCTCACGTTTGTGAGTGATTCCACTCACAGTTGCCGAATATCAACTGTGAATGGGCTGAACTTCCGAATGTTAGCAACTCTAATCCATTCACAGAGTGGGTGCCACGACTATGCTGTTTTCGCAGTGTAATCTTATTCCAAATAGCCTGATTCTCAATAAAATTTTATAACTTTGCATATATAATACCACTGATTTTATGACGATTGATTTAGACTACATACAGCATTTGGCTGAAAACCATGAAGGTGTTGACGTCGAGTTTAAGGAGACTACCGGGCAACTTAACCGTGGTATGGAAACATTATGCGGTATGATCAACGGCTCCGGAGGTGTCGTTGTTTTCGGGGTATCGAACAAAGGCAAAATCATCGGTCAGGAAATTGGTGACAAGACCACCCGTGAAATCGGGGAGGCAATCAATAAATTCGATCCTGCGGTTGACATTCAACCGATATATGTGCCGGTTAACAATTCCGACAAGTATGTTATAGTATTCCCGACAGATGGATTGGAGACTGATAAGCCTTATATGTGGGACGGCAAACCATATCGCAGACATGACAGTGTAACAAGTGTCATGCCCCGTGAAAAATTCATCCGGCTTCATGAGCTTTAGCACGCTTTGAAATACACATGGGAGTCTAAGGTGAATCAACAGCTGACCATCGGAGACCTTGACGGACAGCTTATTCAAAATGTAATCCAGAGTGCCGTAAGGCGTGACCGCTTGTCAAGCATAGCGCTTAATGACGATGTTCCGACAGCGTTGAAGAGACTTAATCTGATTAAGGACGGGGAATCTGCAATTCGGCGGCGGTATTATTTGGAAAAGATTTCACCGATTATCCTCAATGCAGACTTCGTCTTGCCAGATTCAGAGGCAATACCAAACGGGATTTCATCGACAATCAGCAAGAGGAAGGGAACATCTTTCAGTTGGTAGATGCGGCAATGTCCTTCTTTTTCAAGCACCTTAATCTGTCCGGGACGACGCATAATCTACTTTACCGCGAAGATGAACTTGAAATTCCGTACGATGCGCTGCGCGAGAGTGTCGTGAACTCTCTTTGTCACATGAATTGGGGGTATGAAGTTGTCACTGTGGGGATTGCCGTCTATGATGACAGGATTGAAATTGAGAATGCAGGTCGGTTTCCGGTACGCATATCTCCAGATGCTTTGATGCAGGAGGAAGAAGAACATCAGGGAAATACTTCGCTCCCTCCAAATCCTGTCATAGCCAATGTTATGTATCTTGGTGGTCTTATCGAACATTGGGGACGTGGACTGTCAATGATGGCAAGAGAATGTGACCGAGTTGGATTGCCGACTCCTACGTTCTATCAGAACGGCACTATCGTCAAAATCATTTTTGCACGTCCCAAGTACACAGAAAAGGATACAGTTGGAGTAAGTAAGAGTAAGTAAGAGTAAGTCAGGAGTAAGTAGGAGTACGGTAAAATCGCCTACCACTACCGGATTACTAAAACTTATAAGGTCCATTGGAGAAGATTGGTATTCCTCATACGAATTATGTGACATACTGGATTACAAATCACGCAGTTCATTTGTAAGACAATATGTTAATCCCGCAATACAAAATGGGCTTATTACCCTTGAAAATCCAGACAAAACCCAATGCTCCAAACCAAAGATACGGATTGACATTGAAAGGCAAAGCCTTGTATTACGAGCGAAATAATGACCCTCAAAGAGTACAGATTGACCCTCAAAATGATCCTCAAAATATTTTAGGGAATCAAGATGACCCACAAAGAACACAAGCTGACCCTCTAAAAGATGCTGTTGTCGATGCGATAAAGAATAATAATAGAATCAGCCGTGTAGAGCTGGCCGCTATTGCCGGATGCTCTGAAAGCACTATAAAGAGGCGTTTGAAAGAATGGAATATAGCATGGCTCGGTCATCCCAAAACCGGACACTGGGTACTTGTCAATGACATTCAATAACGGATGCTTAAAAGAATTTTTAACACTGAAAACAGCCTGAAATCAGACTATTATAGCTACTTTTGCGTTGTAGATATACGAAGAACATTGAAATGTCCGGGTGTGCAAAAAGGGAACATCCATGATTTTCAAGAATTATAAAGTATTGATAGACAACAGACTTAACCCTGTTTCAGATAAATTCCACCGGGGTCACAAAGCAAAATGGCAAAATGCCGCAAAGCACTGAAATCACTTGATTTTCAGTGCTTTTTTAATTTGCCAAAATTTCAGAACGGCGCAGAATACAGAGGTAGTGAGTGAGTCATTAGTGAAACACCACGCCTCTCGCAGTTTTCGCAGCGCAGTTTTCGCAGAGGATGACGTGGGTGAATGACATGTCGGGAATTTGGTCATCTTCGATTTTTTGCTTAATTTTGCTTAATTTTTGCTCCTCACCACGCGGTGTGGTCGGGATTCTTGCGCTTGTTTTACTAATGTTTACCCTATATTAGGTGGTTACGGACTCATGAATAAATTGATCATATTATGTAAATACCCACTTTTCAGTGGGTATTTACAGATCATATTATCGATAATATGCGTTTTTGCCTGCAATGCGGCAATGGCGCAGACAGCCACCTATTCAGCAAAAATATATTTCAATCACGGAGATAGCAGGTTCGAACCGGGATTAAACGACAACCGCAGGGTAATGCAGAAATTGCTGAAAGAGGTGAAACGCCAGAATAAATGCGGCAATATTGAGCGTCTCCGTATACGTGCTTATACGACACCTGATGAATTTGGCTCGGGCATGAAACCTCTAAGCGGCAAGCGATGTGACGAGCTCGTTGCCCATATTGTCTCGCAAACCGGCATTGACGCAAGATTGATAGACACTTCTACAGAATGGACAGACAGGATCGGACAGGACGGTGAAATGTGTCCCGATGCCATAATCTATCTATATTTAAAAGATCCGATCGCAAGCATCATATCTGGTTACGATCCTGCTACACAGTATCATTTCTTATCTGACAAGCCGGCTTCAAGATTTGCCCTAAAAGTCAATGTATTATATGCCGCCTTACTCCTTCCCTCTATCGAGTTTGAATGCAGACTCGGAAAGCGGTGGTCAATAGGACTGGAAGGAAACATGGCATGGTGGAAAAAACGAGAACAGCACAAATGCTACCAGCTCGCAATCGTAAGTCCGAACCTGCGCATGTGGTTCAAAGGCAACAGTCTCAATCGCGGACTATATGTCGGAATTTTCGGCGGCGCGGGACTTTATGACCTTGAAAACGTCACCCGGGGATATCGCGGTGAAGGCGTAATGGCGGGAGTGGGAATAGGATACATGTTCCCTTTCGGCAAGGCATTCGCAATAGAGGCGGAAGCCGGTGGCGGGTGGTTGCTTACAAGATATAAGGAATACAGACCCTTTGAAGGGCACCACATTTATATCCGACAGCAAAACACCAACTATTTCGGTCCGCTTAAACTGAAACTCGCATTTGTCTGGCGGTTTGGGAAAGTAAAAAACAAGAAAGGAGGGGAAAGATGAAAAAAACGGCTGTTTATATTTCAACTGCAGCTGCGGTCATCTTCATGAACTCTTGTCGCGAAGAACTGTGCTATAACCATTTCGGATCGGCATCTATGGATTTCTCCTGGCCTGGCACTACCGACATTCCCGAAGATGAAACGCCTGAAGGGATTACCGTTATCGTTTATGACAGTGAGACCGGTGAATCTTATGAATATTATATCTCAGGAACAGGCGGTGATATAAACTTCGGAAGCTCGGGCACGCACTCCATGCTCATATACAACAATGACACGGAACGTATACTATTCTTCGACATGTCTGCGCCCACCTCCGCTTACGCCACTTCCACACCTGCCGGCATTAAGCCGCCACAGAGCCTGCGCGATATCCATCCCGACGAGATCGCTCTCAATCCCCCGGATATGCTTTATGCCGCATATGTCACGGATCTTCCTGATGTCGGCAATCATGAGCAGATGCAGGTTCCGGCAACCATGCGTCCTCTCGTTTTCCGTTATGACGTGCGATATGAGTTCGAACACGGACTAAACCGCGTATCAGAAGTGCGCGGTGCCCTTGCCGGAATGGCGGAAGAGGTAATAATGCACAACGGGACAACAACATCATCAACAGCCACAATTGTCTACGAATGCTCCCTCACCGCTTATGGCGCACATGCCGACATAACCTCTTTCGGCATTCCCGGATATACTCCCGGCAACACATCGCGAGCCTCCGGGCGCTATACACTATGCCTCGAAGCAACCCTTATCAACGGAAAATCTAAGGTCTTCAACATCGATGTCACGGATCAGCTTACCACGCAGCCACGCGGCGGAAATATCACCGTATCAGGCTTGAGGGTGGAAGACAATGAAGGCAGCACAGATTCGGGATTCGATCCCGATATTGATGATTGGGGAGACCACGAAGACATTGACTTTCCAATAGGAAAACAATGAAGTTATGATTTAAACAAAAAAATGGTGCGCTAATTTTTTAGCACACCATTTTTTGTTATGAACAGACAATTAGGTACCTACATTGAAATCCGTATCAGGATTCTCGGTCCAGTCCTGAACGCCATCTGTGGCATCCACACTAAACTCGATTTTCTCAATACCGGCAGCAGAGCCGTTAACTGTTACATTATACGTATAAGCATTGCCGGTAACCCAAGAAGGTTGTATGTTACCCCTTACATAGTCCGAATATATTGTATCATCTCCTTGCTTAACAACAATCTTGAAACTGAGGGTAAGGTTGTTTGTAGAATATGTCACAGGAAGCACGAATCCCGCAGACGTCACTAAATCCTTTGCAGGCACAGCTTCGACACCTTCCGAACCCGGCTTGGCAGCATATATAGTGTTATCAGAGCCTTCAAGCCTGAGCGTCACTTTAGTCCATTGTGAAGCACCATCGTTATATTCCACTGTTCGTAGCTGATTGCTCCATCCTCCTGTCTTGGATGAAAAATCAGCCTTGTCATAGACATTACGAAGCTCCACATCTGAAATTGTTATTGTAAAATCAGGATCAAAACCGCTTTTGAATTTTGCATTCACCTTAGCAAGAAGATGCTTAAAGCTCATTGCCACCTTTTCATTACCGGTTTCCTTTCCTACTGCCTGAGACTCGGCAAAAACGAGATCATGCTGATGAGTGTCATTACATACGAATTCAGTAATCTTGAATGTACCGGCATCAGCACCTTCAGTCGAAAATGTCGCCGTACCATAATTCAATGCCAAATTGTCACAGCTATAGCCATAAAACTTATAGGAAGCATCCTTTATCCAATACTTTGAAGAGCCCGAATAAGTCCAGTTGTCTCCATCCTTCGACACCTCAACACCATTGAACAAGGTGTGATAGTCCGCCTGTTCCGGAAGGGTATAACCTCCGAACACAAAGAACTTGGAAAAATTGGCATTAGTGACAGCACGAGTGCTGTTTTTCACATGTGAATTAAAACCGATAATCGCACCCGATTCTTGATTCTCTTCAATCAGATCTGTTTGAGTACATGCAGTCAGTGCAAGAGTGGCTGCCGTAAAAAATAGAACTTTTTTAATCATAAATACGTTAGTTATTTCTTAAAGCGGCGCAAAATTACAAGATTTTAACTAAAAAATGGCACATGCTATCATGTTTAACTTTCATTAACATTAGGAAAAGTTCATTCAATTGTTAATATTTTAACATAAATTAACTATTCGGGAGGGGGTATTTCGATTTTTTATTTGTAATTTTGCCGTGCTGAAAAAATGACATGGCTGCAATGCATCAATGATGTAGCAACCCTAATTGCCTATTATTTCAACATCAACCTAATTTACGGATGAAAACACGCCGATATTCTTATGAACAATTAAGCGTTATCGAAAATACACCTATCATAAATTTACCGACACAACCTTTTCATCCTTAACTCTTGAGCCTACGAATTACACACATCTCCGCAGGCCCTTGATTCATACGCCGCGCAACATCGTTTAAAAGCGTGACATTTAATTTTCCAATCGCTGTTAGTTCCTCTTTCAGGGGAGCCGATAGTTTATGCTACAAGAAAAAGGAAACTTATAATTTTTATAATAAACAAACAACTTGTAAGTATGAAAAGAAATTTCTATGTCTTACCCGTGGCCTCGCTTCTCGTAAGCGGTCTGGCCGCCTGCTCAAGCAACGAAATTCCGACTCCAGATGAAACGGAATACGGAAAACTTGCATTCGCTATCAATTTCACTCAAGCCAACAGCACCAGAGCTGAAGGCGATGGTGAGGGAGAAGGTGACGGAGGCGATTCCACAACCGAGCTTCCCGGCTCCTCCACAAACGGTTCCACCAATACCGATGCCATTTCAGACGCAGTGCCCCTGACAAGCTGGGATAATGTTAAAAGCCTTCAGATATTCCTTTATGACGCACAGGGCGTAATTCACTTCTCAGACCTTATCGATGCGGAACGCATCAAGAACACTCTTCAGACTAATCCTACCGAAAGCGGAACGATCACATACACATATTCCAACGTACCCTCCGGTAGTTACCGCCTGATGGCAGTTGCAAATGCCAACAGTGCCATCCAGTCTATAAAGACCGAAATCGCAGGTACCCTACAGGCATGGAACGCCAGCAACGTGATGAACCGTTTCATATACAACTGTAAGATCTCTCCGGCAACCAGCCAGTTCCCTCAGTTCTATCAGAACCAGGTTGCAGCCAGCGGACAGAGCCGCAGCGAGGTGCCATTAGCTGAACCAACCGAGATTTTCCTCGGGCAAGGCTTCGTGAACGGCACAGACCCTGCCGTGACAGTGATCTCCGGTCAGACAACCGCAGCAACCATCAAACTCAAACGCGAGGTGTCACTTATGCGTCTGCGTGTTAACATCGCAGGAGAAGAAGGTAAGACAAACAACGCCGACGTAAACTTAAACCCCGACGGAAAAGTCAACTTCCTCAAAGACGCAAGCATAATGATCGCAACCGTGCCTGACTATGTGATCCCGATGGCTCAGGACCGCATGGTGAACGGTGAAAAGGTATATGCAGGAACTTCCGGAACATCCTCCGCCTCTTCAATACTGGTTACCCAGCCGGTGGAAAGCGCACGTCAGTTCTACACTTCAAACCCCACTTCCGGATATAAAGAGGGCGGCAAGATCATCGGCATCGAAAACGACAAATATAACGCCAACGCTTGGCGCGACATCATCGTTCTCCCCAACAACAACCGCCAGCAGCTCTCCGGCGTATCAGCCAACGACCCCCTCAAGCAGAACCGCTACCTCCTCATCATATCTGCAAAAGGTCTTCCCGGTCATGTCTGCAAGGAAGGCACCCTTACAGAGGAGAAAACCGTATATTGGGTAGGTTACATCAACCAAGGCTTCATGGCAAACACTATCCGCGAGGTTAATGTCATCTTCCGTGACGGCGGTTCCATGGAGCTTCCCGAACGTCCTGACAACGTGGGTAACCTCACTGTGTCTGTCGGCGAACCTCTTGACTGGGATTCTGCTATCCTGGCATCCGAGCTTGAACTTTAATCCATTATTATTTCCGGAGAGACGACCTCCGTCTCTCCGGAAAAATTTCCCTACTCCCGTGAAACAGGACAATCCGGCACGGGAATACAAATTCCACATTCTAACGAGAATAACAAATGAGTTTGCGCAGATTCGCGATTTACGCCGCATCCTGCCTGACAATGCTCCTTGGACTCGGTTCATGCACCAACGATTATTTTGAGGATGACATGAACTACAAGGTTTTCGTGCCCGAGTTTAAAGAGCGTATAGTCAGCAACTGCCGTGTGCTGGTCTGGGATAAAGAGACCGGAAAACTTGTTGGCGACATATTCGCCAAAGTCGGACAAACAGGCGACAACGTGCTCGACGCGGGCATTTTCGCATTCCGCATCCCGCCGGCAAACTATAAGACATGTGTCCTTACCGACACGGATTCCGTAAGTTTCAATGATATCGACGACCTGTCTATTGCCTCGTTCTGTCTTGACGGAAAAGATGAAGAAAACTCTTTCAAGGCACCGGCTTACATGAGGTTTGACTATATCAAAAGGGAAATCGAAACTTTCGGCATCAACGTGACCGACACGGCTCGCCTCGAATTGTATCCGGCTATTATAAAAGTGCGTTACAGAGGCACCGACATATCAGCAGAGGCAGTGAAGAAAGCTGCCATGACCTTGACAGGAATAGCTACGGAACAGAAAGCTGATCTCGACACAATCACGTCGGGCAATCCTGATTCCTTCACACGCTATGACATCAACGAAGTGCAGCCATGGCCTGAAGCGGCAGAGGGAGCTAAATTCGAGTTCTCCGGACTGCTGTTCCCTACCGTAAAAGACCAGCTGATGCATCTCACTCTTGAGATGAAAGATGAAACCGGCAAGAAAATAAGGAGCTACAGCTTCGCATTGACCAACCGGGAATCCAAACCGATAACCATCCTGCACGGCAGGACATTCATAATTGACATTTATAACGAAGGATTCATGATAACCATCGAAGGATGGGACGAAACGATCCAAGGTGGCTCCGTTGAAATTGACGGAGGACAAAATAAATGAACCGACCTCTCTCACAATACATGACACGGCTGAATACCGGAAGTCAAACAACAAACCTGAAAAAGATGAAAACTATATTCCGACATATACTCATCGCTGCAGCGCTCATCGCGGGAAGCGCGACAGCCGACGCCCAGATGATAAAGGTGAACGCTCCGGCAATACTTGTCGGCACACCCAACATCGGTTACGAGCACGGACTGACACCCCACATTTCGGTCAGTGGCGACATAATGTGGCTCCCCTATCTAAGCAAGAAACATGAAGAGGTGTTCCGCTCCCTTCAGGTGGCAGGCGAATGCCGCTACTATTTCAAAGAATCGGAACATATCTGCAACAAAATCGCCAAAGGATGGTATGCCGGCATATACGCGATGTATGGCAACTTCAATATCGGCCTGTATCGCAACAACGACATGGATCAAAGTTTCCGACGCCAGGGATGGGGCTGCTCAGCCGGTGTGAGCGGTGGCTGGAAATATGAGTTCAACCGCCATTGGCAGATTGATATAAACCTCGGAGTGGGATACGCACATCTTCAATATGACAAATATAAGCTCGGAGGTTTATACAGAAACTATCCTATGAAACGCAAGCAGACAAGAGGCTGGGTAGGTCCGACAAGATTCAGCGTAAGCGTCGGATATATCATAGACAATGGCTGCAAAAAAGAAAAGGAAAAGGATATAGAGAACGAGACCCGACAACTATGATCCAATGACAATGAAGACAGTAAAATACAGTATCATCGCAGTAGCTGCCACCCTTCTTCTTGGAGCCTGCTCCAACGAAGCGCTTGAAGGGCCGGACAGTCATGCGGTCAGACGCATGACCCTGAAATTCGGTCATGGAGGTGCCGATGCCCTTACCCGAAACACTCTGCTATATCAGTTCCATGATGTGGTGAAAGGCAACGGAGCCTACCTCAAAAGACCGGAACTGACATTGACGGGAAATCATTCGCTTACTTTCTCTCTGGGAGAAGGACGATGGAATTTCGCACTCGTTTCAGGAATGACCTCGGATGTCACAGATCAGATCACCGAACCCGAATATGGCAAAACGCCCGAAGAATGCATAATGATACGCAACGACCGCAGGAATGCCGACGGGAGTCTTGCCGATATGCCCGAACTCTACACCGCCTTTATAAAAGGTGTGGAATTATCCGGAAAATGGGTAACGGACGATCTCACGAACGTGGATCATTTCCAGCCGGACAAAGATTATAACTATCCGGCACAGTATACCCGTAATCTCGCCATGGTGAAAGTGATTTTCGAGAAATCGGAATATTTGGATATCAATGCCATCCAGAATCTGGAGATCACCAATGTGCCGACCACCCTCAACTGGGACGGAGGTTTATATCCTTCAAAATTCAAACCGGAGGTAAGTGAAGTTCCCCTCAAGGGTGGCATCAGCCTGATTCCGGTCGAAGGTGAAGACGGTCACATGATCGGTGCAAATACACTCAGCTACCTGATTCCGGCTCACCGGGGCACAGACTACGCCTCCCCTACATCTGCGACAGATACCACTAAATGTCTTCTTCATTTGAATGTGGACCTTACGTGTGACGACGGATCGCACGTGATCAAGAAAGATCTGATTCTTCCCCGCGCACCGCGCATGAACGGCATATATGAAGTGAAAGTATCTTACAACAAGCGTCAGTTGAACGTAACCACGGAGATCATTCCATGGATCGACGAGAACATGAACGCCAGCATAGCCAACAACGCCATCGTCACCGACAAAGGAGAGGTGGGCATGGCCTGGAAAGATACACTTCGTGTGCAATGTCGCACTCCATACACCGTGACCAAAGCCGCCGACGCTACATGGCTGACAGTTAAAGACCTCGGCAACAATGCATATGAACTCACAGCCAATACCGATACATATGTCGACAACAAACCTCGCAGTTCATATGTGTCTGTCATCTCGGGAAACCTTGAGAAACGTGTGCCTGTGACCCAGAGACCGGACAAAGGTACGATCCGGGTTCACCTACAAGGTCAGCCTACGGTAAAAGAGATGTGGCTCAGCCCGCCGCACAATCAGAAAGAAGTCACTGTGACATGCACAGGCGGTAACTGGAAAATGCTCGACAACCTGAAAACGGCGAGCGTCTCCGGAAATGCAGGCGTAACAAACAACGTGAAAATGACACGCAAGCCGGATGCTGACATTTATGCCGAAGATTTCAGTGAAGCATACGGACGCGGACCGGTAGTGTTCAAAAACATTCAGACCCTCGATACTGACACGATCTTCGTTGACAATCTTTTCATCGGAGCAAAAGACGAAGTGATCGAGATCGCACAGCCTACCTCACGCAACGACACCCTCACCACCACAACCGACGTGGCTGTATACGGAGGTTTGAAAGACGTTGTGATCAAAAGTCTCCCCTCTTTCATCGGTTCATCCGGAACATTCTTCGACAAGAACAGCGGAGTATTCACATTCCGCTCAATCCGGCATCCGACCGGAGAAGATCAATGGGGCGACATCGTGCTCGGTCATAAATCCGATCCTGACTACACTGTCACGCTTCCCATTGACCAGGCAATCCTCGTGGTGATCCCGGAATTTGACTATTTCGTCGTGAAATTCACTTGGGGTTCAAAAGATGTTGACATCAAGTGCGGATTTGCAGGAAACCCGACATCTGTGGTTTATAGAGACAAGACGTTCAATACAAGTGCCGTGTCTAACCTTAACAACAAATATGTCGGATGGAGTCAAGGAAACAATACTTCATTCGGTGGAAAGACAGTGTTGCGCTGGGGTGGTGACGCCACCGGTGGTCAGGGAGAAACGGTATATTTCAACGCACGTGAAATAAATGCCTATCCTTATCCGGGTCAGAAAGGTGTCGCAACCAATGCAACCAACATGATTCCGCGAACGCTTGACCTTCGTCTTGCAGCCGGATGGTATACCAGTGGAGCATCCGGAAACATTACCTGCACGATATATTGTTACCTCGGAGGAACCATGAACCAATCCGGCACAAACTTCAATAACGCAGGAGGAAAAACTGTGTTCACGGCAACCAAGACATACAACATTGCTGCCGGCAAGACTAAACCCAAGAACTCTTACCTGCGTTTCTGCACCATCACCTATGACCGCAAGAAACACTCAGCCAACATCAAGTGGGACGGTTCAACCATTGTATAAGTAACGAAAACCTTCAACATGAAGCTATTCTTTAAAATATTCACTTTAGCCGCGCTTGCCGCAGGAACCCTCAGTTCCTGCGGTAGCGATGTGCCGGTCAATACAGAATCGCCGGAACACCGCCACAAAGTGTCGGCAACAATTTCCGTAAGCCTTCCGGGGCAAGAAGAGAAAAAGGCGCTCACAAGGGCCGAAGATGGGAATCCCGGCATAGACACCGACATCCAGACTGTCGACGGACTTGTATTTGACGAGAACGGGCTGTTCATAGAACGTCTACCCGCCAACTACATAGACTATTCCGATGATGGCATAAAGATCGTGTTCCTTTTCGAACAGGTGGATTTAAAACGCACAGTTCACATAGTTGCAAACGCACGTGAAAAAGACACCAATCACGATAAACTTGACTTCTCTTCCCTCACCGTCGGTGCTCCCGAATCGGTTGTAGGCACCTTGAAGACAGTGCCGATGATGTCTTCGGTTGAGAATACACAGGATCACATCACACCATTAGTGATGTGGGGACGCATCGTTCTGGATTCCGGAATAATGCAGAACACAGAAATGAAAGGTGTGAAACTCCTGCGTGCCGCAGCTTGCGTGACGGCAAAGACTGCCGAGGCGTCAGCATCAAACAATCTCGGAGATTTTGTTCTTGAAGGATTGTCTGCATGCAACTTGTCTCCGGAAGGATACCTTACGCCTACCACCACCGTGACAGCAGCCCCGTCTGCGACCCCCACAACCGGACGACCCACCGGAACAACCTTTGCAAACGCATCAAAAACATGGGCAGAGGGACCGGTACCGTCAATCTATGTGTATGAGCGCAACTGCACCACTACAGACTATATGGGGGTTATCATAAAGGGATCATATAAAGGAGATAGCGGGTATTATAAAGTAATACTTGTTGACGCATCGGGTAAACCCTACAACATAATCCGCAATCACCGCTATATATTGACAATAAGCGACGTGTCAGCACGTGGCTACCATGACATTGCCACTGCCGTGGCATCCAATCCGTCGAACGCGCTGAAAGCTACATTGGTTGACCAGAATCCGGATTATTCATCCGTAGCCGGCGACAGCCAGTACATTATGAGGATGGACTGCAACACCGCCGAAATTTATGGAGCCAACACCGACAACGCAGAACTCAACGATGTCATCATCGCAACCGTATATAGCGACAGGGCTGTGCTGCCATCGGTTAAAATATCCGGAGACAATGAATGGATATCAGAAATAAGGACAGCACCGGAAGGCGGCAACAAATATTCCGTCATAGCAGACCTTATCTCCGACGGATCCGACCACGAAGCAGACATGATAGTGAGAAGCGACAACCTCGAATTGCCATTGAAGCTAAAGTGGCATGTAAATGATGAATACAGACGCGGGGACAATTCCTATACGGTCAAACTTATCAACGACGGTGAGAAGAACTGGAACGTTATCGTGAAAAGCGGACAAACCGCAACGCCCTGGTTCGGACTTATAAACGATGGAGAGACACCCATAAACGTTACAGGCACAAGCGGTTTCGTGACAGAGATCAACAGCCGTTACGATCCGGGAGCATACCTGCATGTGAACTTCGGGCAAAACAACACCGCGAAGCTTCACAAGACCTGTGCCGCTCCAGACGAATCCCCCGTCTCTTCAAACCTGATTATCATAAGACATCAATAAGCAGTGTATCGATTATTATGCCGAACTCCGGACATCGTGACGATGCCCGGAGTTCTGATTATCCTATATTATCTTATTTCTACTTTACAAGGATCTTGACGGCTTTTCCTCCTTGGCGGCGGATATAGAGTCCCGGTTCGTTGCCACTGACCTTAACGCCTTGCAGGTTGTAAAACTCTACAGGCGCATCTTTATCCTCTGTTGAAACAATGTCATTCACGCCTCCGGTCTGGGGTGCGTCTCCGTAATAGAAGACATGAACCTGATTGATATTGGATGAACTTTCCGTATTAAACATATCGAATATAACCTTGTTCGCAGGTTCCTCACCTTCATAATCCTCCGACTGTTTCCACACAGCCACGTAATCACCAGCCTTGCCCGAAGTGAACGGCTTGAATATCTTGTTAGTGTGATTCTGTGCCGTTTCATCCTCATAATTCACATTGTCGGGGAAAACATATTCAACAGTAGTCTTCTTGCTGTCTTCTCCGATCACCTGCTCATTAACGGCTGCCGAGAAAACACCTTTGACTGTGCTACCCATCAATACTACGGCACAAATAGAGTTTTCGGGATTTTCGGTGGTGAATTTCATCTTGTTGTTGTTCTTGTTATTGTTAGCGGCATGACGCATGTCCCACATGAAACCGTATGCCTCCGTAGACATGATTCTTGGACCGTTATTTTTTTTGGAAGCAGTCGTTGTGTTGACAAAAATTATTCCGTTATCCTTAAATTCCTTGTCACTCACAGACAGTTCGCTGATTGCCTCGAGACCGAGCGAAACGGGATCCGAAAAATTGAATACTGCATGATTGCTGTCTTCCGGTCCGGGCACATACCAACGGGAATAGAGTCCACTTTTACCTTTTCCTTCAACATAGGCATAGGCAGCAAAATCCGTAGGTTGAGACAATGCTATGGGACTGCCGTCATATTCCTGAAATCCTTCATCGTCAGCAATTGTCGAATTACCGGTATTGTCAAATTTGAAAGTGCCGAGGGCATAATAGATTTTGGCACCCTTTTCAGGACACGTAAGGACGATAGGTTCATTCGTGATATAATCGTCAACCACACTCACACGCGGCATAAGGCATCGCGAGGGCTCTCCCTCATATTCAACAGTTATTGATCCTATCCTCGTGCGTTCTTTCGTGTGATCAACCTTGTCAACCCCGTCCACAACATTTGATTCGTCATACTGAAGATAGAATTTCTTGTTGCTTTTAAGGTCGTTCTGACCGGTCAGTTCCCCTTCCCATGTCTGAGTCATACCGTCTGCAGCATCTGTCATTTCCGTGAATGGGGTCTTGAAAGAGCCGAACCGCCTCACTGTAACCTTCTTCACAGTCACGCCCCCTGCCGGAACAAAACTCAGATATAGATTACCCGTGGATTTAGCAACATTTTTCTTCTCAGTTCCCGTATTCGCAACATATAATCCACCCTGTGCGGAATATTTGGAACCTCCGCCGATAAAGAGGTTAATCGCATCGCAATATAGGGTTCTGCCTGTCCATGTCACCGGAATCGTAACCACTTCTTCAGCCGGATCCTCCGGCTGGTAAGAACTCAGTTCCGATTTAAAAGTCACCGTTTTCGCACCTGACGGTACAATTGTTGCCACAATGCAACATAATGCCAAGATAGTTTTTTTCATAATTATATACTTACTTAAGTTCATATTGTTCTTATCACTTTGAAGTTGTCTATTCCCAACCGGTTGTTGCGGTTGTTGCGACGATAAGTCACTCCATTCTGCACCGGGTCAGGACTATCGAATGTGTTTTTAGTTCTCGCATTCTCCCAATATCCTCCCATAAGGATAATCCGGGTTTCAGCCGTAACACCATTCACCCTCAGAGTTATGCGTGCGTTTTCCGAATCCCATTCATCATAGCCGTCATTAAACACGCCTATGGGACGATTCGGGAAATTCTTGATCTCCATATGCTTGACACGAAGATTCTTGCTGCCTCCGAGCTGCTTATAGTTGACAGTAAGGTTTTCAGTCTCTCCTTCAATTTCTCCGGGTCCCCATACGGCTATATACAGATCGCTATAATCGCGCGTGCCACTTTCGGAAACATAACCCACACAGTCGAACGACACATTTACATCTGACGTTTCCTCACCGATTTTTGAGAATGTCGGAGATGCCACGGTCCCGATCCTGCCCCCGTTGCCAAGAAGCACATATCCCTTGCGTCCATACACGCGTGATGCTGTCTGGACACCGTTGAAAAGTCCGGTCCATGATTCAGCAGCAGAACTTCCCCATTGCTCTATGGGGCGTTCTCCCGTGCCGTTCCATATATCTGTAGACGAAGTGTAATTTAGATAGTTGAAATCATCGAACATAACCAGGGCGAAAGTGTTTTGAACCACCGACACCTTAGCTTTCATATCCGGGAACAATTTGGAAGATACCGTCACAAAAGCCATACGCTCATCTTCTCCGGTATTTGCCTCCGCAAAGAACACAAGCTTAGATCCGCTACTTGTGTCCGAATCATACTGAAGCCATTTTCCGTCATCCGAATCCTCATATTCCACCGCGAAATCCACGTCTCCAGTATTGGTGACCACGGTAATAACGGCTTCACCTCCGGCATCGGGGATTGTCAGCAGATTGCCACCCTCCACACTGAAAGTCGGGACCATAGGCTCCTGCTCGATATGAATGAACGTTCGCGGCTGCTCAACCCCGTCAAGAACCAAAGTGAAATTAGCCTCACGCTTCTCAAACGTTTCATTAGGCCATACGCCGAAGAAAAACCGGGAATCACCATCACCTTCCGTAGCGAGAAACCTCACCCACGATGTGTCCTCATCCTTAGGCAATATTTCCCAATGCGATGAAGTGCGGATAGTATAGGAATATGCTGCGGTTATTGTCAGCCCATCCTTGTTTTTATGATAACCCTTACCCGCCTGGGTAGCGTTTATACGTATGCAGTCACCACTTTCCGTGTCAAGACCGTCAACAGAGAAAACCCTGTCTCCCACGGGCTCGTCATCCTTGCATGAAGTAAGCCCCATTCCCGAGACAAACATCACCGCCACCACGGCAATGTTCAGATATCTTTTATAATTTATAATCATAATATTCTTAATTGCATCATTATTTACTTGCCCCGGAAGCCACGAGCGAATACCACATGTGTTCACGCATATTGTTTTCCTTCCAACCCTGACAGGCTATTGCAGCCGCCGCGTTATGCGGATTGGTTCCTATCGTATTGGTCGGATAGCTCATGCGAGTGGGAAACATATAATTATTGCTTCCCGTGCCCTCCCCGATAGTAAGCTCGGGATATCCGGTCCGCTGGATCTCGTAAAATGCCTGATAACTGTTCTGGAAAAGGAGAATATACTTCTGATTCCCAATCAACTTACGCTTGTCGGAATTATAATCCCACGATGCAAGCGGACTGCTTATGAAGGTTTCAATTTCCTCTTCGGTGATATCCGCCACTTTCGAGAAACTTCCTTCCCATTTGGTTGCCTTTGCAAGACGTTCCGCCCATCTTCGGCATGAAGCACGGAGAGATTCTTCATAATATTTTTTTGCAGCCACATCTCCTCCCGTTATGAGACCTTTCACCGCCATCTCTGCTAAAATCATCTGCACTTCCGCATAATCCATGAAGGTATATGGAGCCGTGCCGTCACAAAACACCGGAGCGCACAGTATTCCCCTGTATGACGGATTCAAGTCCATCTGCGACGGGCTCGCCCCGGCTATCGCCCCGAACCATTTTTGCTCCGTATTTCCCGAAGACGTGTTCTTATAGAAATACACCCTTGCCCTCGGATCCTCTGACACCTGGCTTCCACTGCTCTCGTCTGTCTCCACCAATTGCTTCACCATCTCTTGCGACATCTGACGCACATTGGTATATGAGTCGAAAGTAGAATTATAGAAATAATTTGCATAAGGGGTGCTACCGGTATATTTCACCGTTGCATTATCGGCATTTGAAGTGAAAACCGGATATTGGGTAGGGTCATTTACAATCTCCTGCAATTTCGCGGAGACAAAACCATCCATATCATCATCGCGGTTGCTCACGCGGCAAAGCAGGCGCAGATAAAGTGAATTATTGAAACGGCGCCATTTAGCCATATCCCCGCCATACATGCCGTCCATCTCCACTTTAGTGAATTTAGGGGAAGCCGCATATATCTCGTTGGCAGCTTCAAGTTCATCAAACATCTGCATATATACTTCCTTCTGCGAATCGAAGACCGGGGTTACATTCCCGTTTACACGAGCCTGAAAAGCCTCGCTATACGGTATATCCCCGAACATTGCCGTCACCTCCTCCATATTCATCACTTTCAGGGTCAACGCCACAGCCTTGCAAGCCTCCGACCGGTCTTTCTCAGCCAAGGAATACATATGAGCCGCATTGGCTCCATGATTACAGAAAAGGCTCCATATCCTGTCAAAAAATTTATTGTTAAGATCCGTATAAGTGCCGATACGGACATTCGTGCTCACGGAAGCCGTGTATTGCACAATCTCTCCGGCATAATACCAAGTATCGTAACAACGGTTGTTCGCTCCGTCATAGAGCAGTTTTTCAAACATATTATATGGAGAAACCTGACCGACTACCACCTTATTTGGATCTGTGTTTATCTCTTCAAAATTATCCGTGCAGCCGGTAACTCCGACAGCGATGATGGAGACAGCGGCAACGAGCCATATATTTTTAATAAGAAGTTTCATCTTAATATAATCGGTTATCGGTTTAGAATGCAAGTTTTATATTCACTCCGTAAGTGCGGCTCATGGGCATAGCCCCCGCCTCAGTGCCGCGATATACGTCCGTACCATTAAGCGATCCCGCCTCTTCGGGATCAAATTGCGGCCATTTGGTGGCACAGAATACGTTGGTAGCATAAACGCCTATGGAAGCGTTCCTAAGCACCTTGCTCCGGTTGCACAAACGCTTTGGGAGCGAATAGTCAAGACGTAATTCCTTGAGCTTGAAGAAAGAGGTGCTGAAAGTATTCTCCTCGGCATTGGTACGCACATATTTATATAGTGAATAATAGTCGTTGATAGCTTCAGTGACAGTGGTGTTCTTCTGATATATCGGATTATTCTGATCGTCATATCCTACAATATTTACACCCTCTACCACCAAACCTCCCTGACGTCCGGGTAGCGAATTTTTCAACTTCCCTTTGTAAGCCAGTATGGCATGTGTTATTGAATAGCATTTACCACCGAAAGATGCCGTGAACGTGGCTCCGAGAGTGAAATCCTTGTATCTGAAGTTTGTGGTGAAACCGCCGTTCCATTCGGGAGTGGCTCGTCCGAGATATACATCCGAATTTTCAGTAAGTTTTGGATAACCGTCGTTCTCACCTACAATTATCTGCCCACCACAAGGCACCTTGTTGCCTTGTGCGTCAATATAGTAGGCATCTGCCGGAGCACGCTGATAGCCACGCCCGTAAAGCTGGTTCATCGGCTGTCCCACATATGAATAACATGCGATAGTACCTTTCACGCTCGCCCCTGTATTCACTTCGAGAGGGGTCTGAGGATCCCATCCGTCCTGCAGGCTCACAAGCTTGTTCCAATTTTTTGCCCAATTGAAATCCATATTCCAACTGAAATCGCGAGTCTGTACAGGCACTACATGGAGCGACAGCTCAATACCCCTGTTACGAATCTCTCCGGCGTTTATACGCATCGCCGAAGCTCCGGCGATAGGATCTACAGTTGCCGACACAATCTGGTTAGTAGTTGATGAATCATAGAAAGCGGCATCGAAACCGAGGCGATTGAGCAGGAAACGCATTTCAAGTCCCACCTCCCAGCTTCTCACATTCTCCGGCTTTATAAAGGGATTCGTCATGGTGCCGGGAAGCACGAACGAACCGTTATAATTGGTAGTGGAATACGCCTCTATCAGCGAATAAGGATTTGTGTCGTTGCCTACATTAGCCCAGGATGCACGCACTTTCATCATGTCGATCCATTGAGCTTTCTCTCGAAGTTTCAACACCCTGTCAACAAGCACACTCGCCGCTACCGAAGGATAAAAGAAAGACCAGTTACCACGGGAAAGAGTTGAAGACCAGTCGTTACGGGCTGTCAAGTCAAGGAAATATGTATTATCCCATCCGAGCGATGCGAAACCATAGAACGAATTGACCACTTTCAGGTTCCGAATCTGCATCGGCACGGGCACAGATGTGGAGGGGGCGTTATTGACATTGAAAATATCCGGTATGTCAAGGTTCTTCAGCGTCAGTGACTGATTATATCCGCTGAGGTTCATACTGTTCCCTCCGAAAGAAGCATTGAACGACAAACGCCTGTCAAACCAGTCATTGTTTTCGTAACGAAGCAAAAAATCTATATTTGTCTCTATCTTACGCACCGACTGCTCCTTGTATCCTCCGTTCACATACCTGAATGTCTTGACAGGCTTGCGCATTGTCCGGAACTCGTCGTTCATATCCATTGCCCCGCGAAGCTGAAGTGTCAACCCTTTGAGTGGAAACCGGATGTTAAGGCTCACATTACCGACCACGCGGTTCTTCTTTATTGAGTTGGTAGCTTCATAAAGGTAATACAAGGGGTTGGTTATGGCATCGTCCTCATCCGACGGGTTGACATATTGTGAAGGTTTTATATCGGGATTCTTTATTCGTCCGCTGAAATATTCCATGGCATATGAACTATATGAATCATAATTATTGAGCCACAATAATTTATAGTTTATACCATTCTGGTTATAGCCCGAAACGGGAATATTGTCAGACCGTTTGTTATAATAATTCACGCGAGATGTGAGAGAAATCCACTTGTTCAATTTGAAGTTTACGGCAAGCGACACTGCATTTTTCTTATATCCCGTGTTCGGAAGCACCCATTCATTCCGCAGATCGGAAGAGCACACGTCTGAACTCCAGTCACGCGATAGTATCTC
>CASBHZ010000004.1 GCA_949123685.1 uncultured Bacteroidales bacterium | reverse complement strand
TCTACACAAGGAGACACACTCTTTCCCTACACGACGCTCTTCCGATCTAACGATATCAGCGGCGTGCCGGGATCGGCAAACCGCTACACCATGACAGATATCCTCAAGAACAAATGGAAACACGACGGCTTCATCGTCAGCGACTGGGGTGCTATAGAACAACTCAAGAATCAAGGATTAGCCGCAACCAAGAAAGATGCGGCAATGCTCGCCCTCAACGCCGGACTTGAAATGGACATGATGAGCCATGCCTATGACCGCCATCTTGCCGAACTGGTAGAGGAAGGGAAAGTGTCGCAGGAAACAATAGATGAAGCCGTGAGACGCATCCTGAGGGTAAAAATGCGTCTCGGACTTTTCGACAATCCCTATACACCTTCAGTGCCCGACCGATTCCTGCGTGCCGCTGACCTGAAAACCGCCTCCGAACTTGCGGCAGAATCAATGGTTCTTCTCAAAAATGATTCCACCCTGACATTACCACTGAAAAATGCAGGAAAGATCGCTGTTATAGGTCCTTTGGCAAAGAACGGATGGGACCTTCTCGGCAACTGGCTCGGACACGGCAAACCGGAAGACGTGATCACCCTATGGCAAGGTATAAATGATGAATTTGGCAATCGTTCGCAGATAAGATATGCTGAGGGATGTCGCCGAGACGGTAATGACACATCAGGATTCAAGGAGGCTCTTGAAACCGCCAAATGGGCAGACGTGGTGATTCTTTGTTTAGGCGAGAATCTGAAATGGAGCGGTGAGAACGCTTCTCGCTCCTCTATCGCACTCCCCTCAATCCAAGAAGAGCTTGCTGCAGAAATCGCCCGCGCCGGCAAACCAGTGGTATTGGTACTCACAAATGGTCGTCCGCTCGAACTAAACCGCCTCGAACCTCTTGCCAATGCCATTCTTGAGATATGGCAACCGGGAATCATGGGAGGGGAAGCAATGGCAGGAATACTTTCGGGACGTATCAACCCATCCGGAAAACTTGCGATCACGTTCCCATATTCCACAGGACAGATCCCAATATATTACAACCGTCGCAAAAGCGGCAGATGGCATCAGGGATTTTATCAGGACATAACGAGCGAGCCACTCTACAGCTTCGGGCACGGACTGAGCTACACCTCTTTCGAATATGGAGAGCCGACAGCTTCAAAAACCGAATTTTCCCGCAATGACAAAATAAAGGTTACTGTTCCGGTCACCAACACCGGCGACCTCGAAGGGGCGGAAACCGTGTTATGGTTCATATCCGATCCGTATTGCTCCATAACGCGTCCCGTACGTGAACTTAAACATTTCGAGAAAAAGACACTCAAACCGGGAGAAACCGCTACAATGACATTCGAGATCGTGCCATGGCGCGACTTGAGCTATGTAGATGCTACGGGAAAACGTTTTCTCGAGGCAGGTGAATACAACATAATCGTAAACGGCAAGAAAATTATATTAAACCTAACAGAAAAATGAAAATACGATCCCTTATTATTACATTCCTGGCAATAGCTACATTATCGGCAACTGCCGTGGAAATAACTCCGGCACACAGGGAACGCGCCCGCGCGCTGGTGAAACAGATGACCATCGATGAAAAAATCGGATGCCTTTCGGGAAAAACCTCTTTCTCCCTGCGAGGTAACGAGCGGTTAGGAATCCCGGAGATACTGCTTGCCGACGGACCGCAAGGATTACGAAATCATGCCCCGCACAGCACTCTCTTTCCCGCAGGAATATTGGCAGCTGCAACCTGGAACCGCGATCTTGTGAGCCGATATGGTGAAAGCCTCGGCGACGATGCCCGCGCCAGGGGCGTAGGTATCCTTCTCGGACCGGGCGTAAACATATACCGCTCCCCCCTATGCGGACGAAATTATGAATATATGGGTGAAGATCCATACCTGACTTCAGAGATGGCTGTCAGATACATAAACGGAGTTCAATCAAAAGGAGTGATCGCAACCGTGAAACATTTTGCCGGAAACAATCAGGAATGGAGCCGACACCATGTGAGCAGCGATATAGACGAACGGACACTCCATGAGATATATTTTCCTGCATTCCGCAAGTCTGTCCAGAAGGCGGGAGTGGGCGCAGTGATGAACAGCTACAACCTGCTAAACGGAGTGCACGCCACTGAAAACCGTTGGCTCAACACTGACATACTCCGCAATCTCTGGGGTTTTGAGGGAATATTGATGAGCGACTGGACCTCTGTATATTCCACCGTGAACGCAGCATCTTCCGGTCTTGACCTCGAAATGCCCAAAGCGGTGCACTACACGTCTGAAAGAATCAAGGAGGCTTTAAAAAACGGTCTTATCACCGAAAAATTAATTGATAAAAAGGTTGAACACCTCCTCTCCACATTCATCGCGTTCGGACTTCTTGATCGCGTTCAGAAAGACTCCGCAATATCTCTCGACTATCTTCCATCAAGGCAGACGGCTCTTGACGTGGCACGAGAAGGAATCGTATTGCTGAAGAACGACCGCAATATCCTCCCCCTGAAAGGACGCACCTTAGTGCTTGGTCCCAACTGCGACACCATCATGTCGGGCGGAGGTAGCGGATCTGTGTCTCCCTTCTCCGTAACACCGGTTTCGAGAGCACTCAAAAATATAAGGAAAAATACTGTCGTTATACCTGAAAACAAGCTTTATTACGACATCAGCAAGGATATATACACCGATTCCACACGCTCGGAACGCGGATTCACAGGAAGATATTACAAAAATCAGAAGATGGAAGGGAATCCTGATTTCGTGCGCACTGACACGACAATACATTTCCTTTGGGAATATGAACGACCCCTCCCCGACTTTCCAGAGGATCATTTTTCCGTGACATGGAGTGGTTTCTATCGCCCCGAAAAGGATGGAGTAATCAAAATCCGTATCAGTGGAGATGACGGCTACAGGGTCATAATCAACGGAAAGACCGTGACAGGAGACTGGGGCAATCACGCCCTTTCATCACGCGAGGTAGAATATGAGGTGGAGAAAAACAAGGATTATAACATACGGGTGGATTATTTCGACAACATTTCTTCAGCAAATATAATATGCACCTTGGGAATGCTTGACGAAGACACCCTCGAACGCGAATTGCGACGCGCCGACAATGTGGTGTACTGCACAGGATTCAATAGCGGAACGGAGGGCGAAGGCTTCGACCGCAGTTTTTCAATGCCTGCTTTCCAGAAAAAGTTTATCAACCGCCTTGCCGAATCGAACCCGAACATGACCGTTGTGCTCAACGCCGGCGGGGGCATTGATTTCTCAGAATGGGGAGACGCCGCCCGCGCCATACTCCTCGCCTGGTATCCCGGTCAAGAGGGAGGGCAGGCAATCGCCGAGATACTGACAGGCAAGCTGTCTCCAAGCGGGAAGCTCCCCATATCAATAGAGAGCCGTCTTGAAGACAACCCCTCGTATGCCAACTATTACAGCAACACTCCCAACACACGCAGCTCTTCGAAAAAGGAATGCACAAGGGTAGAATACAAGGAAGGAATATTCACAGGCTATCGCGGTTATGACCGTTCCGGCATAAAGCCGCTGTATCCTTTCGGTTTCGGACTCGGATATTCTTCATTCAAATTCAGCGACCTTGAGCTAACGCCACTTGGCGGAAACCGCGTTAAAGTGTCTTTCACTCTACAGAACACAGGAAAGAAAGAGGCATCGGAAGTTGCGCAGATATACGTAACGGACAACGAATGCAGCTTGTTGAGACCATTAAAAGAATTGAAAGGTTTTGAGAAAATAAATTTGAAACCCGGCAAATCTCAACGCATAACGGTGGAGCTTGATGAAGAGGCATTCTCTTTCTATGATCCCGACCGTCATGAGTTCGTCATAGAACCCGGCACATTCACCATCTCAGTTGGCAATTCCTCCGACAACCTCCCTCTCTCCGGCATGATCGACCTATAATTAAACATCCCTCATAGAACATTACAGACTCCTCGGTTGCTAAATCCGGCACCCGGGGAGTCTGCCATTTATCATTCATTCTCCAACCACACACAACCACAAAACCAACCATCTTAAGATGCATTAAACCTTTTGAGAGTTGATATAAAAGTGGTTGTTACGTGGTTGTGTGTGATTGGAGCTATTAGTTTTTATGCGAGTAATATATTGAACAATGTTAGCAAATTAAATGTTGAATCTGCATTATATGTAGTCAGTTTTACTTATGATTAAGAAAATCTATAATCCGACAGCTCGACAACTAAGTTTATTGTTGATTCCATTAATTGCAATGTGTATTATAGCAATCATTACAAGACAAATAGCCTCATGGGTTTTATGGACAGGTATTGCCTCGGTATCAGCATATTACGCCTCCATGTCATACTTCTGCATTCGACAAAAATGTTATAAGTTATTGCTCATCAGTTTTGCGATGGGTTTAACGGCAATATGCTTCCTATATATGATTTGGATATTATAAAGGCGCGTTACTTACCATTCAATTTTTGCCTTGCTACATGTTGCTTCTTTTCTATTCCAATCAGTTCGTCAAATATTCCTTTATCTCGATATACAAACCAATCCACATTCATTCTTTATTCTCCAACCACTTTCAACCCAAAAAACAACCATCTTAAGAAGCATAAAACCTTTTGAGGGTTGATATAAAAGTGGTTGTTACGTGGTTGAAAGTGGTTGGAACTATTAATGCTCAAAGTGAGATCTTTTGACCCGGCAATTTTTAATTTCAAACTTGAAATCAGGAGATCAAACTGAATACCCGATGCAATAGAATGTTTTATGGTTTGAATCCGATGGTAGGACGAGAGGCTGTCAAGGTTTTCTTGGAGGCTTGAAGTTCAGCAAGCGATTCATTGATGAGTTCTATCTGCATCCGAGTATCCTCGTTCACATCGTTGACATCTGTTATGACTTCCTCTATATAGCTCTCTAACTTTTCAATACGCTGCTCCAATACTGCAATATTATCGGTCTTAGGTTGCGCAAGCATTTGACGCACTGCTACAAAAGTCCTCATTATATTGATGTTGATTTCAATGGCAGCTTCACTATTGATTACACTTGATAGCATTGCAACACCTTGTTCCGTAAAAGCAAATGGCATATACCTATTTCCGCCTCTTCCGTTTGAGGTCACAATTTGTGACCTCAAACTATGAACCTCTGTCGGGGTCAATTCGAACATAAAGTCAGCAGGGAATCTCTTTAAGTTTCTCTTGACTGCCTGTTTGAGAACTTTAGTTTCAATGCCATAGAGCATAGCCAAATCGCGATCAAGCATTACACGCTGACCACGTATATCATATATTTTGGAGCGAACAAGTTCAAGATCTTTCATGGTTGGAACTGTTAGGTATGCTATTGTTTTACGAATATCACTATGTCTGCAAAGTTAAACATTTTTGTAAGATAATCAAATGTTTATTAACCCGATGAATATTCAAGCGATTCAGACGTATATTTCTTCGAACCATAAAATCCCGGTTTATCTCTCTGTCCAAACCAATCCATACTCATTATTCATTCTCCAACCACTTTCAACCACATGACAACCATCTTAAGATACATAAAACCCTTTGGAAAGTACGATTTTTCCTTTTACCTGCTATGAAACGGTTTTATTTTTCAAAATTGACTTATAAATCAACTTATTTTACTATTTTTGCAATAATTTATGGGACTGAGGTGTTATATGAATAGAAAGTATGTGATGAAAATACAAAAAATATCGCCTCCTTATTTATATGCGGCACATTATAAGGATGATACACTCAATATATACCGATTGACCTACAAGAAATTGACTGATATGGAATATCTTTCTGATTTCTTCGATCGGTTTAAAAATCAGATCAGCGACTACCTGATTTCTGAATTGGGAATAGAGCGTGATGAGATTGAGGAGTATCAAGCCGAGGTTAATGATCGCATGATTGACATCGATGAAGAGATAGCAAATCTCTGCAAAGATATAATGGACGGTAAGGCAAAAGATTTTGGAACTTATTTCGAACCCCACAGCTCTAATGATTTCAGGCAGAATCAAGAGGGCGGTGGTAAGAGTAAAAAATACAATACAGACTATTTACCGGTTAAATGCTGGGGATCAAGCAAGCCTTCTCTTGTCAGAATATATGCTATTGAATTGACTAAGAGCTGCTATATCATAATCTATGGAGGAATAAAAATCAATTTAGACACAAATTATTGTCCGGATATTGATAGGGAGGGTAAAGAAACGGTGCTCGAAAAAGAAATTCGCAAACGAGTCCTTATAGTTTGTAGTTTCCTGCAAGAAAAAGGAATCATAGATCCTGAAGGACTGGAACAATTTATGGAGGAGAACGATGAAGATTGATTTACACAGGCTCGAACAGGTGGCAGTAGAGGAAAGCAAAGCCGAACGGAAAATAGCCACGGATAGAAAAGAGAACGGAGACATGTATAAGGCTTCGTTCCGTATTGCCATGAAAATCAAGAGGGCATTACGCATTAAACATATGACACAGGCTCATCTTTCGGAGCTGATGGGTGTAGACCCTGCTATTGTCAGCAGATACCTTACAGGAAAGGCAAATATGGAGTTGAAAACGATTGTGAAAATCGAAAAAGCTTTAGATATCAATATCATTGACAGAGAGATTTCACCGAAAAAGAAGAAAGAGGTGATTATTCTTTCCAATGCGTTTGAGAATGTGGAAACATTTTCACAGAATAATGACGATGAAAACTTCATTCATAGGCTTTATGCATCTACTAATGCCAACATGAACAGGTTTTCCGATATTTGGCATTTTTCAAATGAAACAAGTTCCGAGTATATGGTATTACCTCAAAAGGAACGTATAAGAAAGACATCTAAAGAATCAAAAATTAAATTTCTGGAAGTGGTATGAAAGAATCTCTTGGATATAAATTCCTAAATATAAAAACCAATCAGTTTGCACTTATTGATCCTGATTTAGACCAGAATGATAATGTCATGCAAATCAAAAATTCATACTCGTATGGCATTGAGCCTGACAATGGCATGTTTGAATGCATTCATTCATGCACATTCTTGCATGGGGATAAGATAATCATGAAGATAGAGACACAGGCTACATATCAGCTCAATGAGGCAAGCATGAAAAGCTTTTTAAAGGGAGATAAGTTTGTAATGCCAACTGAGGTTGTAAAGCATTTTACATCTATGCTTTATGGTGCAACCAGGGGAATATTGGTATGCAAATTGGAGGGTACAAGATATGCAAATTTCGTTCTTCCACCGATTAATCTTGGGGAAACTATAAACAAACCTCTTGAATTGTTTCTCAACTAAAAAACTCTTTAACTACTACCTGATAGAAAAGTCGCGGATGTTGAAGCCCGCGACTTTTGTTTAAAGAGGATGTAAGTTATAAAACATATAGAAGACATAAACTGTCTCATTGCAACAAATTGGCGTGCGACCAAGATACTTACCTAAATAGCAACATTGCTTCTCAAAATGCTTGACAACATTACCACTCCATGTTCAGTAAATACGTATGGTAAAGAGTTTTTGAGTCGTTTTGATTCTTGATGTCATCACAAATTGTGATGACATATTTTCTCATTCAACAACACCCAGTTGAAGCTATTTCTTCGAGCCATAAAATCCCGATTTATCTCTCTGTCCAAACCAATCCATATTCATTCTCCAACCACTTTCAACCACATAACAACCATCTTAAGATACATAAAACCCTTTGAGGGTTGATATAAAAGTAGTTGTTACGTGGTTGTGTGTGGTTGGAGTTTTTAATGCTCGGAATGGTTTGGCAAGGGGTTACGAGTCATTTTTTAGGAATCAAATAAACATCCAGGGTGTGAAAATTAATAAAGCAGCCTAAGGTTATGAATTTTATTTTGGACTCAATGAGGATTTTAGCTAAATTTGCAATAATCGTACATTTACTTATCACAAACAAGCTGATTCCACGTATAAATTATGGTATACTATATAAATATCGGGTCTAACTTAGGCAACAGACTGATGAACCTTACGCGCGCTGTCTCTGCAATCGAGAAACGTTTCGGGTGGTTCGAACTTTCAAAGCATATGGAGTCGGAACCATGGGGATTCAAATCTAAAAACCGATTCCTGAATATCGGAATGGCTTTCATATCAGACATGGAACCCCTTGACGTGTTACATGTCCTGCAGGAGATCGAATCGTCAATAAATCCTTCTTCGCATCGCAATGCCGACGGCTCTTACAAGGACAGAGTAATAGATATCGATATCATGGCTGTGGACGGAGTTGAGATGAACACCCCCGAACTGACCCTGCCTCACCCCCACCTCGAAGATCGCCCGTTTTTCCTGCAACCTTACCATGAATTAAAAGAGTATATACAAAACAACATCAATAACAACTGCTTATGAAAAATCTGCTTATCACTGCCATCTTAGGATGTGCCGTTGTGTCAGTTTCCGCAGAGACACCAAGGTGGCTCAGGAACACGGCTATCTCGCCCGACGGGACGACTATAGCATTCACCTATAAGGGTGACATTTTCACAGTGCCTGCAGCCGGCGGAAAGGCTTCACAGCTCACATCAAACCAAGCTTACGACACTGCCCCCTTGTGGAGTCCCGACGGCTCCAAAATTATATTCTCGAGCAATCGCGAAGGGTCAATGGACATTTACTCGGTAAATGCGAACGGAGGCACACCGGTGCGTCTGACCACTAATAGCGGCACAGAAACCCCGATAGCGTTCCTTAATGACCACGAAATCCTCTATACCACTTCGGGAATGCCGTCAAAGGAATCTTCCCGGGCACCTTTCCTCTCGCAGACATGGCGCCTTGACATCTCAGAACCGGGATTACGTCCGCAATTATACCTTTCCCTACCGATGGGAGCTGCAAGCGTTTCAAAATCGGGCAAACTTCTATACCAAGACAAGAAAGGTTTCGAGAACATATGGCGTAAACATGAACGTTCCTCCGGTACGTCAGACATATGGCTATATGACAATGGCAAATTCACTCAGCTCACAAGATTCAACGGCCATGACCTAAACCCGGTATGGAATGCTGACGGAAGTTCGTTCTTCTTCCTGAGCGAGGAAGACGGCACACTCAATATTTTCGAGGCGACTGCCGATGGCAAGAGTAAAAAACAGCTAACCTGGTTTGCCAAACATCCCGTGCGCCATCTCTCAGCCGCCAATAACGGCACTTTGGCATTCTCTTGGGACGGAGATATCTATACGATGAAACCGGGCAGCGAACCACAGAAACTTGCTGTCGAAGTAATCGCTGACCAATATGACGGAGACCGCGTGAAAAACTTCACCGGCAGGGGAGCCACAACAATGGCAGTATCCCCTTCGGGCAATGAGCTGGCGTTCGTGATCCGGGGTGACATATATGTGACGGATGCGAAATACAAGACTACCAAACGTATCACCAACACTCCGGCGCAGGAACGTCGCGTATCCTTCTCCAAAGACGGACGAACACTGGTATATGATTCCGACCGCGACGGGTACTGGCAGCTTTTTACGGCAACAATCAAGAATCCTGACGAAAAACAGTTTGCATATGCCACTGAAATCGTTGAAGAACCGCTATACAAATGCGCCACTGCCGCACAACAGCCCGTCTACAGTCCTGACGGCACCAAGATAGCATTCCTTGAAGACCGCACGGAAATCCGCGTTATAGACCCCAAGACCAAGAAGGTTAACACCGCCCTTGACGGGAAATTCAATTATTCATATTCCGATGGCGACGTATCTTTCTCATGGAGTCCTGACAGCAAATGGCTCCTCGCCGACTATATCGGTATCGGAGGCTGGAACAACACCGATATCGCGCTTGTCAAGGCTGACGGATACGAGGTTATAGACCTTACCGAAAGCGGCTATTCCGACGGCAATGCCAAGTGGGCACTCGACGGTAAAGCCATAACCTACCACACCGGCAAATACGGAATGAAGAGCCAAGGCTCATGGGGCAACCAGGGAGATATATTGATGATGGCTCTCGACGGTGAAGCCTGGGACACCTTCAATGCTACAGAAGAGGAAATAGCCCTCATGGAAAAGGCGGAGAAGGAGAAGAAAGAGAAAGAAGAGAAAGCTAAAGAGGGAGATAAGAAAAAGAAGAAGGACAAGAAGGGTGACAAGAAAGAGGAAAAAAGCAAAGACCTTGAATTTGATCTTGCCAACCGCAAGCACCGCATGGCGCGCTTGACCGGCAGTTCTGCTTTCGTGGGCGATTATTTTCTTAATCCGAAAGGCACCAAGTTCTATTATGTAGCATCCGCAACCGAAGGTGGCTACAACTTAATGGAACGTGACTTGAAGAAGGGTGACACCAAAGTTCTAATAAAAGGTGTCAGCGGTGGAATAGAGACTGACGCAAAGGGTGAAAACATCTTCATCATAACGGGAAGCGGCATGAAGAAGATAGATCTCGCAAAAGGATCTGCAGAAGACATTGAGTTTGAAGCTCCTTACGACCGCAAACCGTCGCTTGAACGCGAATATATATTCGACCATATGGTCCGTCAGGTCAACGATAAATTCTATGACAAGAACATACATGGCATTGATTGGGAAGGTTATGGAGAACATTACCGTAAATTCCTGCCATATATAAACAATAATCAGGATTTCGCCATCCTTATGAGCGAGATACTTGGTGAACTTAATGCATCGCACACCGGTGCCGGCTATGGTGGCGGAGGTGCTTCCCTACAGACAGCGGAACTCGGAGCTTTCTTCGATCCTGCGTTCGAAGGGGAAGGACTTAAGGTGACTGAAGTTCTACCACGCGGTCCTCTTGCAGCAAAGAGAGTAAATGTCAAACCAGGAGATGTTATCCTTTCAATCGATGGTAAAAAGATCGAAGCCGGAAAGGACTATTATCCCTTGCTCGAAGGCAAAGCGGGCAAAAAGACCCGTATCGAAATATTACGCAGCAATGGCAAAACGGATTTCGCAGAAGTGAAACCTATGCAAAACTGGGCTATCTCCGATCACCTTTACAAACGTTGGGTGGAGCGTAACCAGGCAGTTGTAGATTCCCTCTCCGGAGGCAAAATCGGCTATGTGCATATCGAGGGTATGAACGGCAGCAGTTTCCAGACCGTTTATGACGAACTCCTCGGCAAGTATCGCAACTGCGATGCAGTGATTGTAGACACGCGCTTCAATGGCGGCGGTTGGCTTCATAACGATATTGCCCTGCTACTCGGAGGGAAGGAATACGTGCGCTTCATGCCACGTGGCAAATATATCGGTTCAGAGCCGTTCTCACAATGGACCAAACCTTCGGTGATGCTCGTGAACGAAAGTAATTATAGCGATGCTCACGGCACTCCGTTCGTCTATCAGACTCTCGGCATCGGAGATGTTGTCGGAGCGCCGATACCGGGCACAATGACTGCCGTATGGTGGGAAACACAGATCGATCCGAGCCTATATTTCGGCATACCCCAGGTAACGAGCGTGGACATGAAGGGTAATGTTCTCGAAAACCATCAGCTCAATCCCGACGTGTTAATCTACAATAATCCGGGCGATGAGCTCCAAGGTATTGACTCACAGCTTGAAGGCGCGGTAAAACACCTCCTCGACAAAACCGCCAAGAAATAACTTACTGTCATACCAATTAATAACTCCGGGCAGAATTTCCAATCTGTCCGGAGTTATTTTTTAAGTGATCACTTACTTGTCAGTCAATGGTAGCTGCAAGATTGTCTGCGTCAGTGAAGCCATTAGGTTCAACAGAGAGGAACAAGACATATCTGCCCAAAGAACCGGAGACAACCTCATCCATGAGTCGTATCTCCACAAAATTCCCTTTATAATTTCCCGCCACTTCAAACAGCGAATCAGGATTCGTAATGACATCAAGAGACACCCCTATATCATACATCTCACGTAAAAGACTGCCACAAAACTGTGACTGCCTTAGATTCATCTCCTCTTTCGTGGAAGTGGAACTATATGGGAACAGGAAAAAGAAACCGAAATTAGCAACGGAATCCCGCTCTATTGAGGCCAAGGCTGATACATCCGGAACTGTCAATCCGTAGTAACTGAACTGATAGCCATCCGTGCTATCAAGCCAAAGACCCATATCCTCCTCTGAAGGACGAAGATTAAGAATAGTTGCACAATCCTCACAAAGTTCCGCTTTGGAACTTTCGGGAGAAAGAACTCCGTAAACCTTGGTCACAAGGTCATTAGCCGTAATATTCACAGGCATCTGCGAAAAAGCCGGAACTATAGCCGATGCCATTGCTATCATTGAGATTAGTATTCTGATGGTAGTTTTCATAGCATAAGCGAAGGCGGTGTTAATAATGTGATTCAAACTTCATTCGTTTTATAAACTGCCTAAGAAGCTGTTTAAATCATTTACGCCTATGAATGTATAACCTACTATAAATGCTGTTTGTTTCAACCAACAAGTTATAAAAAAATTAAAAGGGTCGAAAATTATGATAATTTTCGACCCTTTTAACGCTCTATCCGCGAATTAAGAAATATTCGCGAAAGATTTATTATTCATTTATTTGAAGCGACGGTTGCCTTCAAGAACAGGCTTGCCATCGGCATTTGCCTGAGCACCGTTACCTTTCTTGCTGCGAGACATGATCGCATAAGCGATAGGAGCAGCACAGTAAAGCGAGCAGAATGTTCCGGCAACCACACCGAAGATCATTGCAAATGTGAACGAACGGATTGTGTCGCCACCGAGGAAGAAGATGCAAAGGAGCACGAGCAACGTCGAGAATGAAGTCATCACCGTACGGCTCATTGTCTGGTTCAATGATTTGTTGAACGTTTTGCGACGGTCTTCTTTCGGATAGATACCGATCATCTCACGAACTCGGTCGAATACAACCACGGTATCGTTGATCTGATAACCGATTATCGTAAGCACAGCGGCAATAAACGATTGGTCAATCTCCATTGAGAAAGGAAGGAAGCCCCAGCATATAGAGTAGAAACCTACAATAAGGAATGCCGTCAATGCCACTGCACAAACTGCGCCAACAGAGAATGCGATATTGCGGAAACGGAGCAAGATATATAGGAACATGCAGATAACCGCTATGCCTAAAGCCCAGAATGCATCACGCTTCATATCATCTGCAACGGAAGGACCTACCTTCTGGATAGAGATGATACCATGGCTTTCATCCGATACCGAGAATGCTTCAAGATCCATTGTCTTACCATTTACGGTAAGCTCGTCCTTAAGTCCTTCATAAAGGATTGAAGCAACTTCATTTTCAATACCTTCTGATTCCTCAGCAATCTTATAGTTGGTGCTTATACGGAGTTTTGAAGGGTTGTCGATGTTGATAACGGCAACAGAGACTGTAGGATCGTTAGCTTTTGTCTGGAAAAGGTTAAGGAGTTTCTCCTGAACAGCCTGACGGTCCACATCTTTCTCGAACTGAACCACATAGTTGCGACCACCGGAGAAGTCAATACCCTGGTTCATGCCTCGGATAGCAAGAGACGCAATTGATATCACGATAAGCGCTACCCAAACAGCTGCCGCCTTTTTAGACTGACCCATGAAATTGATTTTCAGGTTAGTCAGGAAGTTGCGGCTGATTGCTGTCGCAAACGACATATTTGCGCAACGACCATTCTTAGTGATAAGGTCGAATGCGATACGGGTAAGGAACACTGCCGTAAAGAACGAGCACACGATACCGATGATGAGAGTGGTTGCAAAGCCCTTGATAGGACCGGAACCGAAGAAGAGAAGGATCACACCGGTGATCACGGAAGTGAGGTTAGAGTCGAAAATTGCAGAGAATGCATTTCCATAACCCTCAGAGATTGCTTGACGAAGCTTCTTACCCGTCTTAAGCTCTTCTTTGGTACGCTCGAAGATAAGCACATTCGCGTCAACCGCCATACCAAGTGCAAGCACGATACCGGCGATACCCGACAGGGTAAGCACAGCCTGAAGCGACGCGAGAATACCGAGAGTGAAATAAAGGTTAAGGATAAGTCCCACGTTGGCAACAAGACCGGGAATCCAGCCATAATATGCCACCATAAGAATCATCAGCAGGATGATAGCCACGATGAACGAAATAAAGCCCATCTGGATAGCCTCGGCACCAAGACTCGGACCGATCACGTTGTTGCTTACAACGTTAACCTTAGCCGACATCTTACCGGATTTAAGCACATTCGCAAGGTCATTTGCCTCCTCAGGAGTGAAGTTTCCGGTGATCTCCGAGCCACCGCCGGTGATCTCATTATTCACGTTGGGGAATGAGTATACATGATCATCAAGCACGATAGCGATTGGACGACCGATATTATTGCGAGTGATGGTTGCCCATTCCTGAGCGCCACGGTCGTTCATCTTCATGTTTACGAGGTTGCCTCGCATATTGTCATATTCAGACGAAGCTGAAGTAACAGCATCACCCTCGAGCACTGCGTCACCCTTAAGTGCGATAAGCTCCCAGTAGCCAACAGTCTTGTCTTCTCCGTTGTCTTTCTTGACAATATTGCCGTTAGCATCTGTGACAGGGAACTCAGCCTGCTTAACAGACCACATAAGTGTAAGGTCTGAAGGAAGCGTGCGTTTGGCAAGATCCGTATTTATGATAGAATCAACAAGGTTCTTGTTGGAAGGAGTGACCATACCCACGATAGGCTGTCCGGCACGCTGTGTTCCACCAAGAAGTTCAATCACGTTGATATGGTTAACAGTGTCCTGCTGTGCGTAAGCGGCAGCGAAACGCTGAAGGTCACCAAGAATCTCATTGTAATTGTAAACCTCAAAGAACTCAAGGTTAGCACTTGATTTCAAAAGTTCGGTAACGCGTTCAGGCTCTTTGACGCCGGGAAGCTCAAGAAGAATCTGACCGTTCTTATCCTGAAGCTTCTGGATATTGGGAGCTACGACACCAAACTGGTCGATACGTGTGCGGAATATATTGAATGCAGCATCAACCTGGCTGTCTACCTGTTTTTCGAGAGCGGCTGTAACCTCTTCATTTGATGCGTTTGATTTAAGTCCGCCCATGTATTCACCTTCGCGAACGAAAAGGCTCGCCATCACACCGGGCTGTATATACGAAGCCACGCGCGATACGAAATCCTTGTCACTTCCTTTGCCACCTTCAGCCTCTGCCTTCTTGATAGCGGCATTGATCTGAGCGAGCTGAGCATCGCCCGATGCATACTGGCGAAGGATGTCGGGAACCGATATCTCGAGCACCACGTTCATACCTCCTTTCAGGTCAAGACCGAGACCAACCTCCATCTTGCGAACCTGATTGTAGGTGTACCACAGATAAACTTTCTCTTTGTCGATTGAGTCGTTGAATTGCTTCAGACTTTGTTTGTAGGCATCATTGGTCTCGTCGCTGGTTTTGGCGGTCATGGCTGCAAACTCTTTCGCTTTTTTCTCATAGTGAGAAGTTACAAAGCTGAAAGAGATGTAAAAACCGCAAATCAATACCAGAAGGATAGCAATGGTGCTGATAAACCCTTTGTTCTGCATTTCGATTTTGTTGTTATTTTATTGTTTTTTAAATTCGTTCCTATGATGAATTTCCACGGAAATCACTCCTCCAAGAGGATAGTTCCTGTGGAAATACTACTTTTCAGCTTGCAAATATACGGCTTTTTTTTTATGTTTTGAGCATTCAAAGCATAAAATTACAGATTCCATCCCCATTTCTCAATAATTTTCGCTATTTTTGAACCCCTTTAAGACAAATGCTGTCTCAAAAGCAGTTGAATATTACATAAGACAGAGCAGATGATGAAGTTTCATTATTCCCATATCATAAGACAAAACACATTACTACAGTTTATTCTATTCTCTGTGGTGACACTGTTTGCCGCAGCTTGCGCCAACATCGGAAACCCCTCGGGAGGGGCACGCGATGAGGACCCTCCTCTGTTCGTAAGCGCCAATCCGCCGCAAGGTTCACTAAATGTGGACAAGACCAGGATAAGCATAACTTTCAACGAGCTGGTAAATGTCAAAGACGCTTTTTCAAAAGTTGTCGTGTCTCCTCCGTCTCGACAGGTGCCACGTGTGGCATCGGTCGGCAAACGCGTCACAGTGACATTCGATTCATTACTGCCGAACACCACATACACTATCGATTTCGCAGATGCGATTGAAGATAATAACGAAGCCAACAAACTCCAAGGATTCGCCTACACATTTTCCACAGGGGCTGAACTGGATTCGCTACGAATATCCGGGATGGTGCTTGATTCCAGAAACCTCGAACCGCGCCAAGGGATACTCGTAGGCGTTCATGAAAACCTTAACGATTCGGCATTCGTCAAGGTTCCGCTACTGAGGGTTGCAAAAACCGATGATCGCGGTCAGTTCACAATACGCGGTCTTAAGGAAGGCACATATCGCGTGTTCGCCCTCGACGACAAGGATAATGATTACAAATATGAGAATCCGGAAGAAGACATAGCATTTTATGAAGTGACGGTCACCCCCGGATCGGAAACTGTGGAAACGACAGACACGGTTTACAATACCCTCGGAGAAGTTGACACCGTGACAAACCGCATGCGCACGCGCTTCCTCCCCAATGACATCCTGCTCAGGACTTTCAATTCGCAGATCCGCCCACAATACCTTTCAAAATATGAGAGAATCGACACGACGCGTGTGTTCCTGAAATTCAACACCCGTGCCGAGAACCTGCCGAAGCTTAATATCATTAATCCTGCCGGAGAAAGTCTCGTTGGAGCCGTGGGTGAACGCAATGTGACAAACGACTCTATCGTATATTGGCTTCCGGAACGTCTCGTACACGCGGATTCACTCCGTATTGCAGCAACTTACCTGCGCACGGATTCTACCGGCAACCTGTCGGAAGTAACCGATTCTCTTCGATTTTACTATAATCGCCCTAAACCTAAGAAAGCTAAAAAGAACGACAAGGCAAAAAAAATATCAGCTGAAGATTCCATCAAGGCTATCACACTTGATGTTTTGTTCAAGTCTACCCAACAAGAGGTGAATATGCCTGTAGAATTTGAATTTGCCACTCCCCTCTCGAGCCTTGACACAAGCGCGTTCAGGCTTGAAACATTAGTAGACTCGACATGGAAGCCGGTAAAAGACGCGTTCTCGCTACAACCACGCGACAGCGTGTCTCCCCGCAATTTCAAGGTGGAGTATCCATGGGCGTATGAAACAAAATACAGGCTCGTTGCCGACACTATGGCTGCAATCGGGATATACGGGAAACCTACCCGACCGATATCCCATGAGTTTACCACAAAAAAAGAGGAAGACTACTGTTCTTTGACATTCCAGCTTTCCGGACTTGAACCGGGGATACCGACATTCGTGGAATTGCTTTCCGGCAGCGATGCCGTGATGCGTGCAGAGCCGGTGGAAAACAACTCCGTGACCTTCCGCTATCTGTCACCTGGTAAGTATTACGCCCGCATTATTGAGGATTACAACGGCAACGGGGAATATGACACGGGAAATTATGACCTTCAACTCCAACCCGACCTTGCATATTATTACCCCAAGGTGATAAATATAAAGAAGAACTGGGACAAGGAGGAGCAATGGGACGTGTTCGCCGTTGCAATAGATCAGATGAAGCCTAACGCCATAAAGAAAAACAAACCGGCTCAGGATAAGCGAAACCGCCAAGAAAACAACGAATACGAGGAAGAGGAGGAAGAAATATTCGACCCGACAGCAAACCCATTCGATCCCAACAGCAAGAACCGCCGCAAGACCGGTGCCTACTGATCCTACAATAAACCCAACAAAAAATTTATATGAAGAAACTTATGTTAGCAATAATGGCGTGTGGAATAGCTTCCTCCGCCATAGCAGAAGATAGCGATTACAAACTCGTTTGGAGTGATGAATTTGATAAAGACGGTCATCCCGCCTCTCACTGGAACTATGAAAAGGGTTTTGTGCGAAACCATGAAGACCAGTGGTATCAGCCGGAAAACGCTGAAGTAAAAGACGGCTGTCTTATAATAACGGCACGTCTCGAAGATCGTCCCAACCCGATGCACGAACCCGGTAGCCGCGACTGGCGTAGACAACGCGAGAGGATAAAATACACATCTTCCTGCCTAACAACGTCGGAGAGTTTCAATTATCGCTATGGCAGGCTTGAGGTAAGGGCACGGATTCCGGTTACAGGGGGCGCATGGCCGGCAATATGGACACTCGGCAACAGATTCAGCTGGCCGGCAAACGGAGAACTCGACCTGATGGAGTTTTATCGCACGAAAGATGGGGAGCCTATAATACTTGCCAACGCGTGCTGGCTTGGCGACAACAACCGCGATGCCTGGGACAGCGTCCGCGTACCCTTCTCGCATTTCCTGGGAAAAGACCCTATGTGGGCATCGAAGTTCCATGTATGGACGATGGACTGGGATCCGGAGATGATACGCATGTATGTAGACGGAGAATTGCTTAATGAGATACCCCTTTCGCAGGCAAAACATGGCGGCGGAGACTCACATGACGTAAACCCCTTCAGCAACGATCTTAAGGGATTTGGTGACTACATCCTCCTCAACCTTGCCCTCGGTGGCGACAACGGAGGCAAAATCGACGACTCCCAATTCCCACTCCGCTACGAGATTGACTACGTCCGCGTCTACCAAAAATTAAATTGAAATCAATTTGCTTTCAGGATACCACTGTTGATTGTCTTGTCAATGTTGGCTTTGTCATGTTTAGTCTTTTTGCCGAAATCGAAATAATAAGACAACTTCAGATATGCAGACTGGGAGTCTGTTTTAGAATACCTGCGGTTTGAACTATTATAGACAGGTAACACGAGATGTATATCGTAATAGGGATGCTTAAGGAAAGGATTGTTGAATCCAACCTCTGCCCGGAACGGACCTTTGGACCATGTCGCCGATATGGAGTATTGCCAGATCGTCTTTACAGTTTCAAGTTCAAGCGAAACCGCTTTCTGAGGAGTGGAGCCACGCAAGAATATGGCAAAATCCTTGAGGTAAATATTTGCCGATAACGTTGCGTACCAGCATGCCGCGGAAAGGTCTGCCACTCTGGAATAACGGTTATACATGTATCCACCTCCTGCCTGCATATTGAAAATATTCGAAGGAGTCCATGTTGCGGACAGGCTGCCGTTCAGTTGACGCCATGTCCCGTTACCGTCAAATGTCTGCACAAGCATATCCTTCTCAATGAAGTATGAGGGAAGAGGCAGATCATCCGCACCATTATACAGAAGCATTCCCTGAAGGTTAAGGCGTTTGAATCCGATTCCATACACACCCATGGCAGTAGTCAGCTTGGTTTGCTTAAGGTTAGGGTTACCCCTTTTCTGTTGAATCATGTCAACTTGTTGGGTTGCCCCGTTCATATATGAAAGTTCCGGATAGGAATTTCCATAGAAGCCGTTAAGCTGTATGAATTGGTTTCTTGCCGGCTTCAAGGTGAACACGATCTGTGCCCTCGGACCGAATTTAGAGACCCTGTCATGCCCATGCTGCCTATATACCTGAGCCGACATTCCGGGAGTAAGACGCAATGATGCTATACCCCACAATTGCTGGGCATATTCAGCGAAAAGTATAGTTTCAGATGTCCATAAATGTTGCCAGGAACTGTTTGTGCCACGATAGTTTGCAGAAGAGACATTGAACAATTCAAATAATTTTATTGTCAAGGAATTACCTTTGTTAAAGTTTTTAATATAATTGATATTTCCTTGAAAATTATAGAGATTTTCCAAAGTATTTGATATTGCAGCTTCGTTGTTTTCTGTGTAACAGTAATCATAATGGTTACGTGAAGCCGTCGCGTTTGCTGAAGCATCAATCATCTGATTATAATTCAGTTTAAAATTTCCACTCAAACCAAGGTTATATTGGTAATTCCTTGTAACCGTGTTCTGAGAAGCATCCACCCTCTTATTGCCGATCATATTTCCGGAATATGTAAGCATATAGGATGTGAAATCTTCAGGAGTGGCAATTCTAAGGAAATTGAATGTCGCCCTTAAAGTTCGCCTGTCATTCTTGTTCCTTACCCTAAACTGGGCATATTGATTGTTATTGCTCTTGCGAGAACCAGCTGTCGCGTAGTTGCGATCTATCGACTCCTGTGGGAACAATATTGTTTCCTGTTTATCTAACCTATTACCATTAATCCTGTTATAATCAGTACCACCATATAGAGTATACTGAGTATTCTTGTTATAATATCTTGCAGCGAGATTATAGTCACCGTTAAGATAACCCAGCCGTTGAAGCGCATCTATTGAAACGTAACCACCGGAAGTACGTTTCTTGAGAATTATATTGATACTGGCGTTGTCTCCCGCATATTTACCTGTTGGAGCTTCCATATACTGCACCGATTCCACGTCTTCCGGTCGCAATTGCTGCATCTCCCTGTAGTCGGATTTCATACCGTCTATATAGATGGCAACGCTGCCACCGAATGCGCGCACAGAACCCTTTGCAATATCCACCGACACACCGGGAATCATAAGATTGTTTATTAAGTCAAACCCGGAACCGGAATGTTTCTTCTGTTGCTTGTCGGGATATATCTTCAATCCATCCGCCGTGCGGATAAACCTGTCTCCGGTCACGACAACCTCATCAAGAGAGGTATGAGTGGTTTTCAGATTCACATTAAGGTTCAAGTTATTGTCATTCGATATTTCGCATGGCATACTCAGAGATTCGTATCCCACACAAGAAAATGAAATTATATATTTCCCGTTTTCAAGCCCATCAATGAAATACACACCTTTTTCTGTCGCAACTCCACCTTTAATGTATTTTGAATCCTCAGAACTTAAGCGCACCGAAGCATACTCTACAGGCTTGTCAGATTCATCATATACAATACCGGAGATTATTGCCCCTAATCCGCAGACATAAGAGAAACAACAAGCAGAAACTAATATAAACAATCTCTTAAAGAAACTTTTTCTGAAGAAAGTGAAGATGTGCATAATGTTGATGAGTTTTATAAGGTATTAATCTCAAAATTAATAAAAAATCCTTAAAAAATATAAATTCAGATAAAAAAAGAGTCGTCCGAATTTTCATTCGGACGACTCTCATATTGCTACTTACTGTCTTATTCTTTGCACTTGGCGGCGATGAACTGACGGTTCATGCGACCGATGTTGGCAAGCTTGATGTTTTTCGGACATTCAGCTGCACAAGCACCGGTGTTGGTACAGTTACCGAAACCGAGTTCATCCATCTTTGCAACCATTGCACGGACGCGACGGTCTTTCTCGATCTCACCTTGGGGAAGGTAAGAAAGCTGGTTGATCTTCGCGGATACGAAAAGCATAGCCGAACCGTTCTTACATGCTGCCACACAGGCACCGCAACCGATACAGCTTGCTGAATCCATAGCCTCGTCGGCATTAACCTTGGAGATCGGGAGGGCGTTGGCATCCTGCGCACCGCCACAATTGAAGCTAACATAGCCGCCTGCCTGCTGGATCTTGTCGAACGCGTTACGGTCTACCATAAGGTCTTTGATCACCGGGAAGGCTGCAGAACGCCAAGGCTCTACGGTGATTGTCTCGCCATTGGCGAAACGACGCATATAGAGCTGACATGTAGTGGCACCCGTTGCAGGACCGTGGGGATGACCGTTAACATAAAGCGAGCACATACCGCAGATACCCTCGCGGCAGTCGTGATCGAACACGATAGGCTCTTCACCTTTCTCGATAAGGCTCTCGTTGAGAATATCGAGAGTCTCAAGGAAAGAAGTATCGGGCGTTGTCTCCACATCACTGTAAGTCACAAATGCGCCCTTCTCCTTAGGACCGGCCTGACGCCAGACCTTAAGGTTGACTTTCATTATATTTTCTTCCATTGTTGAATTCATTTTTGAGCGGGAAGTTTCCGGTTTTCAATTATCAGTTTTCAGAACGAACATGGGTTCAAAACAGAAAACTTAAAGCTGAAAACTTAAAACCAGTCCCTTGTTTTATGACTTATAGTTACGTGTCTGAACTTTGATTGCCTCATAATGAAGCGGTTCCTTGATAAGCTCGGGAGCTTTCTCGTCGCTGCCTTCGTATTCCCAGCAGGAAACATAGAAATAATCCTTGTCATCACGGAGAGCCTCACCTTCGGGAGTCTGATACTCTGTGCGGAAGTGACCGCCACAGCTTTCATTACGGTTCAAAGCATCGTAAGCCACAAGTTCGCCCATAGTGATGAAGTCATTGAGACGGAACGCCTTGTCAAGCTCGATGTTCATGCCCTCTGTTGTGCCGGGGATGAAAAGGTCCGTATTGAAAGTCTTGCGGATCTCCTTAAGTTTCTCAAGAGCGAGCTGAAGTCCCTCTTTGTCACGAGCCATACCTACATACTCCCACATGATGTGACCGAGTTCCTTGTGGATAGAGTCAACAGAACGTGTACCCTTGATGTTCATGAACTTCTGTTCAGCTTCCTCACATTTCTTCTGAGCCTCGTCAAATTCGGGGGTGTCAGTTTTGAAATGGGGAACAGTGATCTGGTCGCTGAGATAATTCTGAATAGTGTAAGGGAGCACGAAGTAACCGTCGGCAAGACCCTGCATGAGAGCCGAAGCACCAAGACGGTTAGCACCATGGTCAGAGAAGTTACACTCACCGATGGCGAAGAGACCCTTCACAGAAGTCTGAAGCTCATAGTCAACCCATATACCACCCATTGTGTAGTGGATAGCGGGGAAGATCATCATCGGATTGTAATAGTTAACGCCATTCTCCTCACGTGCGAACTCACCCGGGTTAACGTCTGTGATCTCTTCGTACATGTCGAAGAGGTTGCCATAACGCTGACGAACCACGTCGATGCCGAGACGGTTGATAGCCTCAGAGAAATCAAGGAACACGGCAAGACCGGTGTTGTTCACACCGAAACCGGCATCGCAACGCTCTTTTGCCGCGCGTGAAGCCACGTCACGGGGAACGAGGTTACCGAACGCCGGATAACGGCGCTCCAGATAATAGTCGCGGTTTTCCTCAGGAATGTCGCTACCTTTTATTTCACCTTTCTGAAGTTTTACAGCATCTTCAAGCTTCTTGGGAACCCAGATACGACCGTCGTTACGGAGAGACTCGGACATAAGCGTCAGCTTGGACTGTTTGTCTCCATGCACGGGGATACATGTTGGGTGAATCTGAACGAACGCGGGGTTTGCGAAGTAAGCGCCCTTGCGATAGCAAGCCATAGCAGCGGAGCAGTTGCAACCCATAGCGTTTGTAGAAAGGAAGTATGCATTACCATAACCGCCGGTGGCGATAACTACGGCGTGAGCTGCGAAGCGCTCGAACTTACCTGTAACGAGGTTCTTGGCGATGATACCGCGTGCGCGTTCAACACCGTCCTTGTCCTTGATAAGGACGAGTTCATGCATCTCATAGCGGTTGTAGCTCTTCACCTTGCCGAGCTGGATCTGACGGTTAAGTGAGCTATATGCACCGAGAAGGAGCTGCTGACCTGTCTGACCTTTGGCGTAGAATGTGCGGCTCACCTGAGCGCCACCGAATGAACGGTTGGCGAGAAGACCGCCATATTCACGGGCAAAGGGAACACCCTGTGCCACGCACTGGTCGATGATATTATTAGACACCTCGGCAAGACGGTACACGTTAGCCTCGCGGGCACGGTAGTCACCACCTTTCACAGTGTCATAGAACAGGCGGTAAACGGAGTCACCGTCGTTCTGATAATTCTTGGCTGCATTGATACCACCCTGAGCCGCGATAGAGTGTGCACGGCGGGGTGAATCCTGAATACAGAAATTAAGCACGTTGAAACCCATCTCAGCGAGAGTTGAGGCTGCAGAAGCACCTGCAAGACCTGTGCCGACAACGATCACGTCAAGTTTACGTTTGTTTGCCGGGTTAACGAGTTTCTGATGAGCTTTATAGTTGGTCCATTTTTCAGCGACAGGACCCTCCGGGATCTTGGAATCGGCCGGATTCATTACTCTTACTTTATCTGTTGCTTCCATATCGCTAATTACTGGGGTTGTCCGGGCTGACCGGTAATTTCTAATTCTGGTTTGTTGTCATCCTGCTCGAGATAATCGAAGAATTTCACAACATTCTCAAGAGCCTTGTGCTGCTTGGTCATGTTTTCGAGCTGTGTCTGCATCTGAGGATTGTTCTTCACATAGTCTTTACCCTCAGGAGTGTTGAGCTGCTCAATCTGCTGAGCTTGCTGCTGTTCCATCTGACGGAGACCCTGAGAAACCTGGCTATAGGGAGACATCTGGATCTGCATGCCGAGCTGAGCCATGTCAGGACCGAAATCTTTCTCTATCATAGGCCATACCATATCCTTATACTGCTCGCGGAGAGCCTCGTTCTTGATATAGTAGTTGTCGTTAGCCCTAACTGTAAACACGATAGCCTGCACAGTGAAGCAAAGAACCACGAGTGTAGTCCATACACAGGCAATCTTTTTCAGACGTGCAATCCACACCTGATTGTCCCAACCGATAGACTGGAACATTGACCAGAAACCATGGTTAAAGTGGAACCAGAGGGCGATGAAGCCAATGATGTAAACGATCGGAGTCCAAACCTCAGAGAAAGCCATCTGGATGAAAAGCGTACCTGCCGCAGGGGGCACAGTGCCGTGATCACCGAGGATCTCAACGAGCTGCATCTTTGCCCAGAACTGGATAAGGTGAACCACGAGGAAGGCGAGGATCACGATACCGAGCACGAACATGTTCTTTGACGACCATTCCACGCTTTTGGGAGTCTTGGAGATGGCATAGCGCACGTTACCGCGTGCCTTGCGGTTCTGCACGGTAAGCATCACAGCGTAGATGATGTGGACGATGATGAAGAGAGCCAAGACAGCTGAAGCCGCCAGTGCATACCAGTTTGCGCCTAAGAATTCGCAAACCGAGTTGTATGCTGCGGGCCAGCAGATGGCTACGGCGTTCATCAAACAATGGAAAGTTACGAATAGGACGAGGAATGCACCCGTAAGGGCCATTACGAATTTACGTCCTACAGACGAGTTTGATAACCACATAGCAGTTTTAAATTAATTATTAGATTATTTTAGTATAGTTTTCTAATCGTCAACGCCCACCCCGGTCTCCCCGATTTTTTTTAAGATTTAAGGCGACGAGGTATGGAGATTCCAAAATAGTTCTTCTTGCAAATTTATGATTATTTCCGCAATCCATAAAATAAATAAGGAAAAATTTCTTAAATAATTCGATTTACGGGAATAATGACATAATTTTAACCCTCATTGATTGGAATATCAGAAATTTTACTTAACTTTGCAGTTGCAAATTCTTAGGATGAAATTGCTTCATCCCATAGAAAGCGACGGTCTGGTAGCTCAGCTGGATAGAGCAACAGCCTTCTAAGCTGTGGGTCTTGGGTTCGAATCCCAACCGGATCACTTGAAAGTTCAGACTCCCACCTCAAAACGCTGAAAATCACTTGATTTCCAGCGTTTTCTTTTTTTGCCTTATCCGACAGAATGCAGTGGCTTTCCGAGTATGAGCGTGAGTCACCCCAATCGTGAGGCAAATGCGAATTATAGTCGCAATTTTTTGTTCCATTTGAAGATATCCAACGAAAATACTATGAACTATTATGGTCTTTCCCATTGAAAGGCATCGCCTATACTCAGTTTTTTGTAAAAATTGCGGTTATAATCGCAAAAAATTGTACCTTTGTGTTTTATTAATCTTGATTTTTTGTATGGCAGTGAAAGTTGACACCCAGAAAGAGATTATCTTTGGCTCATCTGATCCGAACATTTCCCGTGTGCTTAGCAAGAAGGAAAAGGACGGTGAGTTACGAAAAGTCGCGCCACGTATATATACGACCAATCTTGTTGACAGTTTGGAAAATATCGTGCGCCGTAATCTTATGGATATTCTGGTATATCGGTATCCTGACGCTATCATAAGCCACCGCAGCGCCAAAGAGATGCGACCGACAGCGACCGGTGATTTCTTTCTGACAAATTCAACGACAAGGAGAGTGACGGACTTACCCGGTATAATTCTCAATTTTGTCAAAGGATCAAAAGCGTCGCCGCATGATATACCGTTTATTGGTATGCACATATCGGGAGAACATCGGTATATGCTTGAGAATATGCAAGTGTCAAGAAAATCTGGTGACGAGTCTCGCGTTCTTCCTATCAGTGTGATAGAAAATAAACTCGAACAAATACTGCTCACCGGGGGAGAATACCGTCTTAACGAATATCGCGATGAACTGAGAACCGTTGCCGAAGAATTGGGGATGCAGACGGAGTTTGCCAAAATCAACAGCATAATTTCCGCGTTGCTCTCAACTCATGATGCTAAAGTGTTTTCAACGGATTCTGCAAAAGCACTCGTCGCCGGTAATCCTTTCGACAAAACGAGAGTAGAACTTTTCGAGGTATTGTTCGACGCAATAAAAGACCGCTATTTTGTTATCCGCAACAACCGTAATACTGATGAGGAATCGTTCCGGCTTTTCTCATTCTTTGAGAGCTATTTTTCCAATTATATAGAAGGAACAGAGTTTGAGATTGATGAGGCAAAAGCGATAGTTGACTCCGGTATTCCTATGCCTCGCCGTGATGAGGATTCACACGACATACTCGGAACATTCAAGGTGCTGTCAAACCGTGCCGAGATGATGAAGACTCCGACATCGCCCAAAGAGTTATTTGCAATTCTGAGCCATCGACACAGCATCCTGCTTGAAGGACGTCCCCACATGAACCCCGGAATTTTCAAAACAAAGAACAATCGTGCCGGAATGACGGAGTTTGTGGATTATCAACTTGTGAAAGGCACTCTCTCGCAGGGCTTCAAATATTATGCAGCCTTAACTGATCCGTTTGCCCGTGCGATTTTCATGATGTTCATGATTAGCGAAGTGCATCCTTTCAACGATGGCAACGGTCGCATAGCCCGCGTGATGATGAACGCAGAACTTGTCCGTGCCGACCAGTCACGCATAATCGTTCCGACAGTGTTCCGCGAAGATTATATACTTGCCTTGCGAAAACTCACCCGCCACAAAGACCCGCTGGCATACATCAACGTAATGACCAAGCTCCATCAGTTCAGCGATAATCTCTACGGTACCGACTTCACGGAGCTGAAGAATTACCTTGCAGCCTGCAACGCCTACGAAGAACCATCGCAAGCAAAACTGCAAATCATCGACAGGACAATATCTTGAAAAAAATCAACTGACAACAAGTGTCTTTTGTGACACTAATTATCAGTTATAGTCTAAACCGCAGGCATAGTAAAAAGAGAGTTTGAACCCATGACCCCACGATAATGAACCCAAGCATTTTTAACGATCTGGAGCATTGGGGAATCTTTCAACAAATACTATAGATAGAAATTGATGGCATGTAGTAAGAAAGCATCAATTCTATGGTATGGAAACTAAGAAGAAACACCTCAATCTCTTAAATACAATATATCTATTGAATAAAATCGTTATTTTGTGGACATCAAGGCCAGCCACGATTCTGTCTTTGTCCATATTTGAAATTTTTATTACACTCCTTAAATATAGGACATTCGTAACAATTAAACGAAGTATGAAGCAGAATTTGAGAGTAGGCCTCGTTTTTCATTGTGCCGGTGTAGAAAAACTCGATTTTTCTATATAATTTTGTAGAAAGCATAAATCTATCATTAAAAGTGAAGTTTTATGACAGAGCCTTTTGAATGTAAATTTTATCGTAATCTCATGAATGGCAAACGCTTCACAAAAATGGATTTACTTGAGATAATCCATACTTATATATGTAACCAGTCATTCATGGATAATATGTCACTATTGAATGGCAAGGTTGGTTTGCTGTTATATCATTCTCTTCATTCAGAATTGCTGAGTGATGAAAACGAGCGAATAATCTGTCAGAATATTTTAAGGGAAGTTTTGACCCAACCAAACTCTATAGATTCTTTTGATAGACGGTTTATTGATGGCCTCATGTCGTTGCCTTATGTTATTAGTATATTGACCAAACTCGATGTAGTGGATCTTGATATTGATTTAGGTTCGATTGTGCTTAAATGCATTAAGCGTAATCCAGGTCTGAATGTGACACCGTCAATAATCTTAGATGACAGAGATTGTCTTGGAGAAGCACTGTCTCTTGTATCTGTTTTTCCACATGATGACTCACTATTATGTTACTCTATTCAAGAATCTATAATCACATTTATTGATCACTGTGACAGGTTATTGAACATAGATGTGCCTCCAATATATTATAGAGAAGAAATGAGTTGTCAATATTTGCATTCTATATTTTATTTTCTTGAATGTGCACGGAGGTTAAATATATATCCTACAAAAGTTAATAGACTTCTGTCAGATATAAATCAAAGGACAACATTTCTGAAGGACAAAGAGAAAAGTGTACATTCTCAGATACTTTGTCAGTTGCAGGGCAAAGATATGGATTTTTCAAATTTTCATAATTTAGATCCAATTAATAAAAGGATTGCACCTGGGTGGTCACCTAATGCTTACTATGAACCGTGTTTTATGTTCATTCATGCAAATAAATCCTGGTATGGAATTGCATGAAGTCACCGGTAAGTTGGCATACATCCGAGAAGAGAGACTATTGATTTCGGCACAGACCTAATAAAAGGTACGATCTATCATAACATACGTATAAGAATTCCATGATATGATCCGACATTCCCTAAGCGAAGATTTCATTTACAGCCTTTGTTTCATTCAGCAACTATTGTAATAGTATTATATTTAGACATCTGTATGCTGACGCTCATTCACGAATCGCTTATTATAAATGCTTTTTTCTTGTAACGTTTTGTGGAGGACATGTGTCTTATAGATATAACAATTTTGAATAATGAATAGCGAAGAGTTTAAGGCAAAAATTCAACCATATTACAAGCCGATGTATCGAGTCGCTGTCACAGTAATGAAAAATGACTGTGAGGCAATGGATGCGGTACAGGATGCGATGCTTAAACTCTGGGAAAGGCGAAGACAACTAAAAAATATATCGGATATAAAATCATATTGTCTTAATGTTGTGCGCAATAGATGTCTCAACATCATACGTGACAGGAAGGTAACTTTCATAATGGATAAGATTGTGGAAGTCGAATCAGAAGAAGACATATGTAGTAATGTGGAGTATAGCAACTTGTCTGATTTTGTTTTCCGGGCAATGAACCGTTTGCCACCTGAACAAAAGAGGGTGTTTCAATTGAGCGCATTCGGAGGTTTTTCAAACGCCGAAATTGCGGATATACTTGGCACCACACCGGGTAACGTGCGTGTTATCTTAAGTAGGGCACGTAGCAAAATTAGAGCATGTATATCAAATAGGTGAGATATGGTACAAAGAAGAATTAATTATTTGCTTGAAATGTATTATTCGGGAGAGATTTCATCCGATGATTATAAGGCATTGCTTTCATTGTTGAAAGAAGCGAGAGATTTATCCCCCGAGCTTGAAACTGAATGCAGGATATTTCTTGCAATTGAATCATGCGAACCTGTATTACCGAATGGCTTTGAGAAGAATCTGACTGATGCGATAGATAAAAGATTTAGACGGGCAAAATTTTTCAAAAAAATAATTTGGGAAGGTATTGCCGCTGTTATATTATTGATTTGTGTGTTCATCGGCACATTTAATCATGTTAATAAAGAATTGTCTGCCACAAAAGAATACGTGGCAAAGAATTCGATTGCAACGGAAAAAATTGAAGGTATCGCAATGTCAGGTGCGACCTCATCTGAAGAAGTTTCAATATCGGTAAACTCTTTAGAAAATACCCCAACGGAAAAGACTTCTTTACACACAATTGAAGAATCTGTAATTACAGAAATTAACGATGAGGAATTCGACAATGCTGTGCAGACAATAGACGAAGCTTTACTCAATATATTATCAAATATCCATATGGCACAGAGTGAGGTCGAGGAATCTTTAGAGAGCATTGAAATAAATAAAACAACAGATATTAATATTTAGTGATATGAGAAGGATACTTACAGCTATTCTATCACTTGTCTTTATTGTAAGCGGTGCGGTTGCGCAGAGTTTACAACATAATGAGACAACTACAAATAAAAAAAGGAGAACGGAAATAATGTCTAATATTTCCGCCCTCCCGAATGTGAGTGTGACTTACCTTACAAAATCCGTGCTTAAGAAGTTACCTAAGGATAATGCGGAAAGTCCTCTTTCTATTCTTGCAGACAAAGGAGAGGTCTGTTCCATAAGGGTGTTCCAGCTTGGAAGTGCGGAGGCTGAAATAGAGGGTAAAAGACTCATGGAATCCTATATAGCAGATGTCACAGAGTTTAATAATGCGGAGCTACTTATGTCTCAGAAAAAGGATTCAAACGAAGTGGTCATATATGGATTTCCCATATATAACGATACGTCATATTACAAGACTGTGCTAATGTTTTCCAAAGCGTCTGGCAAGAAGACCGTACTCATTATTCTCTCCGGGAAAATTCATGAGAAAACTTTATCTGAACTCATCGACTCGTTTTCCAAGTGAATAAAAATAATATTGGCAACTGACATAAAATTTTACATTTATGAATACGAGAATCTGCATCTGCCTTCTGACTTTGATATATAACATCTCAGTCGTAGCTTATGCAGGTGATAAAATCACCATACAAGGAAATGTATATGACAGGGCTACAGATACACAGCTGTTTGTAGCAGACGCCAAGTTGTTAAATTATCAAGATAGCACAATCGTTGCCAAGACTAAAGCTGTCGGAGAATATGACGGGGCTGTCAAGGGTACATTTGAAAAAAAGTCGATCTTTATTTTTCCGAATGTAGATAGAAATAAGAAATATATACTCGAACTCTCTCGTAAAGACTATGAGACGTTGCATCTGGATATAGATCCGACAACCATTTCAAAACGTGTTGATAATATGAATTTGGGTAAGATTTATATGAAAAGAATACCCACGGTGCTTGATGAGGTGGTTGTGAAAGCATCCAAGGTTATGTTCTATAACAAAGGAGACACTATCATATACAATGCAGATGCGTTTGTACTTGCCGAAGGGAGCATGCTCGACGCACTGATACGTCAGATGCCCGGAGTGGAGCTCAAAGACGGCAGCCAGATTTATGTCAATGGCAGGTATGTCGAGAATCTATTGCTTAACGGTAAGGATTTCTTCAAAGGCGACCGAAAGATGATACTTGAGAACCTCGGGGCCTATGCGGTCAAGAACATAGCAGTATACGAACGGCAGGATGACATGGACAGGATCATGGGAAAGGATTTCGGCGAAAGACATCTTTCTATGGACGTGCGGTTAAAAAAGGAATATAATCAGGGACTGCTAACAAACATGGAAGCCGGTTACGGCTCAAGCAAAAGGTATCTTGGCCGTCTGTTCGGACTTTGGTATTCCGACAATGCGCGCCTTTCTCTCTATGGCAACGCCAATAACCTCAGTGACAGCCGTAAACCCGGACAGGACACCGACTTTACACCGGGTTCCATGCAATCGGGCGATTTCAAGACATATCAGGGAGGTTTTGACTATTGGGCAAAGATGCCGTACCGGGATGTGTCTTTTTCCGGAGACATAATGGCAACACATCAAACGGTAAAGGATTACAGAAGTGTCCTCACAACAAATTTTCTGCCGGGCGGCCACACATACGGCTACTCCTATTCACAGTCAAAAAATAAGTCTTTATCACTTACTACGTCTCATTCCCTTGACATCCAAAAGTCGAAATGGAATTTAAAAGTAAATCCAAGTTTCAAATATTCGAAAAACAATGATTTCTCCAGTCTATCTTCCGCTGTATTCTCAAAAGAATGGAACGACATGGGAAAGGATTTCATCAACAACCTCTATGACGGAGCTTCCGCTGGAGTTCTCGCGTCAATAGTCAACAGGAATAAGGATGATAATAAAAGGCTTGGGCACAGCATGGAAGCAAGTCTTTCAGCAAGCAGCAAGATAAAATTGCATAATGACGCGGATGCAATGACATATTTAATATCCGGAAATTACAGACGTCATCACTATGACAAATTCCAAAGATATATCCTGAATTTCGGTAATAATCCGACTCCTTCCGATTACTATGACCGCTATTTCGACAATTCTCCCAATTACCAATGGACAGGTAAAGGTGCGGTCGGATATATTTGGGCAATCCGACCGGGAATGTTTCTTGATTCATGGTATCAGTATGAACATAAATATTCACACGAGGTATCCGATTTATACCGTCTTGAAAATATATATGATTTCCTTCCTGAAGGACATCCATTAGAATGGCTACCTTCAAAAATGGAGTATGTTTCCTCTTTAGATCCGGATAACAGTTTTAACAGCAACAAGACGGAAAACTATCATTCAATTAACTTCAAATGGACATGGTGGCCAACAGACAAATTATATCTTAACCTCAACTTACCTATCAATTATAGAAATCAATATCTCCATTATATAAGAGGTAACATCAACACTTCATTTTCGAGAAATAAGATATTCTTAGGGGACGCCTCTCTTAATATCAATTATTTGGGAAGACCGCACCGTTTTTATTTCACATACAGCAGAAAGGTATCTTCGCCCGATCTTGTTGATATGGTAGAATTCAAAAACGACCTTGATCCGCTCATAGTGCGCCTCGGGAACCCAGAATTGAAAGACGAAGAGTTACATGATTTAAGTTTTTCATACCGAAAAGATTCTAAAAAATATCAGAGTTATAGACTTTATGCCACGTTCTTGCACAACGCTATCACATATGGTTACGGATATGATTCATCTACCGGTGTAAAAACAGGTAAGGTATGCAATGTGAACGGAAATTACAAGATGGGATTATCCCAATATTTCTCATTTGGTTTCGGCCCAATAGAAAAGTTCAGATTTGGGAATACAACAACTATCGATTATCATCGCAGCGTGGATCTTATTAGCGAGAATACTTCAACTCCTATGAGGAATAAAGTTGATAATGTTTTGTTTAGCGAAAACATAGAATTATCTTATAAATTCGGGAGAAACAAAATTGCCTTGAATGGAGAAGGCAGACTAAGTCACTTTGCAAGCAAGCAGGTCAATTTCAATAATTTCACAGCACAGGATTATCGTTACGGAATCCGTGGCGATTTCTCATTGCCCGTCGGATTCGGACTGTCAACTGATTTTACTGTCTACACAAGGCGAGGTTATTCTGACGCATCGCTTAACAAGACCAATTTTGTATGGAATGTCAGGGCAACCTACACAATACTGAATGGTCAGTTGACGTTCATGGTTGATGGTTTTGATATTCTTCACAATCTGAACAATGTATTCTATAGTGTGAATGCACAGGCGAGGATTGAAACCTACACTAATGTTCTTCCCCGATATGTGATGTTCCACGTTCAGTGGAAATTCCACAAAGCACCCAAAAAGAAATAAGAAGCTGGTAATTAAGAGTTTGGTCTGGTTACAAAATTTGTTTAATAATAGATGTGTAGCCTGTGGTAATAACTGCCGTTCCATTAATATTTAATTTTGATTGTAAAAGGTATGTTTCATCTGTTGTCGTCAAACGAGCCTTAGCGACATAATAATATTTTTTGCCAATCCGGATTGGAGATTTGTCGATATGATAAATTTCTGCATTCATTTTGGAGGCAAATTTCTCAGGGAAAGCCTCAGATGTCAAAACAATACTGTTATTCCCATTAGCCACTGATTGTATTGAAGGAGAAGGGATGAACAGAGTGATGTCCGGATGATTGTCATTGCCCCACTCTAATTTATAATCGCATGTATCAGTCAAAGGAATTTTGACAGTCGAAGCAAATGCTATAAGAGTTGCGATGATTATGGCAATTATAGAGATTCCCCATCGTTGTATGGATGGAGGAATTCTATTCATCACTTCTTGAGCTTCTTCGCTCATCAGTTCTATATTGTATTCAATATCTGGCATGACTATTGTTCAATCTGATTTCGTACAAGATTGTAATAGCTTCCTTTACGGGCTATAAGCTCTTTATGTGTGCCTTGTTCGACAATGGTACCTTTGTCTATTACAACAATATTGTCAGCATTCTTAATTGTGCTTAATCGATGAGCTACTATAACTACGGTTTTCCCTTTATAGAACTCATTGAGTGAGTCGATTATCTCATGTTCATTATTGGCATCAAGTGCATTGGTAGCTTCATCAAGAAATATATAATCAGGATTCTTATATACTGTTCGGGCAATCAAAATACGCTGCTTCTGACCTTGGCTTATTCCGTTGCCTTCCATACCGATTTTTGTATCATAACCCAACGGTAAATCTTCAATAAATCGCTTGATATTTGCTATCTCAACGGCTTTCTGAAGCTTTTTTAAGTCAACAGATTCATCAGAAATAGCAATATTAGCCGATATGGAGTCAGAAAAAATGAACCCATCCTGCATCACAGCTCCGGTATGTTCTCTCCATACGTGAGGATTTATCTTCTTCAGAGGAATGCCACCGATAAGAATTTCTCCTTTCATCGGCTCGTAGAATCCCATGATCAGCTTTATAATGGTGGTCTTCCCACCGCCGCTGGCTCCAACAATAGCAGTAATTTTCCCCGCAGGCACAGTCAGATTCATATCTGAAATGACGTAGTTGCGCTCGGCTCCATCATAACTGAAAGAAACATTCCTGAGTTCTATATCATTGGTCTCAGAGATTTCATTTATCCTATTATCCAGATCAACATCTTCGTCCTCTTTGCCATGGATCTCATTGAGACGCTCAAGGCTGATCTTGGCATCCTGCAACTGGCGGATAAAACTTATGAAGGAATTTATCGGTCCGTTCAAAGCTCCCACTATATATGTAAGAGATACCATCATGCCAAGCGTCATTGTTCCTTCCACCACACCTTTCGCGGCAATAAATGATATGATGATGTTTGTCATCTGATTAAAAAAAACTGAACCGACCTGTTGTATTTGTCCCAAAGCCTGACTTTTAACACTGATTTTGAAAAGTTTTACTTGTATCCCTTCCCATTTCCACCTTTTCTGACGCTCGCAGTTATTGAGTTTGATTTCCTGCATGCCTGTAATCATTTGGATAAGGGTGCTTTGTTCTCCGGAAGCTTGGGTAAATCTTCTTATGTCAAGTTCACGGCGATATTTTAAAAATATGGAAATCCAGCCAATATACAATGAATTGCCAATAAGGTAGATCAGCAGAGTCATAGGATTATATATTGCCAGCACAATGCTGAATATGAAAAAACTAATGAATGAGAACAGAGTGTTTAGAGAAGATCCTGTTAAAAATGACTCAATTCTGTTATGGTCTCCTATACGTTGCATTATATCGCCAATGTTTTTCGCATCGAAAAAACTGATAGGTAATTTCATTAGCTTTATGAGGAAGTCAGAAATCAACGATATATTTATTCTTACGTTGATATGGAGCAAAATCCAACTACGGATAAAGTCCACCGCCAATTGCGAAACCGACAGGATAAGTTGAGAGGCCAATATAAGCAATATGAAGTTGATGCTATTATTGCGAATACCTACATCCACAAGAGCCTGAGTAAGGAAAGGGAATATTAGTTGAAGCACGCTTGTTACCAACAGTCCGATAAAGAGCTGGATGAACTCTTTACGGTAAGGCCAAAGATACTTCGTAAAAAAAGACAGTGATTTGTGTTTTTTTACGTGTTCATCCTCTTTTTCATAAAAAAAAGGAGTAGGTTCCAAAGCCAATGCAGCTCCCCGTTCTTCTCCTCCGACTTTTGTGGACAACCAACAGCGGCGTATCTCCTTCTCCTTGAAAGCCAGATTTTTTGTAGCGGGATCGGCTATATAAAACACGTATCCATCTTTTGTTTTCTTTAAACGGTAACATACCACGAAATGCTTTTGATTCCAGTGAAGAATACACGGCAATGGCATATCATTGATTAATTGAGGGAAGGATATCCTTACTCCCATAGTCTTAAATCCTATTGATTCTGCAGCGTCGCTTATTCCAAGCATGGATACTCCCGAGCGAGTAATGAAAGATCTTTTGCGAAGAGTTTCAAGCGTATAATCTTTCCCATAATATGATGCAATCATTTTCAGGCATGTTGGTCCGCAATCCATTGCATCGAGTTGACGAAAGTGAGGAAAATTTTTCATTGTTGATAACTTTTTATCTCACGATTAAAATAAGACAGACAGCCCAATGAGAAATCCTTAAAAATTCGAAACAGACCTCCCGAAGGAACGTCTATACAGACACATATAGAGCAAAGCACATTTATTCTCCATCTGAAAAATGAGAGTGCTCTGACAGTTTTTTCTGAACTGATCAAACAGCGAAGATAATCATCTGTCAGATTATAAATTATTACTGATAATGAATAAATTTTATTAAAAACAAGACTTGACGATGTAATTGAACCCTTTCTCTGCGTACGATAAAGGTAATGATACTTCTCTACCGTTATGATTTTTTTGGCTCTGAGTAATAAGGTCGGTGTCCAAAGTTCATCTTCGTGTATTATGCCCCCCTTAAATCTAAGTTTATGTAAGATGATTAATTCTCTTTTCACCAAATATCCAAATACCATAGGGGCGTATGTAGCATTTTTATATATCGCTTGTAAATAAGATACCCCATCAGGAAATACAGCTTTATTTAAATATTTTCCCCATTTGCTATATGTGCCATTTTCATCAAAACACAATATTCTTCCTGCTATTACGTCAGCATTTTCATCCATCGCTTTCTTAAGCATGTATAACACGTTTTGAACATCTATGATATCGTCGCTATCGACAAAAAGGACATATTTGCCTCTTGCAATCTCAAGACCTGCATTTCTGGCTGATGAAAGTCCTTGATTGGATTGGTGAATGCTCCTCACTCGATTGTCGTTTTCCTCAATAACTTTTATTATTTCAGAGGAATTATCTTCAGAGCCATCATCTACCACTATGATTTCGCATGAATCAAATTCATAACTTGATATGGAAAGTAGACACTTTTCCAACCATTGACCTGTATTATATACAGGTACTATATAGGACAGCAACAGATCATCCATTATTGATTGTTTTTACAGGAATTGCTAAAGATGTCGCTATGGAGGCTAAAACACAGGTTTCAACTGTTTCCCCGGAATTTACATATATTAATTTGGGACAAAGAAATCTTAGGAACCACAGCATGCTATTGGCTAAATTGAAAATATTATAAAAACATATTCTCAGATATGGATTGTCAACACATATCAGGTGTGTTACATCAAGATGAAAGAAAATATAATCGTCTGTCAACTCGATATCATCGGTAGTTATATTCTTATTTGAAAATAATATTTTTATTCCGGAAACATTCTTCAGAATAGCTAATACAGAAATCATATCGGATTCATTCTCAACATACGCTAAAGTGGAATATACATAATCTTCAAGTATAGTTTTCCAAGGATGTTCATAATTGTTTAGAAACGCGTCACTTCCTGGTAATACTCTATTTTCATTTTCACAACACGTTTCAAGGAGCGAAAGTAATTTCGGAACTTGGAAATTCAAATAAGCATCTGTATATGAACTTGGAATCTGTAAGGTATAATTATCCGATAATCCAAGAGTCTTGAGCAGGTATAATCGTATGGGCTCATGCATTTGTGCCGATCCTAAGAACATCCTCACTCGATTTTTCTGAATGAATTGTTCAATCAAAGTATTCAGTTTCTCTTCAAATGCATTTGTCTTCATAAATGGGATTCCATTAGAAGCTAACTAATATCTGATTCATATTTACACTTGAGTTATATAAATTTACATAACCATATTCCATTTACAAAGTTAATAATTATTGTTAATGAATACAATTTGTTCCGCAGGAATTTGTTTTGGCTTAAATGGGAGTAACACTATATTTCAGCTCTCATCACCCTACTCTCGATTAAGGTTATCTTCTGCGAAATTCTCGATATAATCCCGGTTCGTTTCAAAGTACCATTTATAGTCTGTGCCAATGTTTTCCTTCACACGTAGGACGGCATAAGTTAAAAATTTTTCCATGCAATGTCGGTCTTTATGCCACTGCGCCCAATGGGTTGGTGCAGTGGTGGTTGGCAATTTCAATCAAACCATTCGGGATTATTCTCTTTTAGTTCCTTGATTAGTTCATCATCGGGCAGACGGAGGTTGCTATCGGCAGTATAGAAGAATATTTCTTCTTCAACCTTTTCAGCCTCCTTGTCGGCGAAGCCGTCCGAGCCGTCGGTTGCAAGATAAGGCATAAGAACATCAAGCAGGCTTGTTCCTGCTATTATCAATTCCTCGTCCTCATTGCTTCTTACTATACGGCAGGTATAATCCCTGCCTTTGTAGTTGATTTCAGTTGTAATCATATCGGTATTGTATTTATGCCAGACAGGGAGTAAACTGCGGCGTACTTTCAGGTGTTACTATGGTAGATGTCAGCTATCTTATATGTTAAATATTGTTTATATGGGCGGTATTTACAAAATAATTGTCAAAATCGATAGAGGCGTTTTGAGAGGTCAAAAAAACGGCGTTAAATTTGCCCTTATCAAAGGACAAAATGTGGTACAAACCGTGGTACATTGGCACTTAATCATAATGCGTAATTAATTTAAAATCAAACTAATATGTAAGCCAAAACAAAGTACGCTCGGATAACAAGAAAGTTCTAACTTTTACCGCAAACCGCTGAAAATCACTTGATTTTCAGCGGTTTTTTTGCCTTATCCGGTAGAATGCAGTGGCTTTCGGAGTATGAGCGTGAGTCTCACCCAATCGTGAGGCAAATGACTCACGATTGAAAAACCGGTGAGAGAGCCACCTGCCCTTCAGCGTTTTACAGCGACATGCTCTAAACTCAGTTTTTTTGTAAAAATCGCAGTTATAATCGCAAAAATTTGTATTTATGGAGGATTATAGTCGCAATTTTTTGTATCAAAAATATGCTTCGTGTATTTTAGCTCGACTTAATTTCGGCAATAAGTTTGATTTATTGCCGAAATTAAGCACCATACCCATTAGAACAAGAAGATGAAGAAATCGGATTAGAACCCAATATTATTTCAGTTCCAATTCAATATCCTCTATTGAGGGCAGGGAACTCTTGAACTCGTCGGGGATGAATTTTGTCAGTTGGAATTCCGCTACACCAATTGGCTGCGATGATGATTCAAGCGCATATTGGGCAAGAACATTGTCTTTATCCTTGCATATCAGAAGCCCTATTGTCGGATTATCCTGTTCGGCTTTCAGAATATGATTGACAGCCGTCATATAAGTGCCGAGCTGCCCGATGTCGCCGGCTCCGAATGTTCCTGTCTTGACCTCTATAACACAATAGGCGTGCAATTTTATATTATAAAACAGCAAATCAATGAATTGCTCCGTATGTCCGACTTTTAGACGATATTCTTCCCCGACATAGGCAAAGCCGGAACCAAGTTCAAGAAGAAAACGGGATATATTTGACATCAGAGCCTTTTTCAGTTCCCGTTCCTTATATGGCTCGGTCATTTCGGTAAAGTCGAAGATATATGGGTCTTTGGTCAATTCTTGGACGAGTTCGCTGTCGGGAGCCGGGAGCAGGCGAGAGAAACTTGTCAATGCCTTGCCCTGACGAAGATGCAGATTGGTGTCAATAAACGATTTCAGTACATTTCTCGACCACCCTTCTTCAACAACTTTATGCGCGTAAAATAGTGCGGTTTCTCGTTCTCCCCTACCGAAATATTTATCTATCAGAATGCGATGATGCCCCCATGGAACAGAAAATATAAAATCGCCCACAACTTGTGGGCATATCTCGGTTTCAGAATTGCCAACAAGTTGTGGGCAATTTGTAGACAATTCACTATAAAGAAGATACATCTTCTTCATATATTGAAGGTTCTGCCGTGAAAAGCCCCCGGCTTCCGGAATAGCCGCTTTCAAATCCTGACTGAGATTCCGATAGAAACTGCTGCCATAAACATTCTCAGCATCACGGGCCACGATGTCTCGACCGAGCGACCAGTAGAAGCACAGCATCTCGCTGTTCACTTGGGCAGCAGCCTTAATCTGACTGCGGCGGTATCGTTCTTTCAACTCCGGGACCCACCGGGAGTATTCGGCATCTGTTTTAATCAGTTTGCTCATGCTTTACATTATTGTGGCTAACCTAATTACAAAAATACAAAAATATTCTGATACAGAGGATATAAGTAAGCAATGAAAATAAACCGATATATGTAAGTAATGAAATCTTACATATATCGGTTTATTTTCATTGCTTACTTATCTATTGAATAAAATCGTTATCTTTGCAGTCTAAACAGACTAAGCAGGTGACAAGATTCTTTATTATATTAATTGTGATTTTCAATCCATTTCTGATTCTTGCGGAGCAATGGATTGTGAAGGACTCAGTGCTCACAATCGGGCGATATGTGAAGTGTATTCCCTCTTATCAGTTTTCCGATCGTACGGATATACGCGAAGTGAAGTTTGAAAACGGGACGAACCTGAAATCAATCGGGGAATATGCATTCTTAGGATGTTCGAACCTCAAGGAAATAGAACTGCCTCACACCCTTTCTTCTCTCGGGGAGGGTTGCTTCCGCGAATGTGGTTTCGAAGAGCTGAGTATCCCAGATGGAGTAAAGGCTATTCCCAAAGCCATGTGTTCATGGAATAAAGATTTGCGTTCAGTAAAGCTGCCCTCCCGTCTGGTGGACATAGGTTCTCACGCTTTCGCATATTGCGAAAGGCTACAAGCAATAGACATACCCTCTTCCGTTATGCACATAGGCAGTAACGCATTCTCCCGTTGCAAGACTATTAAAGAGGTAAAATTACCTCCTGCAATGAAAGAATTGGAATCGTATGCTTTCTCAGATTGCGAATCATTGGAAACAGCAATGATGCCATCAAATGCAAACCTTTTAGGCGAATTAATCTTTAGCGGATGTGTCAACCTCAGGAACCTCACCGTTATGTCTACCACTCCTCCCCCTTTTGATTGTAACAGTTTTATATTCGAACCTGACGAAACCATCCTATACAACAAATGTAAGCTTCATGTCCCCGGGCAATCTATTGCAAAATACAGAAGAGCTCCCGGATGGAAGCTCTTCAATTTATAAATCTTAGCAAGTGAGATAAAGCTCACAAGGTGGAATATCCTAAGTTATTCCTCATTCTCTTTCATATTGTGGAAAACGTTCTGCACGTCTTCGTCATCCTCGAATTTATCAAGAAGTTTTTCGAGCTGTTCGCGCTGTTCTGCCGTAACCTCCTTGTAATCTGTAGGGATACGTTCAAATTCGGCAGACACGATCTCAAGTCCTTTGTCTTCGAAAAATTTCTGAAGGTTTGAGAACTGATCGAATGCTCCGTATACGAGCCATTCTTCATCCTCGGCTTCAAGTTCCGCCTCGAAATCCATGAGGTCAAGTTCAAACTCATCAATCGCAATGTCAGCGTTAGGTTTCACATGAAAAACGCTCTTGTGATCGAAAAGGAATGAGAGTGAACCCTGAGTGCCGAGTGAACCACCGAACTTATTGAAATAGCTGCGCACGTTAGCAACTGTACGCTGGTTATTGTCGGTAGCAGTCTCAACAACGATTGCGATTCCGAAGGGACCATATCCTTCATATACTATCTCCTTGTAATCGCCGGCATCCTTATCGGTTGCCTTTTTTATTGCGCGTTCCACTGTGTCTTTAGGCATATTGGCAGCCTTAGCGTTCTGCATCAATACACGCAGGCGGGGGTTCATGTCAGGATCAGGACCCGCAGCCTTTGCTGCGATAGTGATCTCCTTACCGATACGAGTGAACGTGCGGCTCATATTGCCCCAACGTTTCATTTTGCGGGCTTTACGATATTCAAATGCTCTTCCCATATGTAGTTTTAGTTCAAGTTTTTATAATCAGTATAAATTAAGAAGCTGTTTAAAGAAGCTGCCGCTTATTATTCTATCTCAATTCCGCTCCAAGATTCTTCAAGCCATCTATGATACGGCTCATTGCCGATTCAATCTGTTTGTCGGTCAATGTCTTTTCATTATCCTGAAGTTTCATTGACACGGCATACGATTTCTTGCCAGCCGGAAGGTTCTTACCTTCATAGACATCAAAGAGACGCACATCCCTAAGAAGTTTGCGTTCCGACTTGCGTATGGAAGCTTCAATATCTGCAAATTTGACGTTTTTGTCAACAAGCAAAGCCAAATCCCTCTCCACAGCCTGAGTCTTGGGAAGCTCTGCATATGTGACGCGATTCTTGGAAGTAAGTTTGAAAAGTGTGTCCCAGTCAATCGCTGCATAGGCAACATTCTGTTCTATGTCAAACTTCTTCAATATGGTTGACCTCACAAGTCCGACTTCAGCAATCCTCTTGCCGGAACGGCTTGAAACATCAAGCTTGGCGGCAAATATCTCATCCGAACTTTGTGTAGAAACCGTTGCGGCAGACGGAAGACCCAGACGGCTGAAGATATTTGTTACAATACCCATCAAGTCATATACCGTAGCCTCTTCAGCCTTTACATTCCATGACGGTTGCTCTTTACGCCCCGTCATCCAGATTCCGAGCTCCATACGCTCACTATACTGAGCCAACGGTTTCTCAGGAGTGCATTCTTTTTCCGGGTTGAATTTATACACATTGCCGAACTCATAGAATTTCAAGTCAGGCATCTTGCGATTAACATTATGTGCAATGGATTCAAGACCTCCATAAAGCAATGTCTGACGCATAACGCCAAGATCATTGCTCAGGGGATTCATCAGCCGGACACAATTAGACAATGGCAGAAGCTCCGAATTCTCATAATAACTTACCGCCGTGAGGGAGTTATTCATTATTTCTGAAAAACCGATAGCCGTCAGCTGTTCGCTGACAATCTGCTGCATGTCGTAACTTTCGTCAGCAGCGCCGCGTTGCGACAATGAGACATGCATCTCATCACCAATTTCCACATTGTTATATCCATACACGCGCAAGATCTCCTCCACCACATCACAGGGACGGTATACATCTACACGATATGAAGGCACACGCAGATGAAGCACATCGGCGTCAGCAGTCTCCGTCACATCAAATTCGAGGGCTTTAAGAATACTCTTAACCAACTCTACAGGAAGTTCTTTACCTATGAGACTGTTGCAATATGAAAGAGAGAAATCAAGTTCCTTCTTCTCTATAGGAGATTTAAGCACGTCAACGACACCTCCACAAATCTCGCCCCCTGCCAGTTCCTTTATCAGGCAAGCGGCAAGACGAGCAGCATACACTGTCACGGAAGGATCCGCGCCACGCTCATAACGGAACGAAGCATCAGTGGAAAGTCCATGACGGCGAGCCGTGCGGCGCACGCGTGTCGGATTGAAATAAGCACTTTCAATAAATACATTCTTGGTTGATTCGGTAACACCTGAATCCATACCACCGAATACGCCGGCAATACACATCGGCTTCTCAGAATCACATATCATCAGATCCGCTTCGTGCAGTTCACGTTCAACTCCGTCGAGAGTAGTGAACTTAGTGCCGGCAGGACAAGTGCGAACCACTATCTCCTCACCGGAAACATGATCAAGATCGAAGCAATGAAGAGGTTGACCGATACCTAAAAGAACAAAATTGGTAATATCCACTATGTTGTTAATCGGTCTCTGCCCCGCAGCCGTCAAGAGGTTTTTCAACCACTCCGGCGACTCCTTGACTTCCACGCCACGGATAGTCACTCCCGAATAACGGGGACATCCTTGTTCATCCTCAACCTTAACTATTACCGCGCCATCCGGACGATCCGTAGAGAATGAAGAAGTGTCAGGCGTTGAAACTTCCGGATATTCACCATTCTTTTCACCTTGAGCGATCAGGCACCATTCCTTGGCTTTAAGATCGCGAGCCACGCCATAATGACTTGCGGCATCCACCCTGTTGGGAGTCAGTTCAACTTCAAGACGGTAATCGCTTTCTACATTGAAATATTCAGATGCCGGGGTGCCCGGTTTTACATCATCTTTCAGCACTATAATTCCGGCATGGTCCGTACCCAATCCGAGTTCGTCTTCGGCACATATCATACCGAATGATTCTTTGCCGCGAATCTTTGATTTCTTTATCTGAAACTCCTTATCACCATCATACAATGTAGCGCCCACAGTCGCCACGACAACGGTCTGTCCTGCAGCCACATTAGATGCACCGCAAACAATCTGCACAGGCTCTCCCGAGCCTAAATCAACGGTAGTGACATGGAGATGGTCTGAATCCGGATGATCCTCGCATGTTAACACTTTGCCGATCACGACACCACGCAGACCTCCACGGATGCTTTCAACTTCCTCAACCGTGTCGCATTCAAGACCTAATGAGGTAAGGGTGGCGGCAAGATCCCGAGGGTTCAAATCAAAATCTATATAGCGTTTAAGCCATTTATATGATATGTCCATAAAACAATATTTCTGATCAGAATTATTTATGTTGAACCTGTTTAGGCAAGTTCACTTGCAAAATTAATAAAAATCTGTCCCTTTAGCAAAATCACATGGCAGGAAATTCCAGCCGGAATGTCGTGCCCTTGCCTAATTCAGACTCTTTTACGTAAATCTTCCCGCCGTGATATTCCTCAACTATGCGCTTAACGAGTGTAAGACCCAATCCCCATCCCCTTTTCTTTGTGGTATATCCGGGATTGAACACTGTCTTGAAATTTTTACGGGCTATCCCTTTACCGGTGTCTTTTACTTCTACCCATACTATACCCTTTTCTGCACCGGTAGTAATACGGATCATACCTTCCCCTTGCATCGCATCGACAGCATTCTTGGTCAGGTTTTCCATCACCCACTCTATAAGCGGACGGGACAGTAATACGCCATGATCGTCAGGTGAGAATTGCATCTGTATATCCACGCGTCCCGAGACCCGGCTCCGCATATAATCAAGCGATTTGGATATAATTTCATTAAGGTAATCAAGTTGCATCTCCGGTTGAGATCCTATTTTTGAGAACCTATCGGCTATTACCGACAACCTTTTCACATCCTTGTCAATCTCATCCGTAATCTCACTGTCAACCCCCGTTGCCTGAAGATATTCAGTCCACGCCATCAAAGATGAAATAGGTGTGCCGAGCTGGTGAGCTGTCTCTTTCGACAATCCGACCCAAACGCGATTCTGCTCCGCCCTCTTGGTATAGACCATTGCCAGATAGATAATCAAAGCGAGGATAATCATCGCAGCCATCTGAATATATGGATATATGCTCAGGCTACGCAACAGGCGGGAATCCTCATAATATATATATTGATTTTCCCCTCCGAAAAGCTCTACCTCAATGAAATGATGGTTTTTCTCTACAATTTCGCTCAAGGATACATTGCCACCGGCTTTATGCAACCTTTTCTGAAGATATTCCTTATTTTTTTCAGACAATTCGCTAAAAAGGGATTTATCCTTGTCACCCTTGTCCGGCAATGAAAAATTCCGGAACTCGGATATGTTTAAATCCTTGTCGCAGATCAAAACCGGGATAGAATTGTTCTGTGAAATTATACCCAAGAGGAACTCAAAATCAGAGTCTACATTAGCTTTCGCCAATCGCTCGGTTGCCTGCGCCCATATGCTCATGCGATCCCTCTCCTGGCTCTCAAGTTCCTTTATCAGGTTATTGCTCACCAAAAGAAAAATAATGACCGCGATTGCCGAGACAGCAATCATCAGCATCTTTCCGGTTCTTTTATCGAGTGGCTTCAATTCAGTTTTAGGTAATTGGGATGTAACCGATCAGATGATTACTAAAAACCTGTGTCGTTTGCTATGAACTTTGCCACGGAGTCTTCCGTGTTTGGACCGATGACTATATCAGCAATCTCCTTGACCTCCGGCAACGCATTGCCAACGGCAACTGCAACATCCGCTGCCTTCAGCATGGGTATGTCATTAAGGTTGTCGCCAAAAGCAACCACCCTGTCAGCCCCCGTATCCTCTTTCATTTGCAAAACGGCATTTGCTTTAGTCGCCTGCGGAGAGAACGCATCTATCAAAGCAATCTCAGGACCATAAAGGTCATGATAACACTGATGCCTGCACACCCCCAACCGGGAAACACATGAATGTGCCGATTCTGCCAACGGAGTAGGCTGCATGCCATAAAATATTATTGTTTTTGACAGATCCGGAGGCAATATGTCTCCCCCATCTTCCGCAATATGGAATCGTTTGTAGGGAGAAGCAAGCCTTTCCTCCATAAATTGCTGTTCAAGTTCATTCAGCTTCCCTCCGATATGATAAATATTTATAATATCGTTTTCAAGTGTAAAATGGAATATAGGAAAATGCATTTCCCTATATGTCTCTGCAAGTATTGATGCGGCTTTCTCTTCAATATAATGCACATTGGAATAATGACCTGACTCCGCATCCCATATTGCCGCTCCGGTAAACACAATTGCAGGCAATTTCATGTTGACATCCTTAATTATTCCTGCAACAGTGGCGGGAGTGCGTGCTGTAGCGATTGTAAACAACTTGCCTCCCGCTATACTCTCGTTCAGAAGATTGATTGTTGTCGGAGACAAATAGGCACCCGGTTGCATGAGGGTGCCGTCAAGATCGCTGACATATAAAGTCTTACCCATTTCAATTCTTTATTTCAGTATATTCTGCGTCAGAAACTTGATTCTCACGATAAATTCGGGAATCCCCGTTTCCATCATTTTCCAGGATGTCGGTATCAGAATACTCCTTCGTTTCAGTAAATTCTACATCTTCAGCATATTCCTGCATGCTTTTCAATGTATCTTCAGGATTGCCGGAAGATGAATAACCGCGACTCCTGCTGCCGTTTGCATTATTTTGACGCTGCTGTTTTTCCTGCTGTTTTCTGCGGCGCTGCTCCTCTTTGCGAGATGGCATACCCGCCATGCGGCGAACCATATCTTCGGCACGCCTTGCCATGAATCTTCTCAGCCATCTGGTAATTTGCGGCCAAAAAAGAACAATAGCGATTAATATAATTAGAAAAATTACCAATTAATTCTTATTTAAATTTTACAATTCGATCCTAAAACACTCTGACAACCGTCATCACTTACTTATTCCCTATTAACCATGCCATATAATACATACGCAATAATCAGCCACATAAAACCCGGAAGGCCTAAGCAAACGGGCAAGACAATCGCGGTGGCAATAAGAAGCCAACGAAACCGGTTTCCTTTCCATCCCCATGTCTTGAACTTCAAAGAGAATAATTTAAGGGGCGAAACCATCAGCCAACATTCTAAAAAAAGAACAGGGAGAACAACCCACCATTCACAAAGATACTCCGGACACTCGGCACAAAGCGCAGTATATCCTATCCAGAAGATTGCGTTTGCCGGTATCGGCAAACCTATAAAACTCGTTGACTGGCGCGTATCTATATTAAATTTGGCAAGACGTAGAACTCCGAAAACAGGTATCAGCAATGCCGCCCAACATAACCATTCTGGATGTCCGTATTTTTCCAACGTGGAATAAAGGATCATTGCCGGAGCCACCCCGAAACTCACCGCATCGCATAAAGAGTCAAGTTCTTTGCCCAGACTTGAATAGGCATGCAGAAGACGCGCTGCAAAACCGTCAAGAAAATCCATCACGGCAGCAATCCCTATAAATATGCAAGCCCAATTATAGGCTTCCATTCCCCATATCACGCTGTCAGAGCGCAAAGCGAAAACGATAGCCATGCATCCTGCCGTAATATTAAGGCAAGTAATGCCGTTGGGTATATTCTTTACAATCGTATTCATTTAAGCATTTAAGAAGCTTTTAAACTCTAAATTTTGCAACCGGAGTCACACCTCCCCTGGTAATATCCCCTATTTTAACGAGAATCTCGCAATCCAACGGAAGGTATATGTCCACCCGGGAACCGAATTTTATGAATCCGAGATGCTCATCAATCGATGCCTTCTCCCCTTTTCTCGCATATGTCACGATCCTGCGAGCCATGGCACCGGCAATCTGCCTCACGGTTATTTTCGCCCCGCAATCAGCCTTCAACCCGATGGTGCTACGTTCATTGTCCGTGCTTGCTTTAGGGAGGTATGCCGACAAGAATCTGCCGCTATGGTGCTTTGCATATTCCACCACCCCGTCAACCGGAAACCAGTTGGCATGGACGTTAAGGGGAGACATGAAGACAGACAGCATTATAGCTTCACTTTTCAGATATTCATCTTCGTATGTACGCTCCACAGCAACGACACGCCCGTCTACCGAACTGACAACCATTCCGCTGCGCTCGCCACGGTAATGACGTTGCGGACAACGGAAAAAGTTAAACACAAAACTATAGACAACTAACGACAAGGCAGAGAAACACGCCGGAATCAACACAGGAGGCATGAAAAGCCATATCGGCACATTCAACGCTGCCAATACTATAAACAATAGAATCAATATGTTGGTTCCTTCCCGGTGTATCTTCATTTTTAAGCGAAGTAAAATAAACGTTAATTTGAGATGCAGTTTCGAGATAGATTCATTCCCGCATATTCAGGAGCATATCACCTGAAACACAACACCTAAAAATACATTTGCAAATTTACACCTTTTTAATTAATTTTGCAATCGAACAACAAAGAAAGTGGCTCACCACTTTCCAGAATTACATCTATCTTCCTTTGCGCCTTCCCTAAAAGGAGCCCCTAATTAAAAAATTGTGACTGCTTTTCAAATTTTAATCAAGGTAGCCGGGTTACAGACCCTGTGGCTCGGAATTGCTTCAGTATTTGCCGGCACGGCAGCTGCCGCCGCACATGGCAACTTTGAGCCTTTCCCGGCATTGGCATGCATGCTCTTTGCTATCTTTGCACAATGCACAAGCAACGTGATTCACCGCTATTACGATGACAAGCACGGATATGGCGAAAACGAAGAAGACGACATCCGCTATGCCGAAGACATAAACCTGCCTGTCAGATATATCTTAAAGGAGGGAATACAAGTATTCTCCATACTTACAGCTACGGCAGGATTGGCAGTCATGTCAATGGCAGGCTGGTGGACATTGGCTATTGCAGCATTAATAGCCGCCGTGGCAATAATCAACAATATCGGTCCTCACCCATTATACAGGACGGTTTTATATCCATTAGCCACATTCTTCATATTCGGTCCAATCGCAGTCATAGGCACGGAGCTGGTGCAATCGCTACATGGAGGAATCCCGGAGATCAGACTTTGGAATATGATTCCTTCATTGATAATGAGTATAATAACAGGACTAATGGCAGTCAATTGCCATATTGTTTTCGGAATATATCATCGCAGAAAAAATGCAGTAAACCTCCGAACATCATTCTTCGGACGTTACGGATGGAAAGCTACTACAACGTTGTTAGTCGTCAACACTATAACATACGGAATCGTTGGAGTTATTGCACCCTGGTGCATGAATATTGACAACGGTCATATTTATATATTTGTCCCTGTTATTTCGATGGCACTCAGCTTTGTTACAATACACTTTGCCCGCAAACCTAAATATTGTCATATAGCCTGGAAACTATCACTGATAAATATCGTTACATTCGCAATCCTTTCTCTTATAATATTCTACATTACAGGATATCCTTCCGGATATGTTGGGGAGTAGGTGTTAGGCGTTAGGTGTTAGGCGTTAGGTGTTAGGCGTTAGATTAGAGACAGGGTTAGATATGGATTGACACTGAATAGTTTTCAGCTATAAGTTTTCAGTTTTCAGAATCTTTCTAAAGCATGATAAAGGATATCAAATACCTAAAGCCTAACACCTAAAGCCTAAAGCCCAAAAATATTGTTACACTTTTTTTGCTATTGCGAAAAAAAGTTGTAACTTTGCAAACGCAAACAAAAATCGGGGTGTAGCGCAGTTGGTAGCGTGCTACGTTCGGGACGTAGAGGTCGGGCGTTCGAGTCGCCTCACCCCGACAGGAAAGGCTTGAAAATCATTAGATTTTCAAGCCTTTTCAATTAAAAACTGTTTAAAACTATAAGCCACGACAATCTTAAGATTGTCGTGGCTTATGATTTTAAAGTTCTTTAAGTGCCTTTAATGCAGTCTCAACACAATCTGCTTCCGATTGGGGATATTTCTCGCGTGAGTTAACCCATTTTTCATCAATCGTATAGAAGTCGATAGGAGTGTCGTCTCCCTTAAGCTGCTGATCTATCCATGTTTTCCAACGAGTGTAATACAGAGTTCCGAGCAGCCCGCTCCATTCCCGGTGTCCATAGTCGCGCAGTCCTCCATCCTCACTTGCCACCCTGGGTCCCCAGGTCGTGATAAGCAAACGGGCATTGTTTTCGAAATTATCTTGCTCATCTTTAGAAGGTGCCAATTTACGGGCATCTTCAATCCACGTGCCCACACTGAACTCAGGACGCGTGGAAAGCACTTCGTCTTGGAGTTTTATTAAAGATAGGAACTTATCAGATTTTTCCTTGAAAACATTCATATCTTTGTTCTTAAGCGCTTTCTGCATGTCTGAATAAACAAGACGCCCTTTTTCTGCTATCGCCTGACGGGTAATGTCCACGAGATCATAGCGATAATTGTCATTCAATTTAAGGGACGGAGCCGCCGCTGCGAATTTCTTAGCAGCCGCAATCACGTCTTCCGGCTTGTAATACTGCTTCATGCGGCTCCAGCTTGACACTTTCCATGCCTTCTTAGAGGGACGCGCACAGAAAATAGACTCTGTTGTGCCCTGCTGCAGATTTCCCCAAGGACAATTATAGATTGTATTGCCAATCATTTTCCAAGCCTTCTCCGCGTTGCCGTTCTTAGAGCCATAGCGAGCCTTTGCATACCCTTCAAGCCATTCCTCTTTAGTAAATTTTTCAGGACGCCAGATAAGTTCCGAAACAAGTTCATACATAGCCGGATTATTCTCGATTCCTTCGGGTGTTAGTCCGATTCCGGTCATATCTTTTCCGAATCCCGACTCCCGCGCCTTATAGTATCCACCTATCACATTGTCCATCCTGCCGTGAAGTCCGACATTACCTCCAAAGTTAAGCAGCATGCACCACAACCAGTCCTGACCGTCATAACCGGTAGGGCGTGGAGTTTTAGAAGGTGTGTCGGGATCGCCCCACTGTGGCTTTATCTCCGAAGCAAGGTCAAGGACAACAATGTCCCCTTTGGGAATGCCGGCATATAGCTTTGCGCGGGGATTCTCGTTCCATCCCTGAATCACCCATACCGACTCGGGGTTGGCTCGTTTCATGGCGGCAGTAATAATCTTTCCCGCCTCCGTAAGGTCAACACCCTCAATGCTTCCGCCCTCATGGAACGGATCCATGCTGTAATATTTTGCAACGCCACTCACCTTGCGCAACTCATCATAATAGATATCCGCAATCTTGTTGAACTGGGGGTCAGTACTCTTCAAGAAGGTAGGACGAATGAATCCGTTCCATATGCCCTTGCCGGAAACATCCATTCCCATCCTTTCCTCCGCGTCGTGTGGCACCATTCCCGAATATCCGGGAAGGACCGGATCCATACCCAACTCATTCATCCTTGAGAGTATCTGCCTTTGAAGCTTGATCCGGTCTTCATACCACTGCTTAGAATTGGGTCCGCCCCAACCTTCGAGGTTGTTCATAAGCCACCACGCCTGGAATGCAGGACCTGCAACAAAATCGTCTGCCTCCTTTTCAGAATACCCCAGACGCAGGAGAGTATTTCTCCACACAACATCCGTGCCTATGATTGCCAACGGCATGTTTATTCCATGCAACGCCATCCAGTCTATCTCTTTTTGCCAACGCTCCCAATCCCAGAAAGCCATCGAATATGAATGGGTGCAATAATTCAGATAATAACGTTGCGAAGCATCCGTGGTGCGTCTTTCCACCTTTTTAGGAAGTGGAAGATTATCCGGAATATCAGCTGTCATCATATTCCAGCTAAGATGTATATTCGGATAATACTTGAGATACCAATTCAATCCGGCTGCCATATTGACAATCGAATTGCCCTTGATTAACGGTTTTCCATCTTTTGCCGAAATTTCAAAAAACTCCTCGGGGGTATCAACCTGTTCAAAAATAAATTTTCGGGAACTACCGGGACAAACCCGTTCCAACAGATCAGCAACGGGATGACATGCCGATTCCCAAACGAGACGCAAGTCTTCCCATTTATAATATCCCGGAGCTGTCTCCTTAACTCCGATAACCCGCATAGGTCTCTCATTCAGTCGCGGAGCCGCGATCACGTCTCCCGTGGCATTTCTCAGGAGCGTCATCTGGAAGTTCGCGCCCATTGGGGTCAGTTTATAAGTCTGCCAAGAGCAGGCGGCTTGATCAGGCCCCGCGACAGATCCGGCAGCGTCCTCCGCTCCCATCAAAGCCAACAGGCGCAAAAGCGCCGTGTCATGACCGAATCTGAGATCCACAGCCGTTGCCCGTTTTCCCACAATTGCTTCGTCAGCCCGATCAATTATCTCACTTAGCAAATTCACAGCACTGCGTGGACCGGCACCTGTCCCGTCCGGAGAATTGGCATGACACACATACATCTGATAATTGGAAGACTTCCATTGATTATAAAGATCCTCAGGCTCAAATACACCTATAATATCTTCATCAATACCGTCCACATCCTGCACGTCTATTGCCACATCATAAATATACTGCATGAGCTTCGGCAACCGATCCACCTTCGATGGATCTTTAAAAAGTTTTGCAGCCGTAACCTTGGAACAAGTCAACGAATCTTTTGCCTGTGCAAAACGTTTGCGCCAGTCAGCATCCTTCTTTTCGAGGCTGCGGGTATTATCGTTGTGCTTCATTATAAATTCCATGTCGGCAGGAGTGGAATGGCGGTCCACAATTAGTTTAGGATTTTGTTTCACCAATTCCTCCGAAAACGCAGACATTGAAATGATGCACCTTGGCTCCATCGACGAGCGTGCAATGATCCTCGCATTACCTTTGAAAAGGTTCGGAAACCTCTTCATCATCCTTGAGGCTATACCTTTATGCTGGCGTTCGCCGAGTTTCGTCAGTTCACCCCAATGCCCCCGCGTGTGATCTCCAAGTTTCTCCACTTTTGCGAGCACCTCTTTTCCGAGATCTGTGAGATTACCCTTGGTTGACTCCACACGCAACCCGTCGGCTACATTATCATGAAGCCTCTTGTTTATAACCCAGCGCGACCCATGCCTACCGTAATGAGTTATATAAAAAGGTTCATAACCATCAGGCACCGGAGCCATGGAGTCTGTTGCGTGAGGATAGGCATAATAAATGCCCCCTGCCTTGTTCGGATCTGATTTGATCTCCGTCCGTATCTGTTTGTCAATACATACATGTTTGCCTGAAGCCGTTCCTTTTGCCGAAACGCCCGATACGAGTCCAAACATGGATACGAAAAGAAGAACTTTAAGTTTGTTCATGTTATGTTAGATTTTATAATTAAGTAAGTAATAAAAATTAACCTATATATGTAAGTAATGAAATCTTTAATTTTTATTACTTACTTATATATTCTCAAACCTATCTTACAGAGTCTTGCCACTTGGCACGAAGTTCGTTCCATCGATAATAACCGGGGGCAAACTCCTTCACTCCGCGAATCTTTGCCGGCTGTTCGTTCAGGCGGACGGTGGCGATCTCTTCGCCGTTATTATTACGGAATACAACAAGCTGGAGATTTGCAGCCATCGGAGTCAACCTATATGTCTGCCATACCCGAGACGCCTCGTCAATTCCCTGCACCTCATCGTCACTCCCCTCTATTCCCATTAACGCCAAGAGACGCAAGAGGAACACATCATGACCGAAACGGAGGTCTACCGCCGTGCGCTTGCCCGAAAGTGCATCGTCCGCACAGGCAAGGAAATCAGAAAGCAGGTTCTTTGACGACAGCGGTCCAAGGTGCTTGCCATCAAAAGAGTTGCCATGACGCACATACATCTTGTATTCCTCACCTTTCCATAAATTATACAGGTCCTCATGGTCAAAATAAGGCAGGAGATCCACATCAAGTCCGTTTACATCCTGCACTGCTATAGCCACATTGTGAAGATTCTTCATGAATTTAGGCTGTTTCTTCACTTTCGAAGGCTCCTTGAAAATCTTGGATGCTGTCACCTTGCATTGATACAAGGAATCACATTTCTTTTCATAAGATTCCTTCCATGGCTGCGGATCGTTATATATAGCCTTCGCCTCCTTGGTATGATAAGCTATAAACCGCATATCGGATGGTGTGGCATGACGCTGCACCTCTATCTTGGGATTATTCTCTTTCAAAGCCTCCGTAAACGCCGCCATAGATATTATGCACCGCGGCACTATCGAGCTACGTGCAACGATAGTATCTCCGTCACTAAACAACTCCGGGAAACGCGCATACATCCGATTGGCGATATCTTTATGTTGCCTCTCACCTAAATAAGACAACTCTCCGACATGTCCTTTGGTATGGTCACGACATTTCTCTACAATCTTCATAACCTCAACACCTGTTTCAGTCAAATTGCCCGCCTTATGTTGGGCCTTAAGCTCCGCAAAAGTCTTATCATGCAGGCTTTCGGAAGAATGCCAACGTGATCCGTGGCGACCATAATGACTGACATAAACCGGCTTAAAACCGCGAGGTGTAACCGGAAGCGAATCCGAAGTGTGAGGATAAGCAAAATATATACCGCCGGACTTCTCCGGAGTTGTGGCTATTTCCTTACGGATAGCCATGTCAATGGGGTTTGCGGTAATCTTTTGCTTACTTTTCTTCGCATCGGCTCCAAACGGTGACACAATTGCTGCAGTTGCAATAATCAGGATTAATCTTTTCATTTTGAATATAGGTATTATAATATTGGATAAAGTACTATTTTACAAACTTTTAACCGAAGTCATTATCAATTCCTCTACATCCTGGACACTTCCGGAGAATGGACCTTTATTTTGCAATTTGATTGTGCACATGGCGGCTGCAAATATACCAGCCTCCTGATATGAAGCACCCTGACCTCTCTTATAAAGGTAGCCAGCCATGTAGGTATCTCCACAACCCGTAGCGTCCACAAGCTCGGATGCCGCCAATGCGGGGATTTCATAAAACTCTCCACCCGTATATATCAGAGAACCTTTGTCGCCCAAAGTTAACAGCACCTCCTTGCAGCCCCAATCCGCGAGTATGTGGGCAGCTTCATACGGGTCGGAAGTACCGGTCAGAACCTCCATCTCCTTCTCATTAGCCTTAAGGATGGATATATAAGGCATCGCTTCACGCTTCTTATCGTAATCGACATGGACCACGGCTTCTCCCACCACCTTACGGAGGTATCCCTGAACATCTACCGAAACAATCCCCTTGTTTGCCAATGCCTTGATCACATCCAAATCGAAATCATCCGCAAGGAGAGTGCCAAGATGATAGATATCCGCGTCTATATCCTTAAGATTATCTATGGTGAAAGGATCCGCCTTCGCAAGCACACGCTGCGTGCGATTGTTCATGTCTTCACCATATTTATTCTCAAAATATACCGATTTTCGACTTGGGATCACCTGGACCTCAATACCGTCAGAAATCAGTTCGTCAACCACTTCCATCTCGGTTTCGCCAAGCGACGTGACCAGCCGGAATCCTTCGTGGTCAAAATTCATGAGAGCTTTGGCGAAATAAAACGCCGTCCCCCCCGGCATATGCGCCTCAAAACGGGGAGTTATAACTTTATCGAGCGTTATATGCCCGATGCAGCATATATTTTTCATTAAATTCCTATTATTTAAATTAGTAAGTAACCAGAGATCCTGGATAGTTTTCAGTTTTCAGCTATAAGTTTTCAGTTTTCAGAATACTTCTAAAGCCTAACGCCTAAAACCTAAAGCCTAACACCTCACCTTCATCGCATATAAAAGGACAAAGAAATAGCCGACCGCCGGAATAATAAAGGCAGTAGACATTGAAGTGGCATCAGCAACCAATCCCATCAAGGATGTGCCCACAGCTCCGCCGATAGGGGTCATCATAAGGAATGAAGAAGCAATCTTCACAGATTTACCGGCATTGCTGATCGTTATAGCAAAAATTGTAGGGAACATGATAGCTTCGAAAGCATAACATACGAATACACCCGCCTTTGAAACAACCCCTATGTTCAGTGTCACGGCAACCGCACCCAAAACAGTCATGACTGCGCAAACGAGAAGCACCTTTTCCGCCTTTATCTTGCTCATTATGGCACTTCCTGCCACTCTTGCAACCATGAACAATCCCAATGCTCCGAATGACAGCACGACTGACGCTGTCGTTTTGTCCATCCATCCGTCAGAGGTCACATAATTTATGAAAAGGGAATTTATGGAAATTTCCGCTATTTCATAACAGAACAGAGCAAGAAGACCATAGCGGAAAGTTTTCCGCCTCCACAAACCGGTTATAGTGTCTACTATCCCTTTTTTCTCTTCATCTTCCCTCTCATCTACGGTTTCATTATTAATCTCCGGAAGTTTCACGCGAGAAAAAAGAAGTGCCGCCAACAGGACTATACATCCCATAATAGTATAAGGCACTTCCACTCCACCATCATTCCCGGAAAACAAGAACCCACCGACGATAACCGGCGCGAGGATACAGCCGAGACCATTGAAAGACTGTGCCAGATTAAGACGGGATGCAGCCGTTTCCCTGTCACCGAGTTCGGCGGCATAAGGATTCGCGGATGTCTCGAGCATCGCAATCCCGCATCCAATAACGAACAGCGCACCAAGGAATATAGGGAATGACATGAACGATGCGCCAGGTATGAACATTAGTGAACCGATACCGAACAAAAGCAGACCGGACACCACTCCCCGGCGATAACCGAAACGGGTGATCAATATACCTGCAGGGAGAGCCATAAGGAAATATCCCAGGTATGTTGTCGCCTGAATTAATGTCGATTGTGTAATTGAAATAGACAGCGATTCTTGAAAATGCTTATTTAGCACATCAAGTATTGCGCGTGCAAATCCCCACATAAAGAAAAGGGAAGTAATGAGAATAAAAGGCAGCAGATACTTCTTGCTTACAAGTTTCATGATTGTCTAAGATAGAAGTTTTTTTCAATTAAATTATCACTCCATTGTGACTATGAACTGCAAATTTACAAAAAAATATTAAGAAACCATTTAAAATAGAATGTAACAAAAGTGCAGTTGCCCCATACTCATAGTTTTTTTGCCAAACGTTAAGAACTAAGAAATCAATAGTAATATGGTTAAAACATGTTAAAAGTTTTAAAAAGTGTAGTTTTTACACTATTGATTACTATATTTGCAACAATTAAACTCATCAAGCAAAAAATTTTATATTGGTTTACTTCTCGTAAAATTCTCAAAAACATGGAATTTACTGCTTAAGATGATACCATAATAACAACTTTTAGTTAACCTTACATTCATGAGTTATTTAAGAAAAGCTTGCGTGGGGAATTATACCACCCCTCCTGTTTCTAAAAAATGGAAATGGTTCACCATTATTCTGGTGTGCCTCATGACCACCCTTACGGCAAACGCTCAGAATCCGGTTACCGGCACAGTCACAGATCAAGCCGGAGAGCCTCTTATCGGAGCAAGCGTCACTGTTCCCGGCACCAGTGTCGGCACATCAACCGACATTGACGGAAATTTCAAGCTTAATGTGGCACAAGGTCAAAAGTTGCGCATTTCTTATGTCGGATATCTTTCAAAAGAAGTGACAGTGAAAGGCAACCATATCACCATTGCCCTCAAAGAGGATAACGAGATGCTTGACGAGGTAGTCGTGATCGGTTACGGCACAATGAAAAAGAAAGACCTTACCGGTTCCATAACTACTGTCAATTCCAAAGACCTCAACGTAGGTTCCTACACCGATCCGGGTCAGTTGCTACAAGGTAAGGTTCCCGGACTTGTAGTAGTGCAGAACTCAGACCCCAACGGCGGTGTCAATTCTTTGACACTTCGTGGAGCTTCCACTCTCAACAATTCAACGGAACCCCTCTATGTTGTTGACGGAATCCCGGGAGTGAACCTTAACCTTATCCCACCTGCCGACATTGAGAGTATCGATGTGCTCCGCGATGCTTCGGCTACAGCCATCTATGGTTCAAAGGCTGCCAATGGTGTAATCATTGTAACTACTAAAAAAGGCTCGGATGGTCCGGCTCGTGTATCCTACCAGGGTTACGTATCCTGGGAGCGCATCGCCAACGACCATAAAATGATGACAGCCTCGCAGCTTCGCCAATATGCCGAGGAGAACAACATCTCAATCCCCAATGACAAAGGAGCCGACACCAATTGGGCAAAAGAGACACAGCGCACAGGTTTCGCCACTAATCACAATCTCTCCATCTCCGGTGGCACCAAAAGCACGAGCTACAACGCTTCGGTGAACTATATCAAGCGTGACGGTATTATAAAAGGCGTAGGCAACAACCTTTTCACGGCGCGTGCATATGTTGAAACAAAACTTCTCAAAGACCGACTCCTTTTGGGAGCCGGTGTCAACGGCAACATCCGTAACGAATGGGGCGTCCCCCGCAACAAGCAGGGAGCTTCAGTATACGAGGCAATGTATTATTACTCACCCCTTGAACCGGTGCGCAATGAAGACGGATCGTGGTATTCCAATACAGATGTATCTCAATATTACAACCCTCTTTCACAGGTATATGAAGATCGTTCTATGGCAACTTTCAAGCGTTGGCAAGTAACGGGCAAGGCTCGTCTGAAAATCCTTGAAGGACTTTTCCTCAATGGCAACTTCGCCTATGAGAACCAGAACAAGAATTACAAAGAATACCTTTCTACCGAATCGCAGACCAACCATCGTCACGGTCAGACCACTCGTGAAGTCCTCGACTGGGAAAGCAAACTTATGGAAATATTTGCCAACTATGACAAAGACTTCGGCGAAGATCACCGCATGGCACTCATGGCAGGTTATTCATGGGAGGAGCGCAAAGACGAAGAAGGTTTCGGAGCAAGGGGATACAACTATTATGACGACTCACTTGGATGGAACGATATAGGAATGGCAAACTCTTGGGATACAGATCCTGTTTATGGCAAACTTTATTCCCTGACCCGCATGATTTCATTCTACGGACGTGCTAATTATTCCTACAAATCCAAATATCTCCTGCAGGCAGCTGTCCGCCGTGACGGAGCCTCCACTTTCGGTTCGAATAACAAATGGGCGACTTTCCCCTCAGCCTCCGTGGCATGGCGCGTGACAGGAGAAGACTTCATGGAGCAGAGTGCAGGTTGGCTACATGATCTCAAGCTCCGCGTTGGCTGGGGACAGAGCGGTAACGCTAAAGGTTTTGACGCTTACACCTCCCGTTTCTATTATCAGGCAGGTTCCCGTTTCACATATGTAGACGAAAATGGTGTGGAACACAGCTACAAGAGCCTCAATGCAGCACGCAACGTGAACGACAACCTTAAATGGGAAACGACCTCGATGCTCAATATCGGTCTTGACTTCTCTTTCCTTGGAGGTCGCATCAACGGTACAATCGAATATTACAATAAAGACACTAAGGACATGATCTGGGATTATCCTGTGTCAACAGCCATATATCCTGTCGATAAGCTCACAGCAAATGTAGGAAGGATGCGCAACCGAGGTGTCGAGATCTCAGTGAATGCAGTTCCTTTCCAGGGACCTTTCACCTGGACCACATCGCTCAACTTCTCGCACAATCAAAATAAAGTGGTATCAGTATCCAACTCAGAGTTTAACGCCGGCATCCTAAACCGCTATGACCCGAACCTACCCGGTCTGTCGCAGGGATGTTCAACTCAGCGTATCGTTGAAGGCGAGGCTATCGGAACCTTCTACCTCTGGGAATGGGCTGGTTACAACGAGCAAGGACAGTCAACATTCTATTCACGTGATGTCAATACCGGCGAATACGAACTGGATGCAAACGGCAATCGGATCACAACGCAGAACCCGGGTGAGAAGGATCGCGTGAAATTTGGCAACGCCCAACCAAAACTCACAATGGGATGGAACAACAACCTGACATGGAAGAACTTCGATCTCAATCTTTTCTTCACCGGAGTGTTCGGTCAGAAGATATTCAACGAGCCCCGTGCTTACTTCTCCTATATCGGTGCAATATCACAGGGTAAAAACGTGCTCGCATCCGTGCGCGATGAGCAACTCGCCACCGATGGTCTTGCACACTATCCTTCTAACCGTTATCTTGAAGACGGCAGCTATTTCAAGCTCTCCACAGTGACTCTCGGCTATACATTCCGCAACTGCTTCAACGGCTGGCTTCGTGATATTCGCGTCTATGTATCCGCCAACAACGTTTTCACGATCACCGGCTATAAAGGTCGCGATCCGGAAATCAATCTCGGAGGACTTGATCCGGGACACGACACACGCTGGGATCATTATCCCCGCACTCGTCAGATTCTCGTTGGTCTCAACGTCAATTTTTAAGAAAACACAGGATTTTTAAGCTTAAACCGAAAAAAATGATCATGAAATCATATATAAAAGCGTTGATGCTGGGCACAGCTTCCATTGGAATGACCGCCTGCACCGACCTCAATATAGACCTGGACACTCGATACGAAACCCTGCCGGACAACCCGATCGCGGTAGAAGGAGAGTTCAACAGCTGCTACCGTTATCTCTACAATTGGTTCGGCCGCGACTTCAACGAAGCGGTTGTAAATCAGGGAGACGAAATAATGGGCGTATGCTACACCATCGGCAACTATTATGACGATGGACGTGCCATCAACGGATCCATACATTCCCTCACCCTTAATAATTGGAGCACCCGCATGATCGGTGGTTGCATGGAGGGTATCACCCAGTGTAACTCCAAGATTCTTGCCTATGGAGGTCCGGAGCAGAAAGATGCCATAGTGGCACCCGTGCGTGCCATGCGCGCCTACTATCATTTTTGGATGATGGAACTCTATGGCGATGCACCCATCATGGATCATGTTGTGCAGGAAGGGGAACGTATCGACCGTCAGCCCCGAGCCGATGTTGCCAAATGGATTGAGGGAGAACTTCTCGAAATCCTCAACCAGGAAGACGGGCTCAGCAAGAAGAATGACGCCTCCACCTATGGCAAGCCTAACTACTGGATGGCAGCATCTCTACTTGTGAAACTCTATCTCAACTGGGGAGTATATACCAACCCTGTCACCACCGTGACCAATGACACCCCCAACGAGAAACTGAACGATTGCGTGAAATGGTGCGATGAAATTATCAAGTCCGGAATTTTCGAGGTAGGCAAAGGCTACCGTAAAAAATTCTTTCCGGATAATGGAGTTCACATCAAGGACTTTATCTACGCACATGATGTAGATCCAGCCACTAAAAACGATGGAACCACCACTTGGCACCGTTGGTTCGCTTTCAAGAAAGAGGGACTTCTATTACCCCCACCTTATGGATGGGAAAACCCCATGTCCACCGCCGGAAACACTGTCATGACCAAAGAAGCCGCAGCACGCTTCAACCTTCCAGGCGACGAGCGTAACAAGATTGTGCTCAAGGGACCTCAATTCAAGATGGATGCCAATTATGAATTTACGAATGAGCCCGTGATGCTCTATAAGGATCCGACAAAGCCCAATACAGTGATCGGCCAGTTGAATTATAGGGAAGACTTTGATTTCGATGACGGAAGCATATATTCGCTTGGCGACGAATCTCTACCTGCAGTAAACAAGACTACAGTTGCAAACGGCACAGCATTGTTAAACATTCAGAAAGGCGCACGTCTCTGTAAATATCCTCCACGTCTCGAAGACTTCACGCTTTGGGGCCGTCAGCAGGCAAACGACTATCCCATCTTCCGCTATGCCGATATCCTTCTCACCAAAGCAGAGTGCATCATGCGCGGCGCCACAGCAACACTTGGTGCAACACCCGCCACACTGATGAACGAAGTGCGTGACTGTTCTTCCGCTCCGCACGTAACGGGCACACCGAGCTTCCAGGAACTTCTTGACGAGCGTTCACGAGAGTTCATACTTGAACCCTGGCGACGCAACGACCTTATTCGTTTCGGTCAGTTCGAGGCAGACTGGGGCGAGAAAAACCGTTACAAAGTGTGGGACAATGCGGAACACACCGAGTTCCATTGGGTGGAGCGTCAAGGAGCAAAAGACCCCAACCGACGTCTGATGCCTATCCACAAAGATATTCTTGAAACTAATACCAACTGGAGTCAAAACCCAGGATATCTCGGAATATAATCTAATCCTGATATATATCGGTTCTCATTCCTCATCCGGAATGAGAACCGATAAAAAAACAAAATGAATAACTCAAGTTTAAACAAACTAAATTTAAAGCTTATGTTAACTAATTACCTAAAACGTAACCTTATGTTGGCAGGTGCCGCTATGACTTTTGCAGCGGTGGCAACAGCCGGCAACTATGTGGATGTAACCCACAAGTATCTGAAAGAACCCGCTTATATCCCCGGATGGCAAGGCGTAATCGGAGCCGTTGCCGATGGCGTCGGAGAGGTTTGGAACGGAGCATTCCGTCTTTATCAGGTGATACCCGAGGCTGAAGCCGGTGAATATACCCTCACATGTAACGCTTCATATCGTTGCGGCAACAATGATTTTTCAAAAGAAAACATGCCTGGCAACGCAGAGCTTCACAAAGCTTTCATATTCCTTGGCGACACTAAAGCTCCGGTTATGGGACTTTTTGAAGAGAAAGATGCAACTCCACACAACTCAACTTCAGAGGCAAGCGCGAATTTCACAGCAGGCAAATATCTCAACAGCATTAAATTCACTCACAAAGGTGGTGACCTCGTGTTCGGTATTGCCAATCCCGGATGCTACCATGACGAGTGGACAGTGTTCAGCAACTTCAAGATCACCGGCCCCAAAGGTGAAATAGCCGTTGTAAATGGCGACTTCAAAGATGGTATCGATGCCAAGCGCGCTTGGGATTGCACAAACGCTGAAAATAAAGTAAAAGAACCCGATGCTCAGAAAGATGGCTCAGGTGGCGGCGACTATCGTAAGTGCGGTGGTTCACCCTATAAATATGGACAGCAGATTGAATTGCCCGCCGGAAAATATCGTTTCGGCATGCAGACTTTCCATCGTTATGGTTCAGAGGTTGATGCCAACGGTAATTACTACAATCATAAATGGCCTTGCAGCAACTTAAAAGAAGACATGACAAAAGTTGAACCTTACGGAAGATTAAACCGCTCTCCCAAAGACTGGTTCACGGCAAACGATTACGAACAACAGAGCACTTATGATCATGCCTATATCTTCATGTCAAAAAATGCTGAATGCCCCAAAGATCTTAACTGGTCAGATGATTTCGGTGACCTGACTGAAGGTTCAGATGTTCGCACTCGTATTAAGGACTGCTGGGAAATCTCTAACGGAGACCTCAGCACCATGCCTCATAACAACCCTGTCAGAGTAAGTGGCAATGATGCCCCTGCCAAATATGATGACTGGAATGATGTATTCCCTTATGAAACTTCAAACAAGGTTATCTATCGTAACGACTCCGGAAGCGAGAGGGAAGCTGCTGCTGCATTCTATTCAGAACCTGAAAAATGGTATCATTATGTTGAATTCGAGCTTACCGCTCCCGCTAAAGTATGGGTAGGTATGGGTAAAAACTCCAATACCGGTGACGGTTACTGGCATCCATGGGCATACCAGACTCTCCAGATGTGGGACGAAAATGGCGGAGCCGGTGTTTCTGACCTTGTGGTTGAGGATGAAAACGCACCTGTTGAATACTACAACCTTCAGGGTATCCGCGTAGCTAATCCTGAAAACGGCATCTATATCGTTAAGCAGGGTAACAAGGTTACAAAACGCATTATCAAATAATACAATTTCGATCTAACCTATACCTTTGAGGCGCAGGAGGCCGTAGCCTCTTGCGCCTTGTTTTTTAAGTTTCTTTTAACATGGCTGACAAATCCAAACGTTTCCTATCGGGAATCATTTTGCTGCTGAGCATATTGCATTTAAATGCATCCGTAACGGATTATGTAGACCCCAAGATAGGATCAGAAGGTCTTGGGCGGGTGTTCATCGGTCCGTCAATGCCTTACGGAATGGTCAAACCATCACCCGATTGCACGTCATCGCCCAATAGCGGATGGTTGCCTATGCCCGTACAGGTAAACGGCTTCTCCCAAGTGCACGTGAGCGGCACCGGTGGCGGTCCCAAATATGGTAACATATTGATCCAGCCTTTTGAAGGAGAACTTAACAGTATAAGCCACATAGATTACAGGGCTGAGGAAACTATTGAATTGGGTTACTATGCAACAACATACGCGAACAGCAAAATTCAGACTGAGATAACAACGGCATCAAAAGCATCTGCTTATAGAATCACATATCCGGGGAATAAGAATCCGGCGCTTATGATTGATGCGGGCTTCTTCTTAGGAGAAAGTCCTGTGCCTGATGCCCGCGAAGCTCAACAATTTGTCGGTTCGGAAGTGCAAGTGCTGTCAGACAGGGAAGTTTGCGGACATAGCCGCATAAGAGGAGGATGGAACAACGGAAGGGCATACACCGTATATTTCTATCTGGTCACCGACAACCCGGCAATCAGGACAGCTACATGGAAAAGTGGTAAAATTTCAGATAGCAAAGACCAATATGACTCAGGAGAAAAGACGGGTGTGTTAATGCAATTCACACCGTCTGTAAAAACATTGAACATAAGAATCGGAATCTCTTTCATCAGTGCATTGAAGGCAAAAGAAAATCTTATAAAGGAAACAGAGGGGGAAACATTCGATAACCTACGCGGAAAATTGCTTTGCAGCTGGAAGGATATATTAAACAGAGTCAAGATCGATCCTAAAACATCAGATAAGCACAAGAGGATGTTTTACACAGGACTTTATCACACGATGATAATGCCGGTAGACCGCAGCGGAGAGAATCCGCTATGGACAGACCCTTGCCCATATTACGATGATTTTTATGCAATCTGGGACACCTATCGCTCATCATCTCCTCTGATCACACTAATTGACCCGGAACGTGAGAGGGATATCGTAAATTCTCTTATAAACATATATAAACGGGACGGTTATATGCCCGATGCCCGTAGTGGCAATGCCAACGGTCGCACACAGGGCGGCTCAAACGCTGAGATAGTGATAGCCGATGCATTTGTGAAAGGTCTCGAAGGGATAGACTACAATTTAGCGTTGGAAGCCATGCTAAAGGATGCGACTGTCGACCCCGGAGGCAACCATGAAGCAGAAGGGCGCGGCGGATTACGGGAATATAATGAACTGGGATATATACCACACGGCATTCCCCGTGCCGGCAACCGCACCGTGGAATACTCTTATTGCGATTATGCCATACACCTTGTGGCAAAGGGGCTCGGGCACAACGAACTTGCCTCCGAATATCTGAAGAAATCAGAGAACTGGAAAAACCTGTGGCGTGACGATTACGAACACGATGGGACTAAGGGTTTTATAATGCCACGGGATGCCAACGGAAAGTGGCTGGACGAACTCCCATTCGGTCACTCAAAGAAACGTAAACCGACATTCCGCTACACTCCCGTCACTTTTGAAGGTCCATGGTACACACCATGGTGGAACATGTTCTTTTATGAAGCCTCCTCTTGGGAATATTCATTGAGCATTCCCCACGACGTGGCGGGACTTATCAAAAAATGCGGTGGCAATGAAAGTTTCAACAAGCGACTCGACAAATTCTTTGACAAGAATTATTTCAATGTCAACAATGAGCCGTCTTTCCTGTCTCCATGCCTTTATCATTGGATTTCACGTCCTGACAAAAGCAGCGAAAGAGTGCTCGGAATCATAGAGAAGAATTACTCCGACACACCAGCCGGATTGCCGGGCAACGACGATTCGGGAGCCATGTCTTCATGGCTCGTGTTTCACATGACGGGCATCTACCCTAATGCAGGACAAGATTATTATCTTATCCATACTCCCCTATTAAAGTCTGTTTCATTTGATTTGAACAATGGAAAGACATTTACCATATCGGCAGACAACCTTTCGGATAAGAATAAGTATATACAATCCGTTACTTTAAATGGCAAAGACTACCCTTATTCCACTATCAGGCATGCAGATATCCTTTCCGGAGGAGAATTGAAACTTAAAATGGGAAACAAGCCCAAAAGCTGGGGCGTTAAAATGTTTGCTGAATGATGAAAAGAATTGTTCTGATATTATCGTTTTTAGGATTTTTCTCCATAAAACTCCTATCGGTTGAAACAACCGACACACTTCAGTTTGTCTATAAACTTCATGGACAGACACGTAAGTTCCAATATGTTTTCGTGCCGGAAAGAGATGGAGCACTGACCCTTCACTGGGGAATCGAACGGAATCTCAAATGGTGGTCCGGCACATACCATATGACACATGCCGGAATAAAAAGGGGAAATTCTTTAAGTTTCCGTATGCCCGAAGACGGCAACCATGTGAAATTGGCAGACAACGAAACATTCGCCTTGATTTCTAATGAAGCCTACCATAATCTGAAAGATACAGGCAAATTCACATATGACGGAGTGGATTATAACTTCATTGATAATAAGACTTCCACACCTATAGGCAACCTTCTGCACGTGATCGACTCCGAAGGCGCAGAATTGTGGATTCTTGACAAAGAACGGTTCCCCATTATCTGGGAGATGCGAAACAACCCTTTGGAAATAAACTGGACAACTCAAATAATCAACAGATAGGAATATGAAAAAAATATTGAGCCTCATTATGTGCCTCCTGACAGGAAGCGGTTTAAGTTTAGCCGGTGATTTTATCGTGACTGAATTTGGTGCAAAAGGCGATGGCATCACCGATGACGCAGAAGCTATCCAACGAGCCTTAAACACCTGCAACGCATCCGGCGGAGGGACAGTCATTTTTCCGTCAGGCAAAACATTTCTATCCGGACCTCTGCATATGCGGTCAAACGTGAACATGCATTTGCAACCCAATTCCACATTACTCGCAAACCCGAACGAGAGCATATATCGCGAGAGCGCTTTCGGAGCCAACGAGGGTGAAGGCATGATGTGGCTGTCGGGAAAAAATATAGAGAACTTTTCAATAACAGGCACCGGTCGTATCGACGGCAACGCCGTGGCATTCATGGGCGCAGAACTTGATGATTCCTACGAACTCAAACCTGTCACCGTATTTGATCCGCGTCCGCACGTGCTCACTTTAATCAACGCCCGTAACATAAAGATCTCTGATGTTACCATAGCCAATTCTGCATATTGGACAGTGCATCTTGTAGGATGTTACGATGTGGCAATATCAGATATCTCCCTTCTTAATAATCTCAAAGTGCGCAACGGAGACGGAATAGATATCGACCACTCTCGCAAAGTACGTATTTCCAACTGTTTCATTGAAAGCGGCGATGACTGTATATGCCTGAAAAACCGCCGTGAATTTGAAGAATACGGACCTTGCGAAGACATAGTGGTGACAAACTGCATAATGACTTCGCGTTCCTGTGCGGTCAAAATAGGATCTGAAAATATGGACCGTATTGCCAGAGTGCTTTTCGACAATTGCATAATCACAGATTCAAATCGAGGCATAGGCATACAGAATCGAGACGAAGGCACAGTGGAAGACGTTACATTCTCAAACATGATAGTTGACTGCAAGCTCATCTCCGATGTCTGGTGGGGCAAGTCAGAACCGATATATGTGACTTCCTATCCACGAGCGAGAGGTAATCACAAAGATGCAGGCTGGCGATTCCCCAAAGGAGCTACGAAAGGTGAATGCGGTGAAGTGAAAAACATACGCTTCCTGAACATCACTTCCACCTCTGAAAACGGCATATTCATTGGTTGTGACACACCCGGGAAAGTTTCGGGGATACTCCTGTCAAATATAGACCTGACATTGAAAAAACAGACAAAATTCGAGGGAGGTGTCTACGACCGCCGCCCATGCGAGGGAGAAGGTTTCGTGAAGAGTAAGGTCTTCGGTATCTTTGCAGAAAATGCATCAGGCGTGACAGTGCGTGATTTCCGTGTCAACGCTTCCGGATTCCCACTTTACGCCGCCCCTACCGAATTTATTGATTGCTCCGACACAAGTGTCACCCCCGTTTTATAATTACGTTAGCCTTAAAAATGAAATCGAACTATTTTAACAAGACAGCCTTTCTTGCGGTGGCAATGTTTACCGCCCCTCAGATTTTTGCACAGCCAAAAGCCGTTGACATACAGTCGGCATGGAACAAATACCGCTTTGAGGCTCCTGCCCAGAGATCACTTATTTTCGATATTTTCTCGACAGGCAAAAAGACCCCTATCTTATGGGGATTCGACACCGCATGGAATGATTATGGAAATATGTTGCGAGGCTTAAGACATTGCGGCAAAGATGCCGTAAGCTGCGCACGCGTCTCTTTTCAGCCATGGGCGGAAATAACCGAAAAGGGTGTGCTTCCGGAAATGCTCCGGAAAAACCTTGACAAACGTATGGAAACCGTTGGCATTATCGGTAAAAAGGTTGACATTGTGCTCAATCTTGACGGTGGCGATCCTACAATAAAAGAGATTTACGGAGGATGGAAATATGAGAATCCCGACGATCCATGGTGGTCTCCGAAAGAGTATATAGGCAATGTTGTTGACCAAGGTCCGAAATGGGCAGACCTCATTGATGCCACAGCTGCGGCAGTAGAAGCAAAAGGATACAGGGTTATAACAGCGTCTCCGCTTAATGAACCGGATCTTGAAATCAACGGCACACCTATAGAACTCTTTTACGAAATTGCAAAGAATCTAAAGGACTTTGACAAATATCCGCGTTTCAAGAACATACGCATATCCGGAGGAAACACTCTTAATGATGACGAAGCGATGAAGTGGTATGAATACAACAAGGAATACCTTGATGAAGGAAACACTCATCAGCTTGCAGGAAGTTTTGACAACTATGCCTCTTTCTTTACCAAGGTGCGTGAAGACGGAAAGCATGCCACTGCCGACGAACTCCATAATGTAATGGAAGCTATCGTAGGTGTTGAATACGGAATGCAAACCGGCATATGGTGGGGCACTGCAGAACAATGCCGAGGCGAATTTATGAAAGCGAGTTTCGGAGACCGTCTGAGCTATGCAGAGAACCGTGACGCATGGTCGGCAGGTGCGGTATACCGCGCTCCATCAGGGAAAATTCAAGGTTTCCTCGGATGTTCCGAACGTCAGGCAAAGCCGTCGAGCTATCGTTTCGTTTCGTTAAACGGCGATGTTTTCATGGACGGATTCGGACCTGTCAGGGAATTTACGGTAGATCTTCCGGGAGACCCCGACGGTACTTATCAATCAGACAAGCAACGCACCGCCGAGACCGTGATCGCAATAGAAAACAATGAGGACGTGCGTCCCTACATAAATGGGGAGTATGCCCTTATTAACGGAGCTGACCATAAGGCTGCAAGCGTGGAGAATGCCTCCAACGCTGACGGTTCATATATCATTCCCGAAACTTATGCCGAAGCGGATCATCAATTATGGTCAGTAACACCGGTTCCAAATGACAACGGCGGTGATTTCAGTTACTATTTCATACGCACCAAGGATGGCAAATCAATGGACGACTACGGATGGAACATCGAAGTGGGCGCGCCCGTGAGGCTTTATGGCCACAGCGGGAATGCGGTGCAGCAATGGGCATTGGAATACGACGGCGACAACTGGTTCCACATACGTTCCCGCAACAGCGGTCTTTATCTTGAATATGAATCAGGAACGGCTGGCGGTCATCTCGTGCAGAAAGAAAGAACTGACGAACCGTCACAGAAATGGCGTCTCCTCACCTCCGGCGCGCCATTGGAGTTTGATGCGCCGCTTGCACCCAAAGGTCTGAAGACGATACCCCTCTCTGCCTCCGTGACTCTCGAATGGGAACCTACGACAGACAGCGGAGAAGTGACCTACACCCTTCTACGTGCTGTAGAGGGAAGTGACAAATTTATCACGATAGCCCGAGATCTGAAAGCCACATCATTCCTTGACAATTCTGTAGACAATAAGGCATATAGTTATAAAGTGTTTGCCATGGATGCATCCGGCAACCGCTCGACTGCGTCAACACCGGTTTCCGTAAAAGCAACTGATAAAAAAGGACTTATCGCACATCTACCATTCACTGAAAACCTCACAGACATTTCCGGAAACGGCTTCTATGCAAAAACAAATTCCACATCTTCTTTCAGGGATAATTCCCTTCAAATGCGCGGAGAATACTATCAGCTGCCTTATTCGTTGCTATGTCATGAAGACTTCACTGTAATGATGAGGGCGTTACGCACTTCCGCAGTAGACGGACTCACCCTTTTTTCAACAGGCATCGGTGAAGACTCTTATCTGGATCTGAGCCTCTCCAACGGCGGTCAACTCACCTTGACTGCATCAAATGGAGTGAGCAAAGATGTGATAACCACTTCTGAAGCTCCCTTAAGAACAAGTATACATGTGGCTATCGCTGTCGAAAACGGGGAAGTTACCCTTTATGTAGATGGTAAAGCTGTCGGAACGGGTCTTGACGGATGCATTCCCTCCGAACGATTGCTATCTTATATCGGACGCGGTCAAAAAACAACTAACAATAATTTTGCAGGCTTAATAAGCGACTTGCGTGTTTATAACCATGCACTGTCAGCTTCAGAGATAGAAGTGATAGCCGCTGCCGGATCGGGAGTAGAAGACATGATGTCTGTTTCTCCAACCATTGTGGCGGTTGAGTATTATACACCCCAAGGCACGCGCCTGGCAGAACAAGCCGATTCCGGCATAACTATCATACGCACCCGTTACTCCGACGGCACTGTCACCGCCCACAAAGTCGTTAAATAGTAAGGCGTTAAAAAGGATTTATGAAATATCTGTTTTTGTCAGTCATATCGCTTTATGTCGCTTCAGGACTAAATGCTGAACGTCCGTTAGACATGGTTGATACACGTGTAGGCACCGATGCTGCGGTCACCAAGACGGCAGGACTTTTCGGGAAAGGATCGGAAGAGCATGGACAGACCATTCCCGCAGTAGGTGTGCCGCACGGAATGAACCTGTGGACTCCGCAGACACGCGACACTGAACAGAAATGTATCGCCCCTTATTATTTTTCCGACTCCGGACTTCAAGGGTTTCGCAACAGCCATTGGATTGTGGGAGGTTGCACCCAGGATTACGGCTCCATGACACTCCATGCGATGGGTAATAGTCTTCGGACATCCCCAAAAACGAGAACCTCCCGTATCAGTCGCTCTTCGGAAGTGGCACGCCCCGACTATTATTCCGTTTATCTTCCGGACGAAAACCTTAAAGCAGAAATGACAGGGTTATCGCGTTCCGGCATATTCCGCTTCACATATGATAATGACGGAACGGGACACCTCGTTGTAAACCCTAACTCCGATGAAGGAGAAGGGAGCATCGAACTGGATTTAAACAACCGGGAGATACGTGGCTGCAATCCTGCACACCGCATTTATCAGGGTTGGGGCGAACCGACAGGCTTTGCCGGATGGTTCGTGGTCAAGCTGCCGGAAGACCTTGAAATTATAAGTTCAGGCACATTCAAAGATGACAATATCAGCACCGGCATCAACAGAGCCGGAGGAGAAAGCGGTATTGGCGTTTATGTAACCTTCAAGACACATAAGAACCGGCCGATAACAATCAAGGCGGCAAGTTCATTCACCTCAATACAGGGAGCATTATCCAATCTCGATACTGAAATACCCGGATGGGATTTCGATATGGTACGGAATGAAGCCTCGCAACTATGGGATAAACGGTTTGCACACATAAAAGTGGAAGGAGGGAATGTTGAGGACCGTGCCAAATTCTACGGCTCGCTCTATCGATGTTCCCTTTTACCGCGTGTGGTGAGCGATGTAGACGGCAGCTATCCCAAATTCAGCCAAGGCGGCAAAATCTTGAAAATGGAAAACGGCAATTATTACGACGATTTCAGCATGTGGGATACTTATCGCGCACTGCATCCGCTGTTGACACTGATAGACCCTCAGCTCAGCGGCGAGATGATGCAAAGCCTTGTTCTCAAAGGGGAGCAAGGGGGATGGATGCCCATCTTTCCATGCTGGGGTAGCTACACAGCCGCAATGATCGGGGATCATTGCGCTGTGGCAATTGCAGATGCCGCAGTGAAAGGAGTCAAGAATTTTGATCTCGAATCAGCCTACAGACTACTGCGCAAGAACGCGTTCGAATCTCCATCATCTCATGAAGAATATACCGACGGAATGGGCAGACGTGCACTTGAAAGCTATATACATTACGGCTACATCCCGGTAGAGGATGGCGTGAAAGAGGCTTTCCACCAACGGGAACAGACCTCCCGCACACTTGAATATGCATTCGATGATTTCGCGCTCTCCCGCATTGCCTCCCTTTTAGGATATAAACAGGACGAAGAGAAACTTCTGAAACGGGCAGGCAACTGGCGAAACGTGATTGATCCAAAGTTTGGATACGCAAACGGGCGTCACGCCGACGGCAGTTTCGTCAACGGCACCGACCCATTCACTTTCAACGCTGCCATAACGGAAGGGGCACCATGCCATTACACCTGGTATGTTCCTCACGACACGCACGGATTATTTGAAGCATTAGGGGGTAAAGATGCTGCAGAAGCCAAACTTGACTCTATGTTCAGCGAGCATCGTTATTGGCATGGTAACGAACCCTGTCATCAGGTTGCCTACCTTTTCAACGACCTTGGCAAACCGGAAAAGACTCGCTGCCATGTCAGACATATAATGGACACGGAATATCTGAACGTTCCCGGCGGGTTATCGGGCAACGACGATGCGGGGCAGATGTCAGCATGGTTCGTATTCTCAGCAATGGGGTTTTATCCCGTCGCACCTTCCACCCCCGATTATTACCTCGCATCTCCTATTTTCGAGCGGATAACGATAACTCCATCTTCAGGGAAAGAGTTCCGGATAACAGCCCCACCTTCATCTACAGGCAAAGGTGAAGAGAAAAACCTGAAAGGTGTGCGCCTAAACGGCAAAGAGATTCCTGCCACGCGCATCTGCCATTCCGATATCATCAATGGAGGCACACTTGAGTTTTTTTAAGCACCCGCCCCAACAACTAAGGTTTAGGTCAAAGACCTAACGCCTAAAACCTAACACCTAACACCTAAAAAAACATGTCCCAACATAAGCGTCTTCTATCTCTCGACATCATGCGCGGCATGACTATCGTATGCATGATCATAGTCAACAACGGCGGCGGTCCTGAAAGTTACAGGCATCTTGGACACAGTGCCTGGAACGGCATCACAATCTGCGATCTTGTTTTCCCCTTTTTCCTTTTCATCATGGGGATGACAACATATATATCGCTTGCCAAAGGTGGCTTCAAGCCATCTAACAGCCTGCTTTATAAAATATTGAAGCGCACGATACTGATCATGGCTATAGGATGGGCAATACATTGGTTCGACAATATCTGCAACGGGAAAGGTGTCTTCGATTTCGCACACCTTCGTCTCACCGGAGTTCTTACACGCATTGCATTGTGTTATGGCATCGTATCGCTTATGGCTTTATATATGAGCCGCAAGGCTATGGCAATAACAGCCGGGGCACTGCTTGCCGCCTATGGTGCAGCATTGCTATTATGGAACGGATACACAAATGACCTGACCAATATAAACGCCATTATTGACCGATGGCTTCTTCCTGAGGAGCACTTATATACAAAACGTCCTATAGATCCGGAGGGTATCTTAGGCACGATACCGTCAGTGGCACATACGATCATCGGATTTTGCTGCGGAGCAATATTGATGAAGAAAGAGGGACTCGACATGCGGTTGCTAAAACTTTTTGTCACCGCCATGCTGCTTATGACTATAGGATTCATGCTAAGCGGAATCCTGCCTGAGAACAAACGCATATGGAGTCCAAGTTATGTCCTGATCACCTGCGGCATGGCGGCAGCATTGCTTGCGACAATATCATTTTTTACAGATATCAAAGGATTCGGAAAAGCATTCAAGTTTTTTGAAGCATTCGGTGTGAATCCACTGTTCCTTTACGTGCTCGGAGATGTTGCCGGCATTGTACTCGGCGCTACGGGATTGAAAAAAGAGATATACGCATGGCTATTCTCATTCCTTGACAATGCCCCTCTCGCCTCCGCAACATTTGCAGTGGGACTTATGCTTCTGTGTGGGCTGATAGGCTTACCGCTGTATAGACACCGAATCTATATAAAGATTTAATGACAAAGGTTAAGTGGTGCTAATGTTGGATAAGGAGTATTAAAAAGAATCATATTGGCAAAGTATATGCGTTAGTAGGGAAGCAAGAAGCTATTTAAAAATATTTTAATAATCAATTGCATGAAGAAATTATTGCTTACCCTGGTGACTTTACTTATGACCGTCACTGCCGCAAACGCGTTTATTGACTCATATACTTTAAACCGGGAAAAACTTCCCGAGGAAGCACGCGAAATGCTGACAGAGCATTTCCCAAAAGCGAAAGTGTCTATGATCAAGGTCGACAGGCATTTGCTGAAAAAGACGGATTATGACGTAAAACTCACAAACGGCACGAAAATCGAGTTTAGCAACAAAGGGAAATGGAAATCAGTAGACTGCGGAAAAAAAGAACTACCGGAGACTCTGGTGCCCAAAACCGTCCGCAATTACGTCTCTAAAAATTTCTCCGGCCTTAAGATCGTCAGCATCAAGAAGCGCAATGCAGGATATGATATCGGTCTGTCTGATGGTGTGTCACACCGATTCAATCTTCTTGGTCAATATAAAGGAACCAACACCGCCGACTGACAGTTGATGGATCGTAAATGAATTGAGGAGGTCAGGTAAAAACCCGGCCTCCTCAATTAAATAAACATTAAAAATTTAAACAATCTATTTTCTATTTCAATAATGGCGCAAATTCAGGCGGAAGGATTTTCGCGGGGTCTGCAGTATCCGCTTTAATCACAATTATCCGGCTTTCTCCACGCCACGGTAGAGACGCATGATATTTTTTATATTGCACCCTTACAGGAAGATTTGCATACTGGAGGCGTCGTAATCTCACTGCAACATCCGGATCTTTCACAGAAAACTTAAAATCTTCACGATATACTCTTGTGGTATCCATCAGTTCCTTATAAGGCAGGATTATGCCTTCATAAGTCTTGAAAACTGTTCCTCGTTTCTCTATATTTTCCACATAACCATATTGCGTGGCTTCAGACACATATGGAGAAAAATAACGGAAATATGCAAAAATCACGACACCTGCAACTACAACCGCCGCAGCCATCCATGCCTTGAATGCCCACCCTTTGCGCTGAGGGCGCAGATGCTCAAATTCCGACTCATCCTGTTCCCAATAATCAGGGTCTTCCGGTTTTAACTCAGGCGCTTTCGGCTGTTTAGGCACTTCCTCAATATCCGGACCGTCAAAAAAATCATCTTTATCGTCTTTTATAACCATAGGTAAGCTGTATTATTTACAGGCAGCTGCCTGCGTATCTTTTTTCATATAACCTTTGTCAGACTTCTTGTCAAGTGATATATAAATCATGGTGAATATCCCGAGAATAATCAGCATCACGGTTTGTCCCGACCACTGGAGCATCGAAAAGGCGGTGCCGTCGGCTGTGCCTATCCCATAAATCGCAAGTCCGAACATCACGGCAATATTCCAAGGTCCGAGACCTCCGTTAGACGGCACAGCCATGCCGATCGAACTCAACACGAATGCCACCAGACATGGGATAAGGCCGAACGCAAGATCCGGCTGAGCGCATAATTCCCGTGTGAAAGGGAAGGCAAAGAATGCCACATAAAGCTGCACATAATAACAACTCCAGATAGCAATAGAATAAAAGAGGAACGCCCATTTACCTTGCATCTTGGTCACCACTGCAAAACCTTTCCAGGTCTCCACTCCCCAGTTCCTTACTTTTTTCACGGGACCCGCATCTCTGCCCAAATGGAAAATTGCCCATATCAGGACACAGCTACCCACAATTGCAATCCAGAACCATGGGGAAGAAGCCATCGCAACCAACCCCTGCCCTACGGGATATTTCGTAAGGAAAGCATTGATCGCAGGAGTAGCAACAATAAAGGTCAGAACCGTGAGCAACAATACGCAAACCGTATCGGAAAGCCTGTCAGCAACCATAGATCCGAGAACAGTGGCAAACGGAGCGCGTTCACGCCCGGAAATATAAGTGCATCGCCACACTTCTCCAAGACGAGGGAAAACAAGATTCAAGGCGTAACATCCAAATATGGAACAGCACAAAGCAAGAAACGGAGCCTCGATTCCGAGACTTCGCAACTGTATACGCCACCGCAAAGCCCGGAAAATATGGGAAAGCACACTTATGCCCATGGCACAGAGTATCCACCAATAATCAACACCATGACGGATAATATCCATCATGTCGGAGAAGTTTACTTTCCTAAACATGTAACTGACCAGCAACACAGTCAGTGCAAGTGGCAACAACCAGCGCACTGCATATCCCAAAGCTATGCGCACCTTGCTATTATTCGCTTCCTTATCATTCATAGATATGCAAAATTAGTTAAAATCCTCCGGATAGCAAAAACTCCACCTCCTTGAAAGCATATTCCGATACCTTTCCATCGGCAACATTCTTCACCTTCAGGAAACCGAATGGCTCAACACCGACAATCACTCCCTGATAGGTTTCTCCCGACTTCCTGTCGCGAAATGGATATGCATTGCCATCAAAACGCCACATCCGGGATTTAAACTCTTCATGAATTTCCACCCTACCTTCTTTGGAAGAAATATGATTCAACCTTCCTTCCAGTATCAAAGAATATTTATCAAGCAACAACTCCGGGACAAGTTCCGCCCCTATCAATTGAACTACAGACACAGGATTAGGCGCGTCACTGACAAATTTCCTCTGATTCACATTTATACCTACGCCGGATATAGTTCTGGATATATCCATACCCATTACCGAATGTTCAATCAGAATCCCGCATATCTTACTGTCACCGACATAAATATCATTTGGCCATTTCACTTTAGCATCAATGCTGATACCCTTCAGCAAATCCACGACAGACAATGCTACCGCCTCACTTATTGCAAACTGATCGCGCGCCGCGAAATTTTCAGGAACCCAGACAGCTGAGAAAGTAAGGTTTCTCCCCGGTTCCGATTCCCAGGAATTACCCTTCTGCCCCCTGCCTGCCGTCTGACGCTTCGCAGCCACGATAATCCCATCCTTCTGGACAGGGAGGGAAGCGACATATGCATTGGTGGAGTCACATTCTTCTATCCAAACAATATTCATCTCAATACTCGTGAATTGTCAGGCATTACGTCAATATACACGTCTACAATATCTTCCGGGAGAAAATCAAGTGCCATTTCAGGCCATTCGATAAGGCATACAGATCCCGAATCCCAATAATCATCAAGTCCCATGTCGAGCAACTCCTCAGGAGTCTCTACTCGATAGAAATCAAAATGATATATCTTTTCCGCTCCCTTTGTCACCCGGCAAGAAGCAGTCATGTCCGGATTCACGGCATACTCATTGACGATGCTGAACGTCGGACTCGAAGCTTCATCCTCCGCTCCAAGAGCCTTGCACAATGCAGAGATGAAGGTCGTTTTCCCGGCACCCATAGCTGCACGGAACGCGAAATGCCTATTGTCGCCCATCGCTTTCTTAAACTCTTCGGCAGCACGAGGAAGATCATCTATATTTTTAATCTCTATATTCATCTATTCCAATTTTTAACGCGAATTTAATTAATAGATTTCAAAATGCATTATCTATTCGGTAAATATTTCGTATATTTGCAGCAAACATATCAAGTAAACAAGAAAAAAAATGGGAAAAGTCCTTATAATCGGCGCCGGAGGCGTGGGCACAGTAGTTGCTCACAAATGCGCACAGAATCCGGAAGTTTTCAACGAGATCGTTTTGGCTTCTCGCACAAAATCAAAGTGTGATAAGATCGCTGCGGAAATCGGGGCAAAGAACATAGTCACCGACCGCGTGGATGCAGATTCAGTGGAGGAACTGGTGGAACTCTTCAACCGCCACCGTCCGGACATCTGTATCAACGTTGCCCTCCCCTATCAGGATCTGACCATAATGGAGGCATGCCTGAAATGTGGTGTCAATTATCTTGACACAGCCAACTATGAGCCTAAGGATGAGGCACATTTCGAGTACTCCTGGCAATGGGCATACCGCAAACGTTTCGAAGAGGCAGGACTCACTGCGATCCTCGGCTGCGGTTTCGACCCCGGTGTGTCTGCAGTATTCGTGGCATATGCCGCCAAACATCATTTCTCTGAAATGCGCTATCTCGACATAGTAGACTGCAACGCAGGCAACCATGGCAAAGCTTTCGCCACCAACTTCAACCCCGAAATAAATATCCGCGAGATTACTCAGAAAGGTAAATACTGGGAAGATGGCAAATGGGTGGAAACCGAAAATCTTGAAATCCACAAACCTTTGAATTATCCCAACATCGGCGAACGCGAGTCTTACCTCCTGTATCACGAGGAACTTGAGAGCCTGGTATTGAACTTCCCTTCAATCCGTCGCGCACGCTTCTGGATGACTTTCGGACAGGAATACCTGACACACTTGCGCGTAATTCAGGATATAGGCATGGCCCGTATTGATCCCGTTATGTATAACGGGCAGGAAATTGTGCCGATACAATTCTTAAAGGCTGTCCTTCCGGATCCCGGTTCACTCGGAGAGAACTATACCGGAGAAACCTCTATCGGATGTCGCATAAGCGGTCTTGACAAAGAGGGGAAAGACTCAACTTATTACATCTACAACAACTGTTCTCACCAGGAAGCTTATAAAGAGACCGGAGCCCAGGCAGTCAGCTACACCACAGGCGTTCCCGCCATGGTTGGAGCCTATATGTTCCTCACAGGCAAATGGGTGATGCCGGGAGTTCATAATGTAGAGGAATTTGATCCCGATCCTTTCCTTGAAAAACTCGCAGAATCAGGACTTCCCTGGCATGTAACCGTCAATGAGGATATTGAGTTTTAATGAAGGCATTAGGTTTTAGCCGTTAGGCTTTAGATCTTGACCCAACACCTAAAGCCTAAAACCTAATGCCTAAAGCCTAACACCTAAAACAACACCCCATGAAAAGACGAATCTCAATTATAATAGCGGCAGGGGGAATCCTTGCCGCTTTTTCATCTATGGCACTGTCGGTAGACACAACAGGAACCGTAAGCAAAGATGGCGACACGTTTATCGTCAGGACAGATAAAGAGACTGTTGCCGTGACCCCTGTTTCCGATGATATCTTCCGAGTGACAACCATTCCTTCCGGGCAGACAAAGTTATCTATCCCCCGATCCCAATCTGCAATATTAACGCCATCTTCTTCAGTCAGCTCTTTTATATCTCCGGATGAATTTACTCTTGTAAGCCCGTCAACGGTGGTTAAAGTGAATCGGAAGACCGGAAAAACAATATTCACCAATCTTCAGGGAGACACACTCCTCTCAGAGGCAAGTGGCGTATGCAACGCAGGAGAGATAAAGAGGGTTTCATTCAAATCTATAGGCAAAGATAATTTTTATGGAGCCGGGGAGCGTGGGCATTCGTTGCGACTTAACGGTGATACATTAGTGATGTTCAACCGTCAGAATTACGGCTACACAGCCGGGGACCCGCGCATATCGCAAATGGGAATCACTATCCCGTATTTTGCTTCTGATCGCGGATATGGCGTATTGTTTGACGATTACAAAGCCTCCTCATTAAATTTAGGGGATTCTATAACCTATATATCAGAAACTCCGAAGCCATTATCATATTATTTCATAAACGGTAACGGCAACCTCTCCGAAACCACGTCAAACTATACCTTACTTACCGGACGCCAGGACCTTCCCCCATTCTGGGCATTAGGCTACATCACTTCAAAATATGGTTATCATAATGAGCAGGAAGCGCTTGGTGCAGTGGATTCTCTAAAAACAAGAGGCTATCCCCTTGACGGCATCGTATTCGACCTCTATTGGTATGGTGTGGAAACCGACATGGGGCGTCTCGCCTGGGACCCTAAGCAATTCCCCAACCACCGTCAAATGCTTGACTCACTCAACGCTATGGGAGTCAACACCATATTGATCTCACAACCTTACATCAACAAGAAAGGGGCAATCGACAATTATAATTTCCTGAACGAAAAGGGGATGCTCACACATGATTCACAAGGCACGACACACGACGTGACAACTTGGGTCGGGGATGCCGGCATGTTCGACATCTCGAATCCGGACACTCGCCGGTGGCTTTGGGAAAGACTTAAGCCTTTGACCGCCGAAGGATTGGCGGGATGGTGGGGAGACCTTGGCGAACCGGAAGTGCATCCGCTAACTATTGTCCATGCCAACGGCGAGACTGCATCTCAGTATCACAACGTATACGGCAATGAATGGAGCCGCCTCATATATGAAGGATTAAGGAAAGATTTTCCTGACAAGCGCCCCATACTGCTTATGCGAGGCGGCACCGCAGGATTGCAGAGATATTCCGTGTTTCCCTGGACCACGGACGTTTCTCGTTCTTGGGGCGGTTTGCAACCGCAGGTAAACCTCATGCTTAATTCCGGATTATCCGGTCTCGGATACATGAGTTCCGACATAGGTGGTTTCGCGGTAGATCCCGCTCATCCATATGACCCTGAACTTTATGTCCGTTGGATAGAGATGGGGACGTTCACCCCTGTCTTGCGCACACACGCCCAATATAAGCCGGAACCTTACCATTATCCTAAACAGGAGGAGATAATCAAGCGTTTCATAAAAATGCGATATGAATGGCTTCCATATAACTATACCCTTGCATATGAGAATGCTGCAAAAGGGTTGCCTCTTGCCCGTCCGGTAAATTTCTATGGAGACGGCAACGACAACCGCTTTACTAACGTGCAGGATGAATATTTATGGGGAAGCGAAGTGCTGGTTGCTCCGGTAATGACCAAAGGAGCCAAATCACGCAAGGTCCTTTTCCCTGCAGGAGAATGGATCAACTGGAATAACCCACGCATTAGCTACAAAGGAGGAACAACAGCCGTTGTCGCAGCTCCTTTAGGCACCTTGCCTTTATTCGTAAAAACCGGAAGCTTTATACCCCAGTACACACAACCGATAGGCAACGTAACAGAATACAATCCGTCGGAACTGACTGTGAAATACTTCCCCTCAAATCAAGAATCGTCCTATACACTTTTTGAAGACGACCGTAAAAGTCCGGATTCTTTGACAAAAGGCAAATACCGCCTTACCACATTCAAAGGTTGGAAAAACGGTAACGAGACAAACGTCATCATCAATTCGGAAGGGAGCTATACAGGCATGCCAAAAGTGCAGACAATATCATTGGAGATTGTCGGCGTTAAGGCACCCACGAAAGTGACAGGAGGTAAATGGGAATACGATGTCAAGACCCGGACGCTTCGCGTTGAGGTTGCCTTTTCCGGCGATACCGTTTGCGTGTCTGCAATCTAACAGGATCCTGAGCTGATTCCTCAGATTCCGACACGCCCAAAGAATCAGTTATAAGCTCGGCAACATACTCCGAAGCAACGGAGTTGCCGAGCTTTCTTTGCATCGTTCGGTAACCTGCAAGCTGCCAGTCTCGGCGTGGCGAAGGTTGCAAAATCGGAGAAAGCTCACGGGAAATAGATCCGACAGTGCAGTTATGCACCAATAGCTCGGGCACTATATTGTTTCCAACTATCAGGTTAGGAAGCGACACATATTTCACTTTCAGCATCTTCTCCATTATCTTATACGAGAGCTTGACCCCGTTGGCACGATACACCACCACTTGCGGGGTGCCGATCAGTGCCGTTTCGAGGGTTGCCGTGCCTGATGTCACGACAGCCGCCTGCGAATATTTCAAAAGAGTATGAGTTGAGCCGAACACCACCTTGAGTCCTGGATCCTGTGCTATCTCGCGATAAAACTTCTCCGGAATTGCCGGAGCCGCCCCTACTACATATTGGAAATCAGGAAAACGTTTTGCCGCAGCAATCATAAGCGGAAGATTATTGCGTATCTCGCCACGGCGCGAACCGGGAAGAAGAGCGATAATCGGACGCGGATCGTCAAGACCCTGCCGCTCCATGAAATGTTTCTTGGGCGGAATATGACCTATGCTGTAAGCAATCTCCTGCACAGACGGATTACCCACATATGTCACGTCATAATTATGCTTCTTAAAGAACCCCACTTCGAACGGAAGAATGGAATAAAGGCGATCCACATACTTCTTGATTTTCTTCACCCGCCATTCTTTCCACGCCCAGACTTTGGGCGAAATGAAATAATGGACCGGGATGTGAAGTTTGTGTGCGAATTTAGCCATCTTGAGATTAAATCCGGGATAATCAACCAGAATAAGCGCGTCAGGATGAAAATCGCGCAATAAAGTCTTAGCCTGCTTTAAATTACGCATTATCACAGGAAGCTTACGAATCACTTCGCTGAATCCCATCACATTCATCTGATCGTAATGGAGGTCAGGCGCATGCCCGGCTTCCTTAGCCATCAGATCCCCTCCGAAAAAACGGATATCGGACGCCGTGTCTATTTTCTTTAACGATTTTATAACATTGGCGGCATGGAGGTCTCCGGAAGCCTCCCCCGCTATAATCATATATTTCATGAGTAGTTTCTTTATTCTATCAGCCTCTCGGCGGTCTTGCTATAATAGAAACGCCTTTGAGACGTTTTTAATATATTATGAAGAAAGCTTTCTTAGTTCTTATGACAATGATCGGATGGATTGGTTTAATCACCACCTCTTGCATCAGTGACTCCATATCCACCTCCCCGACCGACATACTTACATTTTCGCGTGACACGGTAAATTTCGATACCGTTTTTACCGACCTTGGCACACCGACAGCTCGTCTGGTGGTTGCCAACCGGGCAAAGAAAGGTATCGTGATCTCTTCCATAAGGCTCAAAAACCCCGATTCAAATTTTCAGATCAATGTAGACGGTGTGAGCGGCAAGACATTTCATGACGTGGAAATCTGGAAAGAGGATTCCATATTCATGTTCATCGAATGTTTCATTCCCGAAACTGCAGGCAATGAGCCTTATCGCGTGGAAGATGAACTTGAGTTTGTAACCAACGGTGTAACACAGACCGTATTGCTTGAAGCCTACGGGCAGAACGTGACCCGTTTGCGTTCACACCGGATATCCGAGGACACAAGACTGACAGCGGAACAGCCCTACGTCATTTTTGACTCATTGGTGGTCGACCGGAACGCCACCTTAAGAATCGATCCGAACACGAGACTACTTTTTCACGATGGAGCTTCCCTTATAGTGCATGGGAGGATAGAGGCTGTAGGTGAACCCGGCAAAATAATCCATATGCGGGGAGACCGCCTTGACAACGTGCTTCCAAACGTGGGGTATGACATCCAGATCGGAAGAGCACACGTCTGAACTCCAGT